>DATEIR010000024.1:0-6747 GCA_035278885.1 Gemmatimonadales bacterium | reverse complement strand
GCGGCGGGCGACCGGGGGGTGGACGCCCGAACCGACGTCTACTCGCTCGCGGCGGTGTTGTACGAGATGCTGGCGGGAGAGCCCCCCTATACGGGCGCGACGACCCAGGCGATGCTGGTGAAGCGGCTCACCGAGCCGGTGCCGGGCGTGCGGTCGGTGCGGCCGACGGTACCCGAGGGCGTGGACCAGGCGATCCGGAAGGCGCTGGCGCCGGTGCCGGCGGACCGGTTCGGGAGCGCGGCGGACTTCGCCCGCGCGCTGGCGGACGGGCCGGGTACCCGCGCAGCGGGTGGTGGCGCACCGGCGCACGGAGTGTCCGAGACCGTCGTGGCGCCGAGCAGCGGAGCCCCCGGGCGCCCTCCGATCGCCGCGCTCGCCCTGATTCTCGGACTTCTCATCGGCGCCGGCGCGCTCTTCGCCTGGCGGCGGACCCACCGCGATGCCTCTCCGGATGCGACCGGCCGCCGCATCGCAGTGCTCCCCTTCCAGAACCTGGGCGACAGCTCCACCGCCTACTTCGCCGACGGGATCACCGACGCGGTGCGCGGCAAGCTCGCGGCCCTCCCCGGCGTCCAGGTGATCGCGAGCAGCAGCGCCAACGAGTACAAGGGCACCCACAAGAACCTGAGCGAGGTGGGGCGGGAGCTGGATTCCGACTACCTGCTCATCGCGCGGGTGCGCTGGGCCAAGACCGCGGACGGGAGCAGCCGGGTCGAGGTGAGCCCGGAGCTGGTGGACGTGACCCCCGGCCATCCGCCGACCACGAAATGGCAGCAGCCGTTCGAGGCGGCGATCACCGACGTGTTCAAGGTTCAGGGCGAGATCGCGGGCCAGGTGGCGTCGGCGCTGGACGTGGCGCTCGGCGCCGGGCAGCGCGAGGCGCTGGCCGAGCGGCCGACCCGGAACCTGGCCGCGTACGACGCGTACCTGAAGGCGGAAGCCACCGGAGGCCTGGTGACGGCGACGGCGCAGACGCTCCGGCCGGCGATCGCGCTGTACAGCCAGGCGGTCGGGATCGACTCGACGTTCGTGGAGGCCTGGTCGCGCCTGTCCCGGGCCAATGGGCTCTACTATCTGAACGTCGTGCCCTCGCCCGAGTCCGACAGCGGCGCGCGGCGCGCGGCGGAGCGGGCCGTCGCGCTGGCGCCGGAGTCGCCCGCGGCTCACTACGCCATGGCCGGTTATTACCTCACGGTGCAGGTGAACAACGCCCGGGCGCTCTCGCAGGCCCAGGCGGGACTGCACGCCGCCCCCAACAACGCCGACCTCCTCATCATCGCGGCTCTGGCCGAGCAGGGCCTCGGCCAGTGGGATTCATCAGTGACGTACCTGCAGCGGGCGGCCGTGCTCGACCCGCGCTCCGTGACTACCCAGCGGCGCCTGGCGCACGGCCTGCTGCGGCTGCGGCGTCTCCCGGAAGCGGAGGCGGCGGCCGACCGGGCGCTGGCATTGGCCCCGGCGAACCTCGACGCGATCGAAGCCAAGGTGATGGTCCGTCTGGCGAATGGGGACCTGGACGGGGCCCGCGCCGCGCTCCGCGCCAGCCAGGGGGTGGTCGACCCGACCACGCTGACCACGTTCGTCGCCAACTACTGGGATCTCTACTGGGTGCTCGACGACGCGCAGCAGGAGCTGGTGCTGCGGCAACCGCGGAGCGTGTTCGACGGCGACGAGGGGACCTGGGGCATCGTGCTGGCACAGACCGCCGAGGTCCGGGGGGACCGGGCCCGTGCCCGTGCCCTGGCCGACACGGCCCGGGCCGGGCTCGCTCGGACCCTCGAGGGCGCACCGAACGATCCGCAGCGCACCATGATCCTGGCGCTCGCGCTGGCGTATGCGGGCCGGAAGCCGGAGGCGCTCGAGACCGCCCAGCGGGCCGAGAAGCTGATGGAGATCGTGGACGACGACTATACCGAGCCCTATCTCCATCACGTCATGGCGCGGATCTACATCCTGGCCGGCGAGCGCGACAAGGCAGTGGACCTGCTCGAGAAGCTGCTGGCCCGGCCCTACTTCCTTACCCCGGCGTGGCTGCGGATCGATCCGTCCTTCGCGCCGCTCAAGGGGGATCCGCGATTCGACAAGCTGGTGGCGGTAGGGCGGTAAGGCGGTAAGGCGGTAAGGTGGTAAGGTGGTAAGGTGGTAAGGTGGTAAGGCGGCCCGAGGATATATCAGATGGGTAAATCTGTCGAAGGCCAGGCGATCTCCCGCCGCGATATGGTTCGCGGGGCTGCGGCGGGCGTGGCGGCGCTGGCGCTCGGAGTCGAGAGAACGAGCGGAGCCCCGCCTGCTGGACGTCCCAATATCGTCTTCATTCTGGCCGATGACCTCGGGTACGCCGACGTGGGGTGCTACGGGCGTCCCGATATCCGCACGCCCAACATCGACCACATCGCCGCGACCGGCGTGCGCTTCCTCCAGGGCTATGCCAACTCGGCCGTATGCAGTGCCACGCGAGTGGCGCTCATCACCGGGAGGTACCAGTACCGCTATCGGCTGGGTCTGGAGGAGCCACTGGTTGGGAACCCCGCCGTGGGGCTGGACCCGAGCCACCCGACGCTGCCTTCACTACTGAGAAAAGCGGGCTACGGCACGACCCTGGTCGGCAAGTGGCACCTGGGCGCGCTGCCGAAGTTCGGGCCGCTTCAGAGCGGGTACGACCACTTCTACGGCTTCCGCGGCGGCGCGTTGGACTACTACTCGCACGCGAATGCGCGGCCGGACCTGTGGGAAGACGATGTGCCGGTGGAGCGGGCCGGGTATCTGACCGAGCTGCTGGGCGACCGGGCGGTCGAGGTGGTGAGCGGCTACGCGAAGGCGCGGCGGCCGTTCCTGCTGAGCCTGCACTTCAACGCGCCGCACTGGCCGTGGGAGGCGCCGGGCGACACCGCGGAGTCGGCACGCCTCCAGGCAGCCGGGAAAGGCCTGCTCGATTTCGACGGCGGCACGCAGGCGACGTACCGCCGGATGATCGAGGCGATGGACCACCAGATCGGCCGCGTGCTCGAGGCGCTCCGCACTCACGGCCTGACCGACAACACCATCGTCGTCTTCACCAGCGACAACGGCGGCGAGCGCTTCGCCGATACCTGGCCGTTCACCGGCCGGAAGACCGAGCTGCTGGAAGGCGGGCTTCGCATTCCTTCCATCATCTCCTGGCCGGCACGCCTGCCCAGGGGGCGCACCACCGACCAGGTCGCCATCAGCATGGACTGGCTGCCGACGCTGCTCGCGGCCGCCGGCACCGCGCCCGATCCGGCCTATCCGTCGGACGGCATGGACCTGCTGCCGATCATCACCGGACGCGCCTCGACGGCGCCGCGCACGCTCTACTGGCGCTACAAGGCGCGGGCCCAGCGTGCCGTCCGCGACGGCGATCTCAAGTTCCTCAAGATCCTCGACCACACCTTCCTGTTCGACGTCGTCGCCGACCCGCTCGAGCGCGCCAACCTGAAGGAGCGGCGGAAGGACGACTATCGCCGGCTGGTGCGGCAGTGGCTCGCCTGGAACGCCACGATGCTGCCGGAGGTCGAAGGGAGCTTCACCCACGGGTTCAGCGGCGACGAGCTGGCCGACCACTACGGCGCGGGCCCGCCCGACTCGACGCCGGACCTTCCGACCCCGGCGGACTCGGCCGACACCTCGGCGCGCTGAGCGTGCGAACCCCTAAATCTTCCCCCAGGTGGTTCTGAACCCTATCTTTCACGGTACTCCCCTCTGTAAGGACTGATGGCCGATCCTGTCGCGACGCTCCGCGAAGCGCTGGTGGGTCAGTACGCGTTCGAGCGCGAGCTCGGCCGCGGCGGCATGGCCACGGTCTGGCTCGCGCGAGATCTGCGGCACGACCGTCCCGTCGCCCTCAAGGTCCTTCACCCCGAGATCGCCGCGACCCTCGGCGCCGACCGGTTCCAGCGGGAGATCCGCCTCGCCGCGCGGCTGCAGCATCCCCACATCCTCTCGGTCTTCGACAGCGGCGCCGCGCGGCGGCCGGAAGGCGGGCCGGACATCCTCTGGTTCACCATGCCGTTCATCGACGGCGAGACCCTCCGCGACCGGCTGAACCGGGAGCGCCAGCTGCCGCTGGAGGACGCCCTCCGCATCGCCCGGGAGGCGGCCGACGCGCTCGAGTACGCCCACCGCGAAGGGATCATCCACCGGGACATCAAGCCCGAGAACATCCTGCTCACCGGGAGCCGCGCGCGCGACCGGGGCGACGGATGGCACGCGCTGGTGTCCGACTTCGGGATCGCGCGGGCGCTGGCCGGCGCGGGCGACGCCCGGTTGACCGAGACCGGGCTCACCCTCGGCACGCCGGCCTACATGAGTCCGGAGCAGGCCGCGGGAGACAAGAACCTCGACTCCCGCAGCGACGTGTACTCCCTCGCCACGGTGACGTACGAGATGCTCGCGGGCGAGCCGCCCTTCTCCGCCCCGACCGTCCAGGCGATGATCGCGCGCCGTTTCACCGAGTCGCCGCGTCTCCTGCGAGAGCAGCGGGACACCGTGCCGGAGGCGGTGGAGCAGGCGGTCGCCAAGGGGCTGGCGAGGTCGGCCGCCGATCGGTTCGGCAGCGCCGCCGAGTTCGCCCGGGCGCTGGAGCTGAACGTGACGCGCTCCGGCGCGACCGCGGCCACTCGGGCGGGGACGCAATCGGGAGCGACACCGACGCCTGAGGCGCCGCCCCCGGCCGCGGGACGCAAGGCGCCGAGGCGGCGTCGCTATCCGCTGACCGCCGCCCTGGCGGTCGGCTTCCTGATCGGACTCGGCGTGCTCTTCGGCTGGATGCGCCGGCAGACCGGAGGCCCCACGGAGGACGGCGCTCGCCGCCTCGCGGTGCTTCCATTCGAGAACATGGGGCAGACGGAGGACGGCTACTTCGCCGACGGCGTCACCGACGAGATCCGAGGGAAATTGTCCGCGCTGCCCGGCCTCCAGGTCACCGCGCGGAGCAGCTCGTCGCAGTACAAGGGAACGTCGAAGACTCCGGCAGAGATCGGGCGGGAGCTGGGGGTTGATTATCTCCTCACCGGGACCGTCCGCTGGGAGAAGGGCGCCAACGGGAGCCGGGTCCGGGTGAGTCCGGAGTTGATCCAGGTGAGCACCGGTTCGACTCGCTGGCAGGAACCGTTCGACGCCGCGCTGACCGACGTGTTCCAGGTCCAGGCCGACGTCGCCGGTCGAGTGGCGCAGGCGCTCAACCTCGCCCTCGGCGCCGGCGAGCGCGAGCGGCTGGCGGAGAAGCCGACCCAGAACCTCACCGCCTACGACGCCTACCTCAAAGGCGAAGAAGCCTCGGACGCGATGGGCACCAGCGACGTGGCGTCGCTCCGCCAGGCGATCGAGCACTACGAGGCGGCCGTGGCGGTCGATTCGTCCTTCTCGCTGGCCTGGGCGCGAATCGGTCAGGCGCACGCGTCGCTCTACTTCCTCTCGGCGCCCACCCCGGCCGAGGGGGCGGCGGCGCGAGCCGCGGCGGAGCGTGCGCTGGCGCTGGCCCCCGAGCGTCCCGAGGGCCACCTCGCCATGGGTGATTACCACTACCGGGTCTCCAAGCAGTACGAGCGAGCCGCGGAGCAGTATGCGTTGGGACAGAAGAGCGCTCCGCGGAACGCCGAGCTGCTGGTGGCGACCGCCTTGACCGAGCAGACGCTGGGTCGTTGGGAGGAGGCGCTCCAGCACCTGCAGCAGGCGTGGACCCTCGACCCACGCTCGTTGAACACGGCCCGCCGGCTGAGCCGGACCTTGCTCTGGCTCCGGCGCTATCCCGAGGCGCTCCGACTCACCGAGGAAGGCCTCGTGCTTTCCCCCACGAGTAAGGAGCTCATCCAGCAGAAGGCGATGGTCTCCCTGGCGCAAGGCGATTTGGCCACGGCCCGTGGGGTGCTCCGGACCGTGCCGCCGGGAGTGACGCCGGCCGAGCTGGTCGCCTACGTGGGCAACTACTGGGACCTCAGCTGGGCGCTCGACGATGAGCAGCAGCGGGTGCTGGTTGGACTCTCCCCGGCCCAGTTCGACGATGACCGCGGAGCGTGGGGCGGTGTGCTCGCGCAGACCTACAAGTACCGGGGCGATGAGACCCGATCGCGGGCCTACGCCGATTCCTCGCTTCCCGGCTTCGAGTCGCAGCTCCGGGACGCCCCCAACGACGCGCAGCTGCACGCCCTCCACGGGCTGATGCTGGCGCTCTCGGGGCACAAGGCAGAGGCGACACAGGAGGGGGAGCGCAGCATCGCCTTGCAGCCGGTCTCGAAGGATGCGTACAGTGGCGCGTACAATCAGCACCTCCTGGCGAGGATCTACATTCTGACCGGAGAGCCGGAGAAAGCCATCGATCAGCTGGAGGCGCTGCTCAAGATTCCGTACTATCTGTCCCAGGGCTGGCTCCGGATCGATCCGACGTTCGACCCCCTGCGGAAGAACCCGCGGTTTCAGCGGCTGGTCGGGGGAACCGCGTAAGGCTGGACACCGGCAGGCCTACCCCCAGAAAGTCCTCTGCATCCACCACAACATTTGGGACGCGCTAGTTTAGATCGCGGATCGGGTCTCGCGCGTGGGGCGGGCGACCCTACGGGCCGCTGCAGTGCCCGCCCTCATATCCGGGCCTGACTACTACATCCTGAGTGGTGTGGCGGCGCACTGACGCGGCCCTTCGGGTCACCCACCCCCCGCGAGGTCCCCGGCCCACACGGGGGGGCGCGAGAAGAAAAAGCCGGCGCGCGAGCAGCGATGGTCGGGGGCGGCGCGCCG
>DATEIR010000023.1:0-27390 GCA_035278885.1 Gemmatimonadales bacterium | reverse complement strand
GGGGGCTCGGACCCGAGCGCGCATCCTCTTGTGCCCGAATGGGCTAGCTCTTAGCCGCTCACCCGATCGCCGAGCGGGCCAGGCCTCTGGCAGCGGGACTGGATATTGCTCCGCGCGAGTGAGCGATGAGCGTCCCCAGCCAGATGTCCCTCCGCCGGATCCCGACCTGCCTGCACCTCACCATCCGCATCGCGTATGCGAGCGCATGGGAGGCGCTGGTTCGGACCCACACCGATCAGGCGGTCCAGTTCCTCCAGGAATTCGCGCCGCGGCTCGCGCCGCTCTCGGCGCTGGAGCTGTACTTCCGCGTCGTGGCGGTCCCTGATGCGATGCAGGAGCTGGTGCGCACCCGGACCCTGACGTCACTGGAGATCGACACCCTGGCGCCGCTGGCCACCATCCCCGAGCTGCGCGGTTGGCAGCGCCTCCGGATCGATCTCGTCCTCGAGCATCGCCGCTACCGGCGGCGTCACCAGGAGAGCACCCTCCAGCTCGCCCGGATGGTGGGTGCCCGGGCCTCCGAGGCGATCGTGGCGACGCACGTGAACAACGCGATCGAGTTCTGCGGGCTGGTCCGTGGGGTGATGACGGTGGAGCAGGCGACTGACCACTACCTGCGGGAGTTCAGCCTGGCGTCGAGCGCGGCCCACATGGTCTCTCAGCGGGTACAGGCGCGCGTGGTCGGGCAGGAGCTCACGACCCACGACGACGGGCCGCTTCCCAGAGTGCCTGCGGCGCCCTCGATCCCGCCGGCCTCCTCGACTCCGTCGCGCCCGGCTACGCCGACCTTCGTGGAGGCGGTGGAGCGGCACTACGATCTGCTAGAACTCGAACCCGGCCGCGAGATTGATGTGGGTGGCGCCGAGAGTCTCGATGGGCGCGGCGTAGCGGGTCCGGAGCTCCCGGACTTCGAGCCCGAGGACGACCGGCGCCTTGCGCCAGAGCAGGTGCCCCTCCAGTGAGGCGTTCCGGAGCCGCGAATCGGCGTTGAGGTCCGCGTCGTCCGGATCGTCCAGTCCCGCCCCGCCGCCGACCTCCCAGCTTGCCGAAGGACGCACCAGCACCTGCGCCCAGCCGCCCGTGGTGCGCACCGGGATCCCGTCGCGTACCATGCTCTGGCCGATGCCGCCGCCACCGAGCCCGGCCAAGGCCTGGCCGGTGAAACCCTCGGCCCTGATCTCGACCATGGCGCCCAGCGGGATCCAGACGCTGGCGACTACGGCCCGCGAGTCCACCCGCTCACCTTCGCCGTCCACCAGCCAGCCGTAGTGGCCTCCCAGGCTCACTTCGGCGGCTTGCTCTCCCGCGCCCCAACGCGCCCGCAGCCGGCCCTGCAGGTAGGGCCGCCCGCTACGCTCGGCCCGATCGGGCTGGGTGGCGAAATCGGCCTGCGGCTCACCGCTGGTTGGTGCCAGGACAGCTGCTTCGGCACCGAAGCGGATGCCGTCGTGCGGAGCCAGGTCGCCGCTTACCCGGACCTGCGGGATCCAGAGCCAGAGATTGCCGGCACCCGCGAACTCGGGAAAGCCGATGGCGGCGAGTGAAGAGGGATTCACCATGGCGATCGGCGGCGCCTCCTGTCCCACCAGGAGCGCCGTTCGACGCCAGGTCAGCTCCGCGAATGCGCGGCGAAGTCGGAGCAGGGGGAAGGTGCGGCCTCCGCTGCTCGGCTGCTGACCGCCGAAGAAGTCCACATCCAGCTCGCCCCTCAGCGCACCGCCACCGAACTCCGGTACCAGGCCGACCAGGGTCAAGCGGGTCTGGCGGATGGTGGCCGAGGTGGTACTCGTGGCAGGATTGTCGCCGGGCAGGTCGGGCAGGACGAACTGAGGCACGTCGCTGTTGTTGACCTTGTCCGTGGTGTGGAAGCCGTTCATCAGGACCCGTCCGTGCAGGCTGGCCTCGATGTCGGGGCTCTGCGCCTCCGCGTCAGGAGGCGCCATGGCCGCGAGCAGGAAGACCGATGCCCACCGCGTTGACGCGCTTCGGACCGGTCGGTAACCTTTGGGCATGCGCGGTAAATTACAGTGCAGGGCCGGTTTCCGCCGCTCGATCGTGGCGGGGGCGATGGCGCTTGGCCTGTTGGGCGCGGCGACCGGCACCGCGGCGGTCGCCGGGCGCATGACCATCATGGACAAGGGCGACCGGCCGGCCGAGGACGTAGGACAGGCGGTGGTCTGGCTCGCCGGTCCGGACGCGCCGGCGCCGGCCCCGATCGAAGCGGAGATCAGCACCTCGGACAAGGAGCTGAGTCCCCACGTGCTGGTGGTGCCGGTCGGCTCGACCGTCAGCTTTCCCAACCACGACCCCTTCAATCACAACGTCTTCTCCCTCTCGGAGGACAATCCCTTCGACCTCGGCCTCTATGGACGGGGGGAGACGCGCTCGGTCCGATTCAATCGAGCGGGGATCGTGCAGATCTACTGCAACGTCCACGCGCAGATGAGCGCGATCGTGGTGGTGCGGGACAATCCCTGGTACACCCAGCCGCAGAGCGACGGAACCTTCTCGCTCGCCGCGGTGCCCGCCGGCAGCTACACCCTGCACGCGTGGCACGAGCGCGTGCCCGAGGTGACCCGCCAGGTGCAGGTGCCCGCCGGCGGCGTCGCCGACCTCACGCTGGCCCTCGACGCGCGCGGTTACCGCTTCAAGCCCCACCTGAACAAGTTCGGCCAGCCATACCCGCAGCAGGGCCGGCGGTACTAGCTCGATGCCGCTGGGCACCCGGATCTTTCTTGGCACCGCGATGGTGGTAGTCGTGGTGCTGGGCGCGTCGCTGCTCATCACCAAGCATCGCGCCGACCAGGCGGCGGACTCGGCCTCGTCGCGGGCGGTGCGCTCCACGGCGGCCTCGATCGGAGATGCGCTGGCGAGCCGGAGTGGAACGCTGCGCCGGCTGACCGAGGCGCTGGTCCAGGTGCCCGCCTATGTCTCCCGCATCGGCGAGTCGCTTCGGACCGGCGACCGGGCCAATCTCCTCGACCAGGCGGACGAGCTTCGGGCCCAGACGGGCTCCGACTGGGTCCTGATCACCGACGGATCGGGCGTGCTGCAGGCGTGGACCGCCGAGCGGGCGGCGTTCGACCAGGACTTCTCCCGCGGGGCGCTGATCGGCCGGGCGCTCGAGGGGCAATCCACCGAGGGGCTCTGGCTCGAGCCCAACGGGCAGGGGGAGGACGTCTACCAGGCGGTCGGCGTGCCGGTCTCCGGCCCGGGCAGCAGTGCGCCGTTCGGAATCGTGGTGGCGGCCTCGAAGCTGGACAGCGCGCTGGCCGAGCGGCTCCGGCGGCACACCGACAGCGAAGTGCTCTTCTTCTCTCTCGATACTCTCGGCAGGCCGCGGGTGGCCGTCTCGACCCTGCCGCGCGCGTCGGTCGAGGCGGCGGTCCGTGCCGCTCCGGTCAAGGCCGGGGACAGTCTCCCGGCGCGATTCCGGGTCACGGCCAACGGGATCACCTACGAGGGCGTCACCACGCTGCTCCGGAGCGCCGACGGCGTGCCGCTCGGCGGGTTCATCGGGCTGCATTCGCGCGACGCCGACCTGGCGGCGTACCGGCAGCTGAGCCGTACCATCGCCTGGGCGTTCGTGGTGGGCCTGCTGCTCGCCCTGGGCTCATCGGTGCTGGTGGCGCGGCGGATCACCCGGCCGGTGCGCCGGCTGGTGGCCGCCACCCGCAAGGTCAGCGAAGGCCAGTACACCGGACGCATCGAGGTCGGCGGGGGAGACGAGATCGGGGAGCTCGCCGGCGCCTTCAGCCAGATGGTCGAGGAGCTGCGGGAGAAGGACCGGCTGATGGGGTATCTGGGCCGCCAGGGTACCGCGCACGAGGTCGATAGCCCGACGCTGGTCAACACCGCGGGACGGAACGGATTGCTCGCCGTCGGATCCCGGTTCGCCGGCCGCTACGACATCCAGGAGGTGCTCGGCTCCGGCGGGATGGGCGTGGTGTATCGGGCCTACGACCTCGAGGTAGGCGAAGCCGTCGCCATCAAGGCGCTCCGGCCCGAGCTCGGTGGGCTCGACCCCACCCTGCTCGAGCGGTTCAAGCAGGAGCTGCGGCTCGCGCGGCGGATCACCCACCGCAACGTGGTCCGGACGTATGACCTGGGCGAGGTGGACGGGGTCTACTACATCACGATGGAGCTGGTGCGCGGCGCGACCGTCGCCGCGCTCATCCGCGAGGCGGGCCGCCTCGCCGTGCCGGCAACCCTCACCATCGGGAAGCAGGTGTGTCGCGCGCTCGAGGTCGCCCACGAGGAGGGCATCGTGCACCGCGACATCAAGCCGCAGAACCTCCTGGTCGATCCGACCGGCTTTCTCAAGGTGATGGACTTCGGGATCGCGCGGCTGGCGGAGCGACCCGTGGGTGGGGGACACTCCCTGACCGCCGCGGGCGTGGTAGTCGGCACGCCCCAGTACATGGCGCCCGAGCAGCTCTTCGGCGAGCCGGTGGACGGACGCGCGGACGTCTACGCGACCGGCGCGGTGCTCTTCGAATGCGTGACCGGCAAACCGGTGTTCGAGGCGCCGAGCCTGGTGGCGCTCCTGGCCCGCCACCTGAACGACGCGCCCCCCGATCCGCGCGCCGTCAATCCCGACGTTCCGGACCCGCTCGGACGGGCGATTCTGCGAGCGCTGGCGAGGAAACCGGACGAGCGGTGGCCGGGGGCCCGAGAGTTCCTGCACGCCCTGGAGCAGGTATAAGCGGCGCAAGGCTTTCGGGCTCTCCGTACGTCACGCTGCCGATAGAATGGCAGAACGCCCGCTTCCGGGCCTGCAGAAATCTGCAATCGCCCGGGACCACAACAGCTTAGGCGGTGGCCTGCCGCTTGCCCCCGAAGGGTCGGGGCGTTCCGCCCCCACGTGTACCCCTTTCCGAACTCGAGCGTGTCATGGCCCGTCGTCTGTCCCAGGCGCTGGTGGTGGCCGGTCTGGTCCTTCATGCGGGTGCGGCCGAGCTCGTCGCCCAGGATCTGGGTGACGCGGAGCGGGCGCAGCTGGACGACTGGTATCGGCGCACGGCGGGTCGGACTGCCGGCGGGGAGTGGGGCATCGCCATCGGCACGATGGACGGGCGGGTGCTGTGGAGCGTGAGCCCTGAGCTGGAGCTGGTTCCGGCCTCGACCACGAAGGTGTTCACCACCGGCTTCTCACGCACGACGATGGGCGGCGACGGGCGCATCACGACCCAGGTGATCGGCGATGGGTACCTCGAGCCGGCGACCGGTCGCTGGCTGGGGACCTGGGCCCTCGAGCTCGGCGGCGACCCCACCCTGGAGCGCACGGGCCGGAGCGGTCCCACGCTGCGGGAGCTGGCGAAGCAGCTTCGGGAGCGCGGGATCGCCACTCTGTCCGGTCCGCTCGCCATCACCAGCCGGACCGGTCGGGCCGCTTCGTTCTATCCCTCGACCTGGTCCTCTGACTTCGAAGGGCAGCTCTACGCCCCGCCGGTAGGGCCGGTCACCCTGCACGAGAACACCATCTCGCTCACCTTCCGGCCGGGGCGGGATGTGGGGGAGCCGCCGGCACTGGTGAGCGCCTATCCCGACGGGGTGGCGCGAATGGTTCGGATCGGCGCCACCACGGTCGGAGGCAGCCGAAGCCGGCTGTCACTCCGCGCCGATCCCGACGGTGGGTGGACTCTGGTCGGGACGGTCGGCATCGACCGGCGCACCGCGGGGCTCTCGGCGGTGGCTCACGATCCCTCCCGGCTGCTGGTAGCAGTCTGGGCCTCGGCCCTCGAGCGCGCCGGCATCCGCTGGATCAACGGCGGCGGCCCGGTGACTCTCGCGCCGCCCCGGGCCGTGGTGCTGGCCCAGGTGGAATCGGCGCCGCTCGACAGCGTGGCCATGGAGATCAACCGCCGAAGCCTCAACATCGGCGCGGAGCTGCTGCTGCAGTGGGCCGCCGGGAGCCAGAGCGCCGGGCCGGCGCTGCTCACGGAGCACGTGCGGCGGGTAGTGGGGCCGATGGCCCGGGTGCACCTGGTGGATGGAAGCGGACTGAGCGAGGAGAACCGCATGAGCCCGCTCACCCAGATGCTGTACCTGGCCCGTCTGCCGCAGCTCCCGGGTCACCAGCGGTTTCCCTTGCTGCTGCCGGCCAATGGGACCGGTACGCTGCGCCGTCTGCGCTACGGCATGAGCCGCGGCGTGGTGCATGCCAAGACGGGCACGCTCGACGATGTCGCGACGCTCACCGGCTATCTCGGGCGGCCGGACGGAGTGTTGGTGATCTCGCTGATGTACAACGGGCGGCGGATCCACGCGGCCCGCGCCGCGGAGTGGGAGCTGTTCCGGCTGCTAGGCGCCGAGGGCGTTGACCTCGGCGGGGCGCTGGAGACGCACATGGGCGGGACCAGCACGCTGACCGATCGCTAGCTCCCGCCGACCAGCGCCGTCCGAAGCTGGGCGACCGCGAGCCCCAACGCGTCCGCGGACGGCACGCTCCCCTGGGCCAGCCGCGCGTTGCCGCCGCCGCGCCCGCCCACCCGCCCCAGCACCTCTTTGACCAGCCGTCCGGCATCGACACCGGAGTCCTCCGCCGAGGCGAGGATGACCCCTGCGGGCGCGCGCGTCGCGCCGAGGAATACGCCGTGCGGCAGCCCCGCCACGGCGAGCGCGAGCGGACGGAGGCGGTCGGGCGGACCCGCCTCCTCTTGCACGACCACTACACGTGCCGCGCCGGTCCCCTGGGAGCTCTGCCCGTAGAGCTCGCGGGCCCGGTAACCGGCGAGCGCGGACTCCAAGTCTCGACGAGCCGCGACGTGCGCCGACATCTCCTCCCGCTGCGCCGCCATGAGTGCCGGCAGCTCCTCCGGTGCCGCCGACTGGGTCGCCGCGAGGCCAAGCAGCAGGTCGGCATCGGCCCGAGCGCGGCGCACCGCGCGCTCGCCGCAGAGAAACTCGAGCCGCACGGCCTTCCGCACCCGCTCCAGGCGGCGGATCAGGATGGGACCGATCTCACCGGTAGCGCGGACGTGGGTCCCGCCGCAGGCACTGCGGTCGAGGTCGCGAATGGTGACGATGCGCAGCGTCCCGCCGCGCTCCGACGGCTTGCGCAGCCCCTCGGCCGAGGCGGCGTCCTCGAAGCTCACCTCGACCGGGCGGTTCTCCGTGACGATCCGGTTGGCCCGAAGCTCGGCTTCGACGACCCGGTCATGGGGCAGCTCGGGCGTGTCCAGGTCGAGGGTGGAGACCTCACGGCCGAAGTGGACGCTGATCGTCCCGCATCCGGTGAGGTCGGCGAGAAGGGCCGAGAGCAGGTGCTGCCCGGTGTGCTGCTGCATGTGATCGAAGCGCCGGGCCCAGTCGATGTCACCATCAGTCCGGCCGGCCGGCAGCGGCGCATCGAGCCGGTGCGCGATCCGCTCCCCCTCGTCCACCACGTCCAGCACCCGGGAACCGCCGAGTCTCCCGGTGTCGTGCGGCTGGCCGCCGGAGGTGGGATAGAACGCGGTGCGGTCGAGGTAGACGACGGTCCCGTCTTCGCTGCGATCGATGACACTGGCGGGGAAGGCTGTGAGGTAGGCATCGGTGTAGTACAGGCGCTGAGTCATGGTCCCAAGCTAATTTCTGAGGCCTATGACCGCCCCCTCCGCCAGCCCCACCGCCGCTGTTCTGGGCCGAATCGGCCTGCCCGAGCCTGTCCACTCGCTCGCGGGCAGGCGATGGGACGCCATCGTGGTCGGGGCGGGGCACAACGGCCTCGCCTGCGCGGCCTACCTGGCCCGGGCGGGGCAGCGAGTCCTGGTACTCGAGGCGCGCGACCGGGTCGGCGGCGCCTGCACCATGGACGAGCCGTGGCCCGGCGTGCGCATGTCACCCTGCGCCTATGTGGCCGGGCTCATCCATCCGCTCGTGCTCGCCGAGCTCGACCTGCCGGGCCACGGGTTCCATTGGACCCCGGCAATCGGCGGAATGTTCGTGCCCTTCGAGGACGGCAGCAGCAT
Source organism: Gemmatimonadales bacterium (assembly GCA_035278885.1). Taxonomy (GTDB): domain Bacteria; phylum Gemmatimonadota; class Gemmatimonadetes; order Gemmatimonadales; family GWC2-71-9; genus CAVVWJ01. The sequence goes on along the minus strand of DATEIR010000023.1, from coordinate 19,438 downwards.
CCAGCTCTGGAACGACGACGAGCGCTGCGAGGCCGAGATCCGGCGCTTCGCTCCGAAGGACCTGGCCGGCTGGCGCGCCATGCAGGGGGTCAAGCGCCGCCTGCGCGACAAGCTTCGCCCGGATGGCCCGGACGACCTGTGGCTGGATCCTCGTCCCGCCCGCGAAGAGATCGAGCGCCGCCTGGCGGGGGACGACGAGGCCCGCGCGCTGCTGTTCGACTGGTCGATGGTCGAGCTGGTGGAGCGCTACCTCGACGACGAGCGCATGCACCTGGCCTATCTGGGGCAGGGGGTGATCGGCACCAACGCCAGTCCGCACAACGCGGGCACCGCGTCGGTGTGGTATCACCACGCGTCCGGGCGCATGGAGGGGATGCCGGGCACCTGGGGCTATGTGCGAGGCGGGATGGGCATGGTGTCCTTCCTGCTGTGCGACATCGCCCGGGAGCTGGGAGTGGCGGTGGCGACGGGGGTGCCGGTGGCCCGGATCATTCCGGGGGAAGGGGTCGAGCTCGAATCGGGAGAGCGGATCCCAGCGCGCGCTGTCGTGTGCAACGCGGACCCCCGGGTGGCACTCTCCCTGCTGGGCGACGCCGCCGACACCCGCTGGGCCCAGCAGGTCCGCGCGGTGCCGATGGAGGGGATCACGGTCAAGGTCAACATGACCCTGTCGGAGCTCCCCGACTTTACCGCCCGCCCCGGCACCCGCGAGCCGCACCACACGGGCCAGGTGAACACGCCGCTCAGCAAGGACGAGTGGCGCACCGCGCACCGTCTCGCCAATCAGGGCGAGCTGCCCCCGCGACTCTGGGCCGAGCTGTATCTCCAGACCGTGTTCGACGACACCGTGGTGCCGCCGGGAGTTCACACTCTGAGCGTGTTCGCCCAGTACGTGCCCAACCGATTCCGGCAAGGGAGCTGGGACTCCCGGCGGGAGGAGGCGGGGGCCGCGGTCATCGCCTCGATCGCCCGGTTCTGCAGCAACATGCCCGCGGCGATCCTGGGCGTCGAAGTCCTGGGGCCGCCGGACGTCGAGCGCCGGGTGGGTCTCACCGGGGGTCACATCTTCCAGGGTGAGATCTTGCCGGCCTACATGTGGGACCTCCGGCTCACGGCCCGCACTCCGATGCCGGGCGTATTCCTCTGCGGCGCGGCCACGCACCCGGGCGGCAGCGTCATGGGGGTGAATGGGAGGAATGCGGCGGTGGAGGTGCTCGGCGGTAAGGCGGTAAGGCGGTAAGCTACGAACGACCCCCCGAAGTCAAGGACATCGGAGGGTCGTCTGCGCATCGGAGCAATCCTACCGCCCTACCGCCTTACCGCTTACCCCCACCCCCGCAGCGCCCGCACGAAATCGTGCAGCACCAGGAACTTCTCGTAGAGAATCACCCCTTTCCGCTTCTGCCCGAACTCCGCGAACAGATCGCGCAGCCGGCCCCGGCGGGTCACGTAGAAGCGGAAGGTCTCGGCGAAATCCTCCTGCGGGTGCTTCGCGGCATAGGCGCTCACGTGGTCACGGGGCGCGATGGCGACGCGCTGGCGCTGGAAGTAGACCCAGGTGTTGTCCATCCCGCGATAGGCCTTGTCCACTTCGCCGAAGGCGCGGCGGAAGCGGCGCGAGCGGGTCCAGTCCCAGTGGTGGTAGAGGAAGCTGTGGCCCAGCTCGTGGGTCAGCAGCCCCACGAGCATGGTCCAGGGGATCTCGTCCCGCCGCTGCTTCCCGACCACGTAGCGCTGCTCGATCTCCACGATCTTGGGCCAGCGCGGGTCCACGCCCGAGATGCCGGGACGGAGCAGCACCCGGTAGCCCCAGTCCCGGATGCGCGACACCAGGAGCAGGCGTCGCACCCGGGTCAGGGTGCGGGGAATCAGGTCTCGCCCCGTGGCGTCGTTGCCGCACCAGGGACAGACGTTCATCCAGTCGTCCACTCCGCGGCCGCAGTGGGGACACTCGCCCTCGAACCGATCCTCCTCGTTCCAGCTCTGGGGCCGGCCGCACCAGGGGCAGAACGGCATCGGATACTGCACCCCGCCGCCGCAGCCCCAGTCGCAGCGCGCATCCATGCGGAATCCTCGGGGGGCCTTGAGGGGCCGCTCGGAGGACACGCCTTCCTCGTGGATGTCGGCGTCGCACCAGGGGCACCAGGACGACGCGTCCGAGACCATCCAGCCGCAGCGATAGCACTCCGCCCCGGTGACGTGGTTCTCGTCGCGCCAGACCTGGGCCCGCCCGCAGTTGGGGCAGTAGGGCCACCACCGCTCCAGCTTGTGGCCGCACACACAGCGAAGCTCCGGGCTGGGCGCCCGGGCGCGTCTACGCGCGCTCATACCGATGCGTCGCCTCGTCCACCAGGCGCTGGATGAAGTGGTAATAGTCCATGCCCGCCTTGTCGGCCGCGTGCGCCATATCGTGCCCGTAGCTGATGAACGGATTCGCGTTCGCCTCCAGGACCCAGACCTCCCCGTCGGGCGCCAGCCGGACGTCCAGCCGGGCATAGTCGCGGAGCCAGAGGGAGCGGAACGCGGCCCGGCAGATCTCCTCGATGCGGCCCCTGGTGGCGCGGGCCAGCGGCCGGGCGAACACGTTGCGGATCCCGCGGCGGGCCCGATATCCCTCGTCCCACTTGGCATGCTTGGTCGCGATCCGCTCCTCCCGCGGGATGTCGCGGTCGAAAATCATCTCGGTGATGGGGAGGATGTCGAGCTCGTCACCGTTCCCCAGCAGACTCACGTAGAGCTCGCGCCCATCCACGAACTCCTCCGCGATGGCCGGCTGGTGGAACCGCTCGTGCACCAGCGCCACCCGGTCGCGCAGCGCGTCGGCGTCCTGCACCACCGAGGCGTGGGCGATGCCCACCGACGCATCCGACTGGAGCGGCTTCACGATCAGCGGAAACGGCAGCTCTTCCGGAGGGGCCACCCGCTCTCCCGGGCGCCAGGTCACGAAGCGCGGCACCCGGATCCCGTGCCAGGCGAGGACCTTCTTGCTCATCGCCTTGTTGCGGGACACCAGCAGGGCCATCGGCGGTGAGCCGGTGTACCGATAGCCCTCGGCCTCCAGCAGCCCGGGCACCATGTACTCGAGGCTGGCGTTGCCGTGGAAGGCCTCCGCCGCGTTGAAGACCAGCTCCGGATGGAGCTCGTCCAGGCAGCGGACCAGGTATTCGAGGTCGTTCTTCACCCCGATCAGGGTGACGTCGTGCCCCCGCTCGCGCAGCGCGTCGGCGATCTGGTACTCCATCTCCGGCTCGTCGTCCTTCCAGGCGGCCACCTCCTTGGCCATCTGGCGGGCGTGATCGTCGTAGTGCCAGCTGTCGTAGGGGGTATCGAAGACGACGGCGATGCGCATGCCGCTCCGGGGTCGAGGGAAAACGACCCCAAAGTTGGCCGGGTCCGGTGGAGAGCGGGAGGGGAGCGGCCTCCCGGGGCGCTCAGGGGGAGCCGAAGCGGTACAGGTCGCTGCTGGACACGATGCTGGTGTCCTGGATGATGCCGCCGGTGCCCGGGTCGACGGTGGTCACCGAGAACCGGTAGCCCTCGGCGATGATGAGGTCGCCCGCCGGGGAGAGGGCCGGCCGCCGGTAGAGCAGGCCTGCGTTGGGCAGCGGCGCATCACTGTTGTCGTCCAGATCCACCAGATGGAGGACCCCGCCGCTGTCCCATTGGATGGTCCCCAGAATGGGGACGGTGGTCTGGCCGATCAGTCCTCCGACCACGGCGACGACCCGGGAGCCGGCGGCATCGAGATCGCGGGCGATCCCGGCCGCGCCGAAGTCGTGCGCGACCGTGACCTCCCCGGTCGAGAGATTGCGTCGAAAGATCCGGCTGTCGCCGGGGAGGGTGTAGAGGACCACGGCGCCGTCCGCCAGAGTCGCGAGCCCGGTCGCGTTGACGGTGCCCGGGACCGCTTCCACCGTCTTCGGCTCCAGGTCCAACTGCTCGACGCCCAGGCTGGTGACCGTGGTCTCCGGCGGGGCGCAGACGAAGTTGGCGCAGTCCTGGGTGACCAGCAGGCGCTGACCCAGATAGGCGAGCCGGTCCCCTTCCAGCCAGTGAATCCGGCCGGCCCAGTTCACCTGGCCGGCGCCCCTGGGGTACGGCAGCCGTCGGACCTCGACCCCGGCGCCGGGATCTACGGTCGGGGCGACCCGGATGCCGAGGTGCTCGGGAACGGCGTTGGTCGGGCTGGTGGCGCTCGCCAGAAAGGCGAGCCGGCCGTCCGGCCCGGGTCCTGCAGCGTGGACCGCATCGCTGCGATTCAACCCCTCCGGGACGTCGCACCAGAGTTCGGACTGCCGGTTGCCGAGGGCGGGGATCAGTGCCAGGCAGACGTCACGGTCCTGCCGCGCGGGGTCGGATACCGAGTACAGCGTCCCCGACCCATCGGCCAGCCAGGCCGGCTCCAGGTCGCCCCCGCGGTTGGCCGTGAGCCGGACGGGCGGCCCGGCGTCGAACGGCTGATCGGTCCCGGTATCGGGGTTGGTGAACGGCTCGGAGTGGCCGCAACCGAGCAGCAGGAGCAGAGCTAGGAGCCGCGGCCGGGGTGCCATGCGAGGTCCTGGAGTTCGGGGCTGGATTGGTCTGGAGACGCCCGGAACCGCCCCCGACGACACACGTTGCACCACTGGTGGACTGTCCCGCCAGGCTGCATTATCTACCGATCTTCCCCCAAACTCGTCCGGCGCCGCCGGTGATCGGACCCCAGGAGGTGGCCATGGAGTTCACTGCCCGGGAGGCCAGGCTCAAGCCGGAATTCGCGGACCGGTATCCCCAGGTCGAGGCCGGCGTGTGGGTCCCGGCGGCCGAGCTGGGCGCCCAGGTGCTCCTGTGGCAGGTGCAGCAGCAGGGGACGGCGGCGCTGGCGACCCGGATTCTGGACGAGCGGCACTTCGAGTTCCGGGGCGGGTGGTACCGGGGGGAGTCTACCGAGCTGCGGACCCGGGCCAGCGACCCTGCCTTCAACGGTCCGGTATGAGGCAGGTCGCCCGGCGTCGAGGACTGAGGCGTAAACCCACCGCCATCATCAGCCAGTGCGTCGTCGACGACAGGATTCGAAGTAGCGGCAGAATCAAGTCACGACGAGCGTGAGCGCGCCGCGGTTTCATGGAGTAACAATATCGAGTTCGGAGTGCGGGTCCCTGTGACGCTCGCGTCTTTTCGCGTGTCTAAGCACAGTGACCATGCACCGACCCTGCCGCCATCACCGTTCGCTGCTGGCTGCCGCGATGCTGTTGTCCGCTCTGCTGAGCGGCTGCGGCGACGGCACGTCGGCGCCCGCCGCACCCGCCGCCATTCGACCGAAGGAAGGCGCCTATCAGGCGGCGCCGGTCGGGCGGGCGCTGCCCGCGCCCATCGTGGCCGAGGTGGTAGACGAGAAGGGCGCGCCGGTGCCGGGGGTTCGAGTGGACTGGACCACGGAAGGCGATGGTCAGCTCTACCCGGGCAACACGGTCAGCGACGCCGACGGCAAGGTGAGCGCCCGCTGGGTGCTCGGCGCACAGGCGGGGCCCAACCGCGCGACCGTCGGCAGCCACGGACTGGCGCCCGCCACCTTCATCGCCCTGGGTGAATCGGTGGAGGACGTTCCCATCGGCGAGGTGCGCGCGATTCATCCGCCGACCTACGAGAGCTCGGACCAGATGGTCCATCCGGACTACGTCCGAACCGAAGGCACTGGCTTCCGCTATCCCGACCACCTCGCGCTCACCCCGTATCCGTACGGCAATGCCGGCTTCGAGAATCCTTCCGTCTTCGTGGCCGAGGGTCGGCCCGATCGGTGGATCCTGGAGCAGGGCGTCCGCAATCCGATTGCCCGGCCGACCGCGGGCTACCTCTCCGATCCCGACATCCTCTACGACCCCTCGTCGCGGGAGCTGCGTCTCTATTACCGCCAGGCGGACCGGGACAACGTCATCCTGCTCACCCGGTCGACCGACGGCGTGGCGTGGAGCGCGCCGGTGGAGGTGCTGCGCCGGCCCAATCACGAGGTGGTCTCGCCGACGGTGGTGCGCCGGGGCCCGACCGAGTGGCTGATGTGGTCGGTGAACTCCGGGGTATCCGGCTGCGGCGCCGAGGCCACCACCGTCGAGCTGCGCCGCTCGACCGACGGGGTAAGCTGGTCCGCACCGGAGCCGGTGTCGCTGGAGCAGGATGGCCTCTTCCCCTGGCACATCGACGTGCAGTGGATTCCGTCGCGCCAGGAGTACTGGGCGGTGTTCAACAGCAAGCTGCCGCTGACGTGCACCACGCCCGTCGTCTCGATCGCCACGAGCCCCGACGGGGTGACCTGGCGGGTAGCCGACAAGCCGGTGATCACCAAGGGGCGGGTCTCCGAGCTGCAGGATATCGTGTACCGCACCACCATGGCCTACGACCCCGCGAGCGACGTGATCACGTTCTGGTATTCGGGCGCCCGCTTCGACGGAGGCCGATACGTGTGGGGTGCCGCGGTGGAGCGGCGGCTCCGGGGAGAGGTGTTCGCGCCGTCCGCGGGGCTCCGGCTGGAGGCAAAGGTGTACGCGCCGGCGCCGGCGCCATTGGAGGTGTGGCCGTAGACGGGCGGAGGGGCGGAGGGGCGGACGGTCCGACGAGCGCACGGCGAGTTCGTGCATCACGCGACTCCGAATTCCTCCGCCCTCTCCGCCCGTCCGACTCTCCGCCCGTCCGACTCTCCGACCGTCCGCCCCTCCGCCCCTCCGCCCGTCCGCTGTACATTCCCCCGATGACTTCCCGACCCGACCGCGCCGCCGTCGATCCGGCCGCGCTTCCGGCTGCACAGGCCATCGAGGAGGCCTCCCGCATAACCGTCGAGCTCATGGACGAGCTCGGCCGCGTGATCGTGGGGCAGCGAGCCATGCTCGAGCGGCTCCTGATCGGGCTGCTGGCCGACGGCCATGTGCTGCTCGAAGGGGTGCCCGGGCTGGCCAAGACGCTGGCCGTCCGCACCCTCGCGAGTACGATCTCCGCCGGCTTTCACCGGATCCAGTTCACGCCCGACCTGCTCCCGGCCGACCTGATCGGGACCCAGATCTACAACCAGCGCAGCGGTGATTTCACCGTCCAGCAGGGGCCCATCTTCACCAACCTCCTGCTGGCCGACGAGATCAACCGCGCGCCGGCCAAGGTCCAGAGCGCCCTGCTCGAGGCGATGCAGGAGAAGCAGGTGACGATCGGAGGCCAGACCTTCCCCCTGCCCGAGCTGTTCCTGGTGCTGGCCACCCAGAATCCCATCGAGCACGAGGGCACCTATCCGCTGCCCGAGGCGCAGGTGGACCGCTTCATGTTCAAGCTGGTGGTCACCTACCCGGAGCGCCGGGACGAGCGCGAGGTGCTCGACCGGATGACGGTCGCGGAGGAGCCGACGGCCCGGCGGATTCTCGACCCCGAGCGGATCCTTCACGCCCGCCGCCTGGTGCACGAGGTCTACGCCGACGACCGGATCAAGGAGTACGTCCTCGACCTGATCGCGGCCACGCGGAATCCGGCGGCGGCGGGGGCACCCGAGCTGGGTTCGCTCATCGAGTACGGCGCGTCGCCCCGGGCGGCGATCTTCCTCCTGCGGGCCGCCAAGGCGCACGCCTTCCTGCAGGGCCGGGCGTACGTCCACCCGGACGACGTGAAGGCGCTCGGCCTCGACGTGCTGCGCCACCGGGTGATCCTCACCTATCGGGCCGACGCCGAGGGGAAGGACCCCGACGCGGTGGTGCGGCGCATCCTCGAGGCGGTCGCGGTGCCATGACGCCGGAGGAAGTGACGCACGAGGTCCGGCGGCTGGAGATCACCACTCGCCACCTGGTGCGCGACATCATGGCGGGCGAGTACTCCAGCGCGTTCCGCGGTCGCGGCGTGGAGTTCGCCGAGGTGCGCGAGTATCAGCCCGGCGACGACATCCGCACCATCGACTGGAACGTCACCGCCCGGCTGGGCTCCGCCTACGTCAAGCGCTTCCTCGAGGAGCGCGAGCTCACCATCCTCTTCCTCGCCGACGTGAGCGCGTCGGGTGGCTTCGGTACCCGGCGGCGCACCAAGGGTCAGCTCGCGATCGAGGTGGCCGCGGTCCTGGCTCTCGCCGCGGCCCGGAACAACGACCGGGTCGGCGTGGCCTTCGCGACCGACCGCATCGAGCATTACGTCGCGCCGGCCAAGGGCCGGCGGCAGGCGCTCCGAGTCATCAGCGATCTCCTCTCCTACCAGCCCCGGGCACCGGGCACCGACCTGGCGCGCGCCCTCACCGAGCTGGAGCCGGTGCTGCGCCGGCGGGCCGTCGTCTTCCTGCTCTCCGACTTTCTCGCGGCGGGCTACGCTCCCGCGCTCGCGCGGCTGAGTCGACGCCACGACGTGATCGGGATCCAGGTGGCGGACCCGCGGGAGCGGGACCTGCCCGACGTGGGGCTGGTCACGCTGTGGGACCCGGAGTCCGGCGCCTGGCGGATCGTGAACACCGGGGACGCCAGGCTCCGGCAACGGTTCCGGGACCGCGCCGAGCGCTGGGATCGCGAGCTGATCCAGACCTTCTCCGAAAGTGGCGCCGATCTGCTGCGGCTCGACACGGGGGAGCCGTACGCCGACGCCTTGATCGCGTTCTTTCGCCGGCGCGAGCGGATGCTGTGGCGCTGAGGCCGACCGGGTGCGCCCTGCTCGTGCTGCTGCTGTCGGCCGCAGGCTCCGCCGAGGGGCAGAGTCTCACTGATATCCGCAGCTTCGAGGTCGGCGCCGCGCCAGCCAAGGCCAGCGTAGGCGACTCGATCGTGCTTTCCTTCCGGCTCCACCTGAACGAGCGCGACCAGTTGACCGACACCGTGCCGGCCCCGGTCGAGGAGCTGCCGCCCGGAGTTCGGGTGCTCTCGGTCGAGCGGCTGCAGCGCGGCCGCGACCGCGTGTTCACGGGCCGGGCGGTGATCGCTCTCTACCGGGTCGGGGTCTTGGATATCCCCGCCTTCGGAGTTCCCTGGGTTCAGGTCGTCACCGGCCACCGTGGCATCGTGAGGACGTCGCCGGCGACGGTGGAGATCGTGCCCGTGCTCCCGGCGGGCAACCCGACGCTGCGCGATATCCGGGAGCCCGAGCCGCCGCGGGGTCCCGGTCCTCTCGGGCTCGCCGCGCTCGGAGCCGCGGGAGCTCTCGCGCTCGCCGGACTGCTGCTTCGGCGGCGCCCGCGTCGACGCGCCGCCATTCCCGCGACCGCGCCCGCACCCGAGCCGGTCGCGGCGCGCGGGCCATGGGAAGCGGCGTTGGCCAGGCTGGAGCGGATCGCCGCCGAGCGGCCGGAGGGCAGGGAAGCCGTCGCGGCGTGGTACGCCATGGTGGCCGACGTGCTGCGGGAATATCTGGAAGAAGCCGAGGGCCTCCCTGCTCGGGAGCGCACCAGCTCCGAGCTGCTCTGGGCCCTCCCTCCCCGCCTGAGCGAGGGCGGACTCCGGCGCAGACTGCAGGAGACGCTCTGGCAGGCGGACCTGGTCAAGTTCGCCCGGGCGCGCCCCGGATCGGACGATGCGGCTGCCTACCTGCGCGATGCGCGTGAGCTGCTGAGCCGATGGCACGAGGCGGGGGACTCGACGATGGACGCGACCGATGCGGTTCGCTGATCCGATCTGGCTGCTCCTGCTGGCGGTGCCGCTCGCCCTGGGCGCGCGAATGCTGCGGGACCGGGGCGCGCCCCCGGCGCTTCGGATCGGATTTCCCGCGCTGGGATTTCTGGACGATGCATCCGCCAGTCGCTGGGGCCGCTGGCGCCGGCTGCCCGACGCACTGCGTCTCGTGGCGTTGATCCTGCTGGTCGGCGCGCTGGCCCGACCGCAGGTGCCCCACGAGGTGCGCCAGGTCCGCAGCAAGGCGCGGAACATCATGCTCGCCCTGGACATCTCCAGCAGCATGAAGGCCACCGACTTCAAGCCGGGCAACCGGCTGGAGGTGGCGCGCGCGGTGCTGGCCGAGTTCGCGCGGCGGCGCCGGGGTGACCTGATGGGGCTGGTGATCTTCGCGGGCCGCTCCTTCCTGCAGGCGCCGCTCACCCCCGACACCGATCTCCTGGGCGAGATGCTCGGACGGGTGGACATCGGGCAGCTCCCCGACGGCACGGCCATCGGGACCGCCCTCGCACTGGCGCTGAGCCAGCTCAAGGACCTGCCCAGCCGGGCGAGCGCGATCGTGCTGATCACCGACGGCGCCAACAATACGGGCGCGGTGACGCCCTTCGTGGCGGCGGAGGCGGCCCGAGCGGTGGGCGTCCGGATCCATACCATCGGTGTGAGCGCGCCGGACACGACTGGCTTCAACGATGGCTTCATCTGGCGCCAGGGCCGCACCCCGGACCGGCTCACCAGCTCCGACGAACGGGTGCTGCGGCGGATCGCGGAGCGGAGCGGCGGCAAGTATTACCGCGCGACCGATCCCCAGGCGCTCACCCGGATCATGGAGGAGCTGGATCCGCTGGAGCGGGAGGACGTGCGGATCAGCGAGACCCGCGATTACCGCGAGCTGTACGCCTGGCTGCTGCTCCCCGGGCTGCTGCTGCTCGGCACCGACCTGCTGCTCCGGTCGACGCGCTTGCGGACTCTGCCGTGAGGACGCCGTGACCTTCGCCTGGGCATGGGTGCTCCCGGTCGCCGCGGGGCTGGTGGCCGTCGCGGCCTGGCTCGCCGTCGCGACCGAGCGGCGGCGTCGGGAAGCCCTCACCCGTTTCGGCGACCCGGCGGTGCTCGGCCGGGGCTCCGCACTCCCCTCGCCCCGAAGGTCGGCGGTGCTCTGGGCACTCCGCCTCGGCGCGCTCGCCTTCGGACTGGTGGCGCTGGCCCGCCCGCAGCTGGGCGAGCGGAACGCCGACCTGGTCCGGACCGGCCGCGATGTTCTGGTGCTGCTCGACCTCTCGCGCTCGATGCTGGTGACCGACGCGCGCGGCACCCGTCTCGCCGCCGCCAAGCGGATCGCCTGGGACCTGGCCGAGCGGGCCCCCGGCGACCGGGTAGGCCTGGTGGTCTTCGGGGGCAGCGCCTTCCTGCAGCTGCCGCTCACCTCCGACCGGGGCGCGCTGCGGCTCTTCCTCGACCAGGCGTCGCCGGACGACCTGGGCGATCCCGCGACCGACGTGTCCGCCGCGCTGATCACCGCCGCGCGCACCTTCGAGCACGAGGGCGACGAGGGGCGGCGGGCCGTGGTGGTGCTGAGCGATGGGGAGAGCGGCGAGGGCGACATGGACGAGGCCACCGCCGAGCTGCGACGGCAGGGTCTGCCGGTGTTCGCCGTGGGCCTCGGCAGCGCGGCCGGTGGGCCGGTACCGGCCGACAGCAGCGAAGCGCCCGAGAAATTCCATCGCAATCACATCGGACAGATCGTCGTCTCGCGCCTGGAGGAGACCGACCTGCTGCGGGCGGCGCGGGCCAGCGGGGGGGCATTCGCGCACTGGGATCGGGAGAACGAGATGCGCCGGCTCGAGGCGACCCTCGATGCCGTGCGTCCCAGGGTACTCTCGGCGAGGAAGACCTCGGAGCGGGCGGACCGCTATCAGTGGCCGCTCGCCGTAGCGGTGCTGTTGCTGATGGCAGGGGAGATCATGGGGCGGAGGAGCGGACGGGCGGAGGGGCGGACGGGGGCGTCAGGGCGCTGGGGTACGGCCGACAGCGCGAGACCGGCCGGACCGGCGCGCGACCCTCGCATCGGATCGCTCGCTTCGCTTGCGATCACGGCGATGTCGGCCGCGGCGCTGCTCGGCTCCTGCTCCGCGGCAGGCCGGGGCGAGCGGCTTTATCAGCAGGGCAAGTACGGCGAAGCCTACGGGCTCTTTCATGCCGCGCAGAGCCGGGACACCTCGGCGCGGCTCGCGTTCGACGCCGGCAGCGCGCTCTATCGCCTGGAGCGCTACGAGGAAGCCGCGGAGCAGTTCCGCTCGGCCGCGCGAGATGCCGGATTCCGGCAGCGCAGTCTCTTCAACCTGGGCAACGCGATGGTGCGCGCCGCCGAGGAGAAACCCGGCAGGCCGGAGCCGCTGTACCAGGCTGCCGAGGCGTTCGAGGGCGCGCTCCGGCTCAATCCCGGCGACCAGGACGCCAAGTGGAATCTGGAGATCGCGCTGCGCCGCCTGGGCGACGACCGTACCAGCGGCGGCTCGTCCGGCCGCGGCCGCAACGCCGACTACGGCCAGGGCAACATGAACGTGCCCGGGTACGAGGGAAATCCGGATGCGGCGGTCGGGGCGATGGCCGGCGGCGGATTCGGCTCGGCCGAAGGCGAGTCGGTGGAGGAGCTGACCCCCGAGGAGGCGCGGCGCCTGCTCGAAGCGGTGCAGCGCCAGCAGCTTACCAGCCACGAAGGACGCCGGAACAAGCAATCGAACAAGGGCGATCGCGACTGGTGAGCTCGGCGGGGCTTGCGCGCTCCGTTGGAGTTGGCTAACGTGGGCAAGGACAACTGAAGCTCGTGGTCATTTGCGGCGTATTGCAGCCACGTTAAACAAATGCTAAAAAGCCTCGCGTCCCGCGTGTCTTTTTGGCACCGGGCGCATTTTCATTTCGGCCGGTGTCGGCGGGTGGGCCGAGGCGGGAGATCACGGAGCATGACAACCCTCCTCGCGCCCGAGCTGGATCGGGCGCTCCGGGCTTTGCCTCAGACGTGCAAGCTCTGCGGCACGCTCTATCCACCCGCGGCCGAGGCCGTGTGTGGGGAATGCCTGGGCCCGCTCGAGCCGAGCTACGACCCAGACCGGCCCCTCCCCGACGCGGCCACGATCGCGGCCCGCCCGCAGACTCTCTGGCGCTATCGCGAGTGGCTGCCGTTCGAGGGCCAGCCGGAGCTGTCGCTGGACAGCGGGTTCACCCCGCTGGTCGAGTCGCCGGCGCTGGCCCGCGCGCTCGGCGTCGCGCGTCTCTGGCTCAAGAACGACGCCGTCTCCCATCCCTCGCTCTCGTTCAAGGACCGGGTGGTCGCGTCCGCGATCAACGCCGCCCGCGCGCTCGGACTCGATACCGTCGGCTGCGCATCCACCGGCAATCTGGCCAACGCGGTGGCCGCCCAGGCCGCGCGGGCGGGGCTCCCCGCCTGGATCTTCATCCCTCATGACCTCGAGCTGGGCAAAGTGGTGGGCACCGCGGTCTACGGGCCGCGGCTGGTCCGGGTGCGCGGCACCTACGACGACGTGAACCGGCTCTGCGCCCAGGCGGCCGACCGCTATGGCTGGGGCCTGGTCAACATCAACCTGCGCGGGTACTACGGCGAGGGGTCCAAGACCGTCGCGTTCGAGATCTGCGAGCAGCTCGGCTGGCGCACGCCGACGGCGATGGTGGCGCCGATGGCCGGGGGCTCGCTGCTCACGAAGCTGGACAAGGGCTTTGACGAGTTTGCGCGGGCCGGGCTGGTGTCGGGTCCCGCGCCTCGACTCTACGGCGCGCAGGCCGACGGTTGCGCCCCCATCGTGCGGCTGGTGGAGTCCGGCGGCGATCAGGTCGAGCCGGTGCAGCCGAACACGATCGCGCGCTCCATCGCGATCGGGAATCCGGCCGACGGCCGCTTCGCCGCCGAAGCGATCCGGCGGACCGGCGGCTGGGTCGCGGGCGTGCCCGACGCCGAGATCGTCGCGGGCATCCAACTGCTGGCCCGGACCTCGGGGATCTTCACCGAGACCGCGGGCGGCGCGACCGTGGCGGGCGCGCTGGCGCTGGCCAAGGCTGGCCGCTTCCGCCCGGACGACGAGGTCGTCCTCTGCATCACCGGCAACGGACTCAAGACCGTCGAGGCGCTCCAGGGCGCACTGCCCGAGTCGCCCGTCATCGCTCCCCGACTCCGCGAACTGGAGGCCTTGTATGGCCGTGACATTTAGCCTGCCCACCGTGCTCGCCCGCCTGGCCGACGGTCAGTCCACCATCGAGGCGGACGGCACCACCCTCGGCGACGTCGTCGCCCAGATCGCGAGCCGCTTTCCGGCGCTCGCGCCTCGGCTGCGCGATCCGGACGGGGGACCGTATCCGTTCGTCACGTTTTATCTGAACGACGAGGATATCCGGTTTCAGAACGGCTTCGCGACGCCGGTGGCCGCGGGGGATGAGATTACCGTGGTGGCCGCGATTGCCGGGGGCTGAGTCGCACGAGGAGATTGTGCGGCCGTTCACCACGAAGACACAAAGGACACGAGGACTCATCGGCATGTCCGGATACCGCTTCATTCCGCGCACGAAAAGATCATTCTGAGTTTTTTGTGGGTGCGTTCTCGTGGGCTCCTCAGCTCAGGTGCTGCACTGAAGCTGGCCCGGCGCACCCATAAGAATTCCTGCCGGAGCCGTTCCCACGCGGCATGCAGCGGTATCCGGACATACCAATGAATCCTTCGTGTCCTTCGTGCCTTCGTGGTGAACGGCCGCACGATCCCACCCAGCACGACGAGCTCAGTACTGCTCGATCAGCGCCTTGGCGATCGTCTCCAGCCCCCGCTGCAGCCAGGGCCGCTTGTTCCACTCCTCCAGCCGCACCTCCTTGGACCGCTCGATGTCCCGCTCCACGCCCTCGGCGATGGACCGGGCCACCTCGCGATCAGCGATGCCGAGCACGTTTTCCTCGTTGAGCTCCATGCTGCGCTCGTCCATGTTGGCGCTTCCGACCACGGACCAGGCGTCGTCCACCATCACGGTCTTGGCGTGCATCATGGAGGGTTGGTACTCGAAGATGCGGACCCCGGCCTCCAGGAGCTCCTGGTAGTAGCTCTTCCCCGCGAGCTGCACCGGGATGGCGTCGGTGTGGTTGCCCGGCACCACGATCCGGACGTCCACGCCGGCGCGGGCCCGCTCCTTCACCGCGTCCCGCAGATGCGGGTCGGGGATGAAATACGAGTTGGAGATCCAGAGCCGCTCGCGGGCGTTGCTGAAGCTGAGCCAGAAGAGCAGGCGGATCGCCTGCATCGCGTCGGAGGGTGAGCTCACGACGCTCACGCCGCAGGGGCCCTCGCCGCGGTCGTGGACCGGATAGAATCTGGGCCCCGCGATCGCCTCCCCGCAGCAGTAGATCCAGTTGGTGGCGAACGCCGACTGTACCCCGTTCACCATCGGGCCGGTCACCCGGGTCATGCTGTCGCGCCACTCGTGCGGCGTTCGGGTATCGCCGAGCCACTTCTTCGAGATCGCCGCGCCGCCGGTGAAGCCGATGCGGCCGTCGATCACGATCGCCCGTCGGTGAGTGCGCCGGTAGATCCGCACCAGATTGCGCAGGGCGAGCGGGCGGAACCGCTCCAGCTTCACGCCCGCGGCCTCGAGCTCCTGCCGGTGGCGGCGCTTGAGCCGCCAGGAGCCGAACCCGTCGAGGAGCATGCGCACTTCGACCCCTGCCCGCGCACGCTCCATCAAGACATCCATGAACTGGCGGCCGACCTCGTCGGGGTCGTAGATGTAGACCTCGAAGTTGATGCTGTCCCTGGCGTTCCTGAGCGCCTCCAGCATCGCCGGATAGAACTGGTCGCCGTTCTGCAGCACCGTGGCCGTGCCGCCGCGCAGCAGCGGCACGTTGAGCATTCCGGCCACGCCCTCGATGAAAGGGTCGGAGCCGGGCCGCTCGTCGAGCCCGAGGGTGTAGGGCGGCTCGGGCCAGTCGGGCAGAAAGAGGGCCCCGAAGACCGCGACGAAGGACACCAGCCCCACCACGACCAGTGCCAGGACCCACCAGGACAGATCGCAGCCAAGGATGGCGCCCATCGGCGTCACTCCGGGTTGAAGTCGAGCCGCCCCAGCAGCGGATGATGATCGGATCCGAAGACCAGCGGGCCCCGATCGGACGGGTCCTGATCCAGCCGCTCGATGTGCCCGCGGCGCACGGCTCCGGCGCGGTCGCGCAGGAGGATGTAGTCGAGGACCAGCCGGGGCAGGGCATGGTAGGTGTGCCGCCAGCGGGGAAAGCCCGGCGGTACTCCGAAGCGCAGCCCGGCCTCGGTGAGCAGCCGCCAGCTCCGCTCGGCGCGCCCCCGACCGAGGTTGAGGTCGGCGCCCAGGATCAGCGGGTCGTCCTGCTCCAGGGCGGTGAGCAGGTGCGCCGTCTGGACCGCCCGGCCGGCGGCGCCGAGCCACTTGTAGCCCGGCGGGCCGCGGGGGTCGAGGTGCCCGCTCACCACCCGCAGTCGGCGGCCGCCCAGCCTGACCGTGGCCGCGAGGGCGACCCGGCGCTGGAGCACCATGGGCAGCTCGATCGCGGTGGTCTCCTCGAGCGGGAGGGGGGAGAGGATCGCGTTCCCTCGGTCGCTCCGCTCCCCGGCGTTCCGCATCGAGGGGACGTAGCGGAGGTTCCAGCCCAGCCGCGTCGCGAGCTCGGCGATGTCCCCGCGGGGACGCGTCCGGCTCATGATCTCCCGGGGCTGGAAGCCGTTGCTGCGCTCGGGCACCGTAGCGTCCGTGCGGTAGGCCTCCTGGAGCAGCACGACCACGGGCAGCGGCTCGTCCCCGGCCAGGGCCCAGGCGCCGGCCCGCAGTCCCTCGATCACCTCCAGCAGCCGTCCGCGGCCGATCCAGACGTTCCAGCTCAGGACCAGGAGGGTGCCCGTGCCGGCCGACCATCCGGCGGCCAGATCCAGCGCGATCGGCGCGCCCACGTTGGCGCGCCAGCCGCGGAGCCTGGCGTTGCCATCGGTGGGCAGGTGGATGCGCTCGGGCGGGGCGCTCAAATCACCCATCGCCATTGGACCATTCGGGCCTCCTGGGTGGGGCGAAGGTAGCCCCGGCCGGGCGGACCGGATGTGAGAGTGGTCACCCGACTGGAGGTTGGGCGTCGGAGATGTATTTTCCACCCTCCCGCGGGCGTCCCGCCCGCGGCCGAACGCCTGAGAGGGAGCCTCAAAGCGATGAAGGCAAGCGACATCCGCCGCGGCCACGTGATCATGGTGGACGGACAGCCGTGCCGGGTCATGGATTTCCAGCACCGGACCCCGGGGAACCTGCGGGCGTTCGTCCAGGTCCGTTTCCGGAACCTGAACAGCGGCAACACGTTCGACACCCGGCTCAGCGCCACCGAGTTCGTGGAGGACGCCCGGCTCGACACCAAGGAGCTGCAGGTGCTCTACCGGGACGCGAACGGCGTGCACGTGATGGATGCGGGGAGCTACGACCAGTACACGCTGGACGAGGAGACCATCGGCGACCAGGGCCAGTGGATGGAGCCGGGGCTCACCTTCCAGGCCGAATGGCTGGCCGGGCGGCCGATCGCCATTCAGCTTCCGGCCGTGGCGGAGCTCGAGGTGGTCGAGACCGCTCCGATCATGAAGACCGCCACCAAGACCGCCAGCACCAAGCCGGCCAAGCTGAGCAACGGCGTCACCATCCAGGTTCCCGAGTTCATCGGCGAAGGCGAGCGCGTACGAGTGAATCCCCGCGAGGGCGTTTACCTGGAGCGGGCGAAGTAGCGCGTTCTCCGGGACGCATCGTCCTGCTGGGCTCGGCGGTAGAGGCGGGGCTTCTGGCGCTCGCCTTCGCCGCCGGGCGGCTCGCCGGAATCCCTCCCCTCTCGAATCTGCGGCTCGACGCCTCCGGCCTCGCGGTCGGTCTCCTGGCCGTGCTGCCGCTGGTCGGTGGGCTCGTCTGGTGTCTGCGCACGAGCTGGCCGCCGGTCGTGCGCCTGATCGAGCGGATCGACGCCGAGGTGGCGCCGCTCTTCCAGGGCATCGGGCCGTTCGGCCTCGCCCTCCTCGCGGCGCTCGCGGGCCTCGGCGAAGAGGCGCTCTTCCGCGGCGTGGCCCAGCCCTGGTTGGCCGGGCTGCTGTCGCCCTGGCCGGCGGTCGCGCTCACCAGCCTGGCCTTCGGGCTGCTCCACCCCGTCTCCCTGGCCTACGCGATACTGGCGGCGATGGCCGGTGCGTACTTCGGGGCGCTGGTCGTCCTTTCCGGCAATCTGCTGGTGCCCGTCGTCGCGCATGCCGGGTACGATCTCGTGGCCCTGCTGGTACTCGCCCGGGTGAAACCGGCCGACACGACCGTCGTCGTGACTCAGACACCTTCCTCGACCATCACGACATCCGATCACCGCACCTCCGGAGGATTCATGAGCACGACCGCGACCCATGCGCCTGGGACCTTCAGCTGGGCCGACCTCGGCACGCCCGATCCCGCCGCCGCGAAGCGCTTCTACACCGGACTGTTCGGGTGGAGCTTCGAGGACCGGCCCATCAGCGACGGCGAGTTCTACACCATCTTCGACGTGGGCGGGAAGTCGGTGGCCGCTCTGTACAACCAGATGGCCGACCAGAAGGCGGCCGGAATTCCTCCGCACTGGCTGTCCTACGTGGCCGTGGAGAGCGCCGATCAGGCGGCCTCGCGGGCGGCCGAGCTGGGCGGCACCGTGCTCGCGCCCGCGTTCGACGTGATGGAGGCCGGCCGGATGGCCGTCATCCAGGACCCGACCGGTGGTGTGCTGGCCGTCTGGGAGGCGCGGAAGTACCCGGGCGCCGGCATCGTGGGTGACACGGGCGCGCTCTGCTGGAACGAGCTCTGTACCCGGGACCCGGCCCGCGCCGCGACGTTCTACGGCGACCTTTTCGGCTGGACCCGCGAGGCCATGCCGATGCCGGGGTTCGAGTACACCGTCTTCAAGCGGGGGGAGCAGCCGGCGGGCGGGGCCATGCCGATCCAGGCCGAGTGGGGCGACATGCCGCCCCACTGGGGCGTCTATTTCGCCGTGGAGGATTGCGATGCCTGTGCCGGCAGCGCGACCGCGCTCGGCGGATCCGTGCTGACTCCGCCGACGGACATTCCGGCGGTCGGGCGCTTCGCGGTGCTGCGGGATCCGCAAGGGGCGATCTTCTCGGTGCTGCAGCCGGCCACCCCGCAGTCCTGACAGTCCGCCGTCGCTAGATTGACGGTCATGGACGCCATCGACGCCATTCAGCGGCGGACCTCGGTCCGCCGCTTTCGTCCCGACCCCGTGCCACGGGAGACGCTCGAGCGCCTGCTCGACTGCGCGGTGCGAGCCCCCAACCACAAGCTGACCGAGCCATGGCGGTTCGCGGTGGTGACCGGTGCCGCCCGGGCGCGCCTGGCCGACGTCCGGGCAGGGCATAAGCTCAAGCGATGGGCCGATCCGACCGCTCCGGAGGCCGTGGCCACCGGCGAGAAGATCCGGCGGGAGGCGCTGGACACCCCGGCCTTTATCGTCATCATGACCGCCGACGGGGGCGATGAGACCACCCGGGAAGAGGACTTCGCCGCCGCGATGATGGCGATCGAGAATCTGATGATCGCGGCCGAGTCCCTGGGCCTCGGCACTTACCTCCGGACCGGGGGGGTCATGCGCGAGCCGGTCCTGGCGGAGCTGGTCGGTCTTCCGGAGGGATTCCGGGTCGCCGGGGTGCTCTCGATCGGGTATCCGGCCGAGCGCGAAGCGCCCCGCCGCCGGCGGCCCGCGGCCGAGCTGACCCGCTGGGTGGAGTGACCCTCGGGGTGTTACGGACCCGCGATTTTCGCGGTACTTTGGCATTCCGACGCGGCCA
>DATEIR010000022.1:0-22065 GCA_035278885.1 Gemmatimonadales bacterium | reverse complement strand
AACCCGCAGGTGCCCGACGAGGACCTGCACGCGCTGGTCAAGTGGGTGCTCTCGCAGAAGTAAAACGCCCGTCGCATTCCACCGGGGAGGTGTTCCGATGCGCAGGATATCGCGGGTGTCGCTCGTCTTGCTGGTGGTGGTCGTGGTCGCACTGCTCGCCGCCGTAATCCGCTCGCAGCCTGCGCCGGTGGCGGCGAGCCCCGCCGCCGCGGCCGCGGGCGATCTCCAGGGCGAATGGCGCGCCAAGCTGCAGTTCGCCAGCGGGGCGTTCGCCTCGATCAAGGACCTCGAGTTCATGTACTCGTTCAACCAGGGCGGGACGATGACCGAGTCGTCGAACTACGACGCCTCGCCGCCGGTGCCGCCGGCGTACGGCATCTGGCGCAAGGTCGGCGGCAATGAGTACGAAGCCAAGTACGAGTTCTACGTGACCGTGGCGCCGAAGGACTTCGACGCCATCGCCAAGGGCGGCGGCTGGGGACTGGGCGGCCGGGGGGTGTTCGTCGAGCGGATCACCCTGTCCGACGACGGCAAGTCGTTCACCTCGAAGATCAAGTACGACCAGTACGATACCGGAGGCAAGCCGGCGGTGGGCGGGGGTGAGGCGACGGGGCGGGGCGTTCGGCTCACGTTCTAATGAAAAGGCCCGGGACTCCCCCGGGCCTTCGTTTTTCTCAGCGATAACCCAGAGTCAGAAGGTCACCCGTTCGATCCAGGGGGCCGAGGCGATGCTCGCGAGATTCAGGTCGGGCAGCTTGGCCCTCAGGTCGTCCATGTTCCTGATCTGCTCCTGCAGCAGGAACGCCTGGGTCACCAGGACTCCCGGGAAGATGACCTGCTGCTCGTTGAGCTGACCGGCGATCTGGAGCGCCATCGCCCGGGTGACGCCGGCGCCGATGGAGCGCGGGTCGGTGGTGGCGGTCGCCTTCCAGGGGCTGTCCTTCCTGGTCATGAGCTCGATGTCCGGGTTGGAGATGTCGATGCCGTAGGCCGCCACCTTGGACCCCAGCTTGTTCTCCTCGATCGCCGTCACGACGCCCTTGGTGACCTCGTCGTAGGGCGCGAAGATCGCCTTCACCCCCGGCTGTTTCCTGAGCGCCGCGCTCGCGAGCCGGGCGTTGTCCTTCGCGACCTCGTGGCTGAACCTGCCGACCGAGAACTTCTGGCTCCACTTGTGGTCGGTCACGAACTTCTTCCACACCACGTCGCGCCGCTCGAGCGGAGCGATCACCATCGGGTTGACGTAGCCGACCGGCGCCCCGTCGCCGATGTCCGTGGCCATCCGGGTGAGCACCAGCGTGGCGAGGCCGACGTCGTTCTGCGCCGTCTCGACCGCCTTGGGGGCGCAGTCGGCGACCTTGACGTCGTAGACCACCACCGCGATGCCGGCCTCCGTGGCCTGGTTGATCAGCGGGCAGAGCGTCGGCGAGGTGCCGTGGTCCACGATGATGCCCGCGACGCCCGAGCCGATCGCGGCCTTCATGTCGGCCGCCTGCTTGGCATCGTCGGCCTTGGCGTCGTAGTGCTGCATGGTGAAACCGATCGCATCGGCCTGCTTCTTCGCACCCTCGGTCCAGAGGGTGAAGTAGTCGCCCGCGCCGCTGTACTGGACCAGGGCGATCTTCACCGGCCCCTTGTCGAAGGGCGCCGGTTTGACGGCGGCCGGTGTGGCGCCGGCGGTGGTGTCGGCCGTGGGCCGCTCACGACCGCCCTCATGGGAGCAGCCGAGCAGCAGCAAGGCGGTGCAGAGCCCGAGGGCGGGCGCCGTATCGATCCGCATGTAAACCCCTCGTGAGCTGGGGGAGCGATTCTGTCGTCGCGAGGTGAGTCGGGAAGCACCGCAATGATACACGCCGGCCGCCGAGGGCGCAGGGCGAAGCTGGAGTCGCGCGATCGCTCAGCGGGTGAGCAGGCCGGCGTCGAGCACCAGGCTCGCGCCGGTCACGTAGCGGGCGCGGTCGGAGGCCAGGTAGAGGACCGCCTGCGCCACGTCTTCCGGCTCGATCCAGGGAACCGGCAGCAGGTTGCCCGCCGAGCGCTCGGCGATCTGCTGCGGGGTGAGCCCCTCGAGCTGGGCGAGGCCGTCGTTCATCGGCGTGTTCACCCCGGTCGGGTGGATCGCGTTCACCCGGATGCCGTGCGGCGCCAGCTCGATGGCCCATGACTTCGTGAGGCCCGTGAGTCCCCACTTGGACGCCGCATAGTGGCTCAGGCGGCCCATGCCGCGGAGCCCCGCCACGGACGAGTTGTTGATGATCACCCCGCTCTGCTGGCGGATCATGATCGGGATGATCCGACGGGCCACGAGCCACGCCCCCTTGAGGTTGATGTCGAGCATCGTGTCCCAGGCCTCGTCGGTCAGCTCGTGGGCCAGTCCGTAGGCGCAGATCCCGGCGTTGTTGAAGAGGACATCGATCCGGCCGAAGCGCGAAAGAGCGAGGTCCACCGCGGCCCGGATCGCGGCGTCGTCCCGCACATCCCCGGCGTACGTCGCGCAGAGGCCGCCAGCCGCCGCGCAGTCGGCGGCCAGGCGCTCGAGGTCGGCGGAGCTGCCCATCCCGTAGCCGGGGTAGGGAAGCGGCCGCGCGACATCGAAGGCGAGGATGGACGCGCCCTCCCGCGCCAGCGCCAGCGCCGAGGCCCGTCCCTGCCCGTGCGCCGCGCCGGTCACGAACGCCACCTTTCCGCTCAGCTCACCCATGGCGCGCCTCCGCTCCCCGGAACGGCTCCAGGTACTCGTCCAGCGGCACCTGCAGTGCGTTGTTGAAGACGTTGGTGGCCACCATGAGCGCGCCGAACGCGGTGAGGGCCACGATCTGCTCCCGGGTCAGCCGCGCCGCGATCGGACGATAGACCGCGTCCGGCACCACGTGGGGTGTCGTGGCGAGACTCCTGCCGAAGGCCACCACCGCCGCTTCCCAGTCGTCCAGCACCAGCCGGTCCGGGTCCTCGCCCGACTGCACCAGCAGCCGTCGGAAGAACGTCGAGCAGATCAGGCAGTCGGTCTCGCTGGAGACGGCGTGGGCGAACAGCGTGGTGAGCCGCTCACCCAGGAAGGGCCGCACCGTGTCCCGCAGCGGGTACCAGGTCATCAACGCCTCGAACGCCGGCACCGAGTGCAGCAGCGTCCGCTTCATGTTGGTGATCCGGGCGACCCGGGCATGCCCGTCGTGCGCGGCCTTCGCGTCTGGCGGCAGATCGTCGTGGGAGGCGGGGGGCACCCGGGTGCCCTCGGGCGTGCTCATGGTGAACTCCGGAACGCGAGAACCCGCAGGTTATCCCCCTCACCGACGCTGTCAAGGCGAACCGCCGGTCATCGCGGCAGGACGCCTTCGTCGGTCACACTGAGCGCCGCGGTGTACTTGCGGGCTTTGCAGCGGTAGCTCCCGGTCGTGGTGAGCCCGGCCGCGCTGCACGCCGGGGTGCCGTTCTCGGGTGTGATCTCGTAGCCGAACTCCGCGAAGGAGGTGCCGTAGGCCATGCCCAGCTCGGTCGAGGAGTTACAGGTGACCCCGAGCCGGGGGATGTTGGTCGCCGTGATGATCCATGCCACCGAGTTGGCGGCGCTCGCGGAGCTGCCGCAGGTGAACTCGAATCGATAGGTGTGGCCCGGGTCCAGCGGCGCGCGCTTCGAGGCGGCGGCGAGCTCCGGTACATCGGGGCCGGTGATGGGTGAGGGGTGGTCATTGCAGGCGATCAGCAGGAGCGGGATGCTCAAGCCGGCCAGCAGGGTAGTGGAGCGCATGGGTCCTCCGGTTGTTCGGTTCACGAGGAGCGGTGGTCATCGATCCACCCTGTATACGACGGGGGCCCACCGCCTTTCTCACCAGGGCATGGGGATCCCCTCGACCCGGGCCGTGGGTGCGGCGGCAGGGACCGCCGAGAGCACGGGCCCAGTCTATCCCGCCGGGGTCACGCCCGAACCACCTCTCGATCACCAAGCACAACTTCCTATTTCCTAAGGCGTTATCTTCCCCTTTGGACGCACGTTGCGAACCTCCCCAACCGCCGTACCTTGGTACGTGGCCGACACCCATCAGCTGACCCGTCTCAACGAAGCCCTTGCCGGCCGTTACACCCTGGAGCGCGAGCTCGGTCGCGGCGGCATGGCGACCGTCTACTTGGCCGACGACCTCAAGCACCATCGCAAGGTGGCGCTCAAGGTCCTTCGGCCCGAGCTCGGCTCGGTCCTCGGCGCGGAGCGGTTCGCCCGGGAGATCCGGGTCGCCGCCGGGCTCACCCATCCCCACGTCCTGCCGTTGCACGACTCGGGGGAGGCCGCCGGCCTCCTCTTCTATGTCATGCCGTATGTGCGGGGGGAGAACCTGCGCCAGCGGCTGGCGCGGGAGCGGCAGCTTCCGGTGGAGGAGGCCATCCGCGTCGTCCGGCAGGTGGCCGCGGCCCTGGAGCACGCCCACACGCACGGCCTGATCCACCGCGACGTCAAGCCGGAGAACATCCTGATGCACGAAGGGGTCGCGATGGTGACCGACTTCGGCATCGCCCTCCCCTCCGGCGCCGATGCCGACCAGCGGCTCACCGGCACGGGCCTCATGCTGGGCACGCCGCACTACATGAGCCCGGAGCAGGCCGCGGGCGAGCGCACCCTCGACGCCCGGAGCGACGTCTACAGCCTCGCCTGCGTGCTCTACGAGCTGCTCGCGGGAGAGCCTCCCTTCACCGGACCCACCGCGCAGGCGGTGATCGTCAAGCGCTTCACCACCCAGGCCCAGGGAGTCCGGCGCCTGCGGCCGGGCGTGCCCGCCGGCGTGGAGGCGGCGCTCCAGCGGGCGCTCGCCCGGGTCCCGGCCGATCGCTTCGCCTCCGCCGCGGCCTTCGCCCAGGCGCTGAGCCTGCCGGCCCAGGAGCAGGCGCGCCCCACCTCGATCGCGGTGCTGCCGTTCCAGAACCTGAGTCCCGATCCGGAGAACGAGTTCTTCGCCGACGGAATGACGGAGGACGTCATCGCCCAGCTTTCCAAGATCCGCTCGCTTCGGGTCATCGGACGCGGGTCGGTGATGCGGTTCAAGCAGCGGAAGGAGAGCCTGCAGGAGGTGGGGGCGACGCTCGACGTGGGCACCGTGCTCGAGGGCAGCGTACGCCGGGCGGGGAGCCGGGTGCGGATCGTCTCCCGGCTCATCGACGTGGATTCCGACCGGCACCTCTGGTCGGAGACCTACGATAGGGACCTGACCGACATCTTCGCGATCCAGAGCGAGCTGGCGATGAAGATCGCCTCGGCGCTGGAGGCGGAGCTGAGCCACGAGGAGCGCCGGGAGATCCACAAGGAGCCCACGGCGGACCTCGAGGCGTACCAGCTCTACCTCCAGGGTCAGCACTGCATTCACCGCTGGACCGGCGAAGGCGTGACGCTGGGGCTCGGCTACCTGGAGCAGGCGGTCGCCCGGGACCCTGCCTACGCCCTGGCCCACGCGGCGATGGCGAAGGCGTATACCGACATCGCCCTGGGGGTGGTCGGGTCGCTGCCGCCGGAGGAGGCTTTCGCCCGTGCCAAGCTCGCGACGGCCAAGGCGCTCGAGCTCGAGCCGCGGCTCGCCGAAGCCCACGCGGCCCTGGGTCATCTCAAGTACGTCCATGAGTACGATTGGGCCGGGGCGGAGGCGGAGCTCAAGCTCGCGATCGAGCTCAACCCCAGCAGCGGCGACGCCTACGACATCTACGGGCTGCTGCTCTCCTCCCAGGAGCGCTACGACGAGGCGATCGAAGCCCAGCGCCGGGCCCACGAGCTGGAGCCGCTGAAGCACCGCATGGACCTGGTGACCACGTATCTGCGGGCGGGTCGGTACGACGAGGCGCTCCGCGCGATCACCCGGATCCTCGCGGTCGAGCCCTACCTCCCGCTGGCCCATGCCACCCTCGGCTGGGTCCATCTGCTGTCCGGGCGGCAAGAGGAAGGCATCGCCGCGCTGCGGCACGCCGTGGAGCTCTCCCCCGACAACACCCTGTACCGCGCCCAGCTCGGCCAGGCCTATGCCCGGGTGGGGCAGACCGAGCGGGCGCGCCAGATCCTGCGGGAGCTCGAGGAGCTCGCGCAGGTGCGCTACGTCTCACCTTATCATCTGGCCTACGTCTATACCGGTCTGGGCGACGAGGAGCGGGCGCTGGACTTGCTGGAGCGCGCCTACGCGGAGCGGGCCGGCGGTGTCTTCGGCATGAAGGGCTCGTTCCTGTTCGCGCCACTCAAGGAACATCCCCGGTTCCGCGCGCTGGTCGCGAAGCTGAACCTGGCCTGAGCCCTCCGCTCCTCGGCGGCCGCTGGCTCGCTACTTCGGCACGGCGACGAACAACGCGCCGGTCAGCTTGCCGTCGTCGCCCGTGAGCGGGGCGTAGTCGGCGTCATACTTGTGGCCGAACACCGTTACCTCTCCCACGTACGAGTGCTTTTCCTTGAGCGCCTTGTAGGCCGCGCTCGCGTGGTCGAGCTTGGTGTTGGCTGCCGACTTGCCGTCGGCCGTCACCAGCGTCGTCTTGGTGCGGACGAAGTCGGTCCCATCGTAGGAGAAGATGCTCGCGTCCAGCTTGTCGGCCGGCTGCACCGCGGCGTGGGAGCGCGTGGCGTACACCACCCCCAGGAGCCCGACGACCAGAACCCAGACCAGCATGACCCCCGTGACCCGACCATCCCGCCCGGTTACCCCGTGCCATGTGCGCATACGAGACCTCCCTTGTGAGTGAGGACCGCGGGAACGAGGAACGGCTGCGGGGCGCTCGTCAACGATGCGCCCGCGCTTTGAGTCGGGGCGTGGCCCGCGGCCGCGGGCAGAGCGAGGATGGTGACCGATGGCAGGAACGCTCGCATGGCGTCATCCCAGGTGGTGCGGACGCGGGCGAACGGGCTCAAGGTGCGGTCCGGGACCGGGGAGGTCAATCTTTTTGTGGCCTACCGTACACCGTTACAGCACCGCCGTCAGCGCACCGGTGAGGATGAGCGCGCCCGCCCACACCAGATCGAGGTTGACCCAGGCCCGCCGGAGCACGCCGACCCCGAGCCGCTCGTAAACCAGAACCGCGGCGAGCATCGTCACCACCAGGTAGCCCACCGTGTGCAGGACCGTGGCGGACCACCCCACCGGAAGGCCGGCGCCCACGCCGGCCAGCAGCACGCCCGCGTGCGCCGCATGCGCGGCGGACATGCCGACCGAGGGCAGGACCAGCGGAAGGACCATGATGCCGGCGCCGTGGGCGGTGGCCATGAGCAGCGACCAGAGCGCGAGATCGCGCCCGCTCACGCGCAGGCTGCCGCGCGGGTGGCTGTGCCGGACGAGTCGGAACACGCCCAGCCCGATCAACGCGATCGCGACCGCCCAGCGCAGCTCACGGGCGGGGAGGGCGTGGCCCAGTCCCGCGGCCACGGCCACCGCGAGCCCGATGGCGCCCGCGTGGCCCAGCGCCAGCGGAGGCAGCGCGCGCCAGAGCGCGCGCCGACTCCGCTCCTGCAATCCCAGGGCGACCGCGAAAAGCCAGCCCATCCCCGGGTTGAGTCCGTGCACCGCGCCGAGTCCCACCAGCGCCGCATCGGTGCCGACGCCGGTCATGCGGCGAAGCAGAACGAGTCGGAGGACGCGTCGCCGCCGGCCAGCTTGACCTGGTGGGGACGGAGCCGGTCGCCGGTCTCCGCCAGGAAGCGCGGATCGAGCGCCATGCCGCCGTTCGGGCCCAGGTCGAGCTTGGCCATCCACCCCCGGATTCCATCGGGGTAGAACTGCGCATCCCACGGCGTGAACAGCGAGTTGGTGATATACGCCCGCTGACCATCCCGGCTGATCTCGACCATCTGGGGCCCGCCGTTGAGCGGCTGATCCGGCTGCTTGGGGTGCGCGGTGCGCTGCACGATGCCGCCGAGGCGCACCGAGCCCGCGAGCACCGGCTGGAAGGGATCGCTCACATCGTAGCGCCGGAGCTCGCCCGTGCCCCAGCAGGACACGTAAAGCCAGCGGTCGTCCAACGACAGGTTGATGTCGGTGACCAGCGGCGGCACCGCCTTGAAGCCCTGCAGCAGCGGGGGCAGGTCGGCCGGATCCGCCGGCTCGGCCGGGATCGTGATCACCTTCCGGGTCTTCCACTCCCGCTTGCCTCCGACGCTCTCGGGGTCCAGATACCAGATCCAGATCGAGGAGCTCAGGTCCTCCAGCGAGATCACCACGGAGGCGAAGCCGTAGGCCCGGCGTGGGTCGCGGGCCGGCCGGAGCTCGAGCACCATCTGGTGCTGCGACCCCAGGTCGAGCGTCTGCACGTGGCGCCGCTTCCGCAGGTCCCAGACGTGCAGGGCGTGACCGTACTTGCCGCCCAGCAGGAGCTCGGGATTGACCCCGTCCTTCACCATGTTGGGCGTACCCCACTCGCTGGTGATCAGGGTGTCGTGGCCCAGGTGCCAGGCGAAATCGTAGGCCAGGTGCTGGGGGCCGCGGTCACGCTCCCAGCGCCCCCGTGGCTCGAAGGTCTGGTGGTCGAGGGTGAAGAGGCCGCCCGGGCCGTCGCCGCCGGTGCTGCCGAGGCCGTTCATATAGATGCCGTCGGGCCCGCAGTGCACCGTGTGCGGCGCGGAGTAGCCGACCGTCCGGGCCAGCTCCTCGGGCTCGATCACCTTGACCAGCTCCGGGCGGCGCGGATTTGGCCCGGTGTCGAGCACGTGGATCCGGGACGATCCGGTGCCGGGGACGATCAGATAGCGGCGCTCGGCGTGGGCGTTGGAGGCCCAGGGGCAGAGGTGGGAGCTGCAGGCGTTCCAGCCCAGGTGATGGAGCTCGTTACCCGCGTTGGGGAAGTCCACCCGCTCGATCAGCTCGCCATAGCTGGGCGAGGCAGGATCGGTGTCCACTACGCCGATCGCGTCCCGGGTCGCCCCGTCGGTGCCCAGCAGGACGACGTACGCGAGCGTCTCCGGGGGCGCCCGCATGGCGTCGAGGGCGGTGGGGTAAAACGTCGGGTCTGGTGTCCATCGGGTCATCGGGCCTCCTGGGTGTGGGAACACTCAGGGATACGCAGCCCGGACCCCGGACCGGACAGGTAAGCCGGATCAGGCGCGACAGCGATGGCGACCGCTGCTATCTTGCCTCCATGCAGTCGGTCAGCAACGCACCGCATCCCGTCATTCCGGGTGCGGACCTCCATCAGGCCGTCTCCCTCTTCCAGCGAACCTATGGTACCGCGCCGCGCGTGGTCGCGTCCGCTCCCGGCCGCGTCAACCTCATCGGCGAGCACCTGGACTACAACGGCGGGCCGGTGCTGCCCTTCGCCGTCGAGCGGCGGACCTGGGTCGCGGCCGCCCCGGCGGAGGACTTCCTGCTGCTCAGCTCCGCCGCGGGCGGCACGGCCACGCCGCGGGTGGAGGGCCCCCGGCTGGGGGGCGGGGAGTGGACGGACTACGTCATGGGCGTGGTGCGCGAGCTCCGGGTGCGGAGTCGCGCCCCTGCCGGCGCGCGGATCGCCGTGGTGGCCGACCTGCAGCCCGGCGCGGGGCTCTCCTCGTCGGCGGCACTCGCGGTCGCGGCCGGCGCCGCGATCGCCCGGCTCACCGGTCCCGCGCTGTCCGCCGACGACCTGGCCGAGATCGCCTACCGGGCGGAGCACGACTACGTGGGGGTTCGCTGCGGCCGGATGGACCAGACGGTGGTGGCTCACGCGACCGCCGGCAGCGCGATGCTCTTCGAGACCGCGACCGGAGTCCGCCGCAGCTACCCGGTGCCGTTCCGCACCTGGATCCTGCCCACCGGCCTCGACCACGCCCTCGCGGGCAGCGGGTACAACGCTCGCCGTGCCGAATGCGAACAGGCGCTCGATCTCCTGCGCCGGCGCTGGCCCGGGCTCCCGTTCCTGGCCGCGCTCGACCCCGACGCGCTGCCCGTGGCTATCGAACTCCTGCCCGCGCCGCTCGACCAGCGGGTGCGGCACGTGGTCACCGAGACCGTTCGGACCCGGGCCGCGGCGGCGGCCCTCCAGCGGCACGAGCTGACCGAGGTGGGACGGCTCCTGACCGAGGGCCACCTCTCACTCAAGCACGACTACCAGTGCTCCGTCGAACAGGCCGACGTGCTGGTCCGGGCGGCGGTCGACCACGGAGCCCTGGGCGCCCGGTTGACCGGTGCCGGCTGGGGCGGCTCGGTCATCATGCTGACCCCTGAGCCGCGCGGGGAGGAGATCGCCGCGGCCGTCTCCGAGCAGTTCACCCGGCGCTATGGCACGACGCCCGCGGTCTGGTCCACCGCCGCCGGGACAGGCGTCCGGCTCGATCTCGACGCATGAGACAGCGCATCCCGGTGACTGATATCACACCGCTCAGTCGCTGATCCAACCCTCCTGCCGAAGGTGGTGTCTAAGCCTCGCACCCTTCGATGCGGGGACTCACCTGACACTGCTGCTGGGCGTGTTGCTGCTGATCCAGGCGCAGGCGGATGGACCGGCACCGCTGCAGGCCGCCGCCACCGTGCGCGCGGCGCGCACCGCCGAGCCCCCGGTGCTCGACGGCAGGGACGTCGATCCGGTCTGGGCCGGCGCCGCGCCGGTCGACCGCTTCTACGAGGCCAGACCCAGCGAGGGCGCCGAGCCCAAGTGCCGTACGGAGGCGCGGGTCGCCTACGACGAGCACAACCTCTACGTCTTCGTCCGCGCCTTCGATCCCCACCCCGACAGCATCGTGAGCCTGCTCAGCCGGCGCGACGACCAGACCGCGTCCGACTACGTGACGGTCATGCTCGACCCCTATCACGACCGGCGCACCGGCTTCGAGTTCTCGGTCAATCCCGCCGGGGTGAAGACCGACTTCGCCATCTACAACGACGGCGACGAGGACGTGAACTGGGACGCGGTGTGGGATGTGGCCACCCGCATCGATTCACTGGGCTGGACCGCCGAGTACCGGATTCCGCTCTCCCAGCTCCACTACTCGGCCAAGGGGGCCGGAAGCTTCGGCTTCCTGGTCTGGCGGGTGATCCAGCGCCACACCGCGACCGTCACCTGGCCGCTCTACCGCGTCTCCCACAGCGGGTTGCCGTCCCAGTTCGGCCAGATCACCGGCCTCACCGGTCTGGGATCGCCGGGACACACCGAGCTGACGCCTTATGTGGTGACCAAGAGCGTACCGGACGTAGCCACCGGCGGGCTCACCCGGGAGAGCAAGGTCACCGCCGGCGGCGATCTCAAGTACCGGCCGCTCTCGAATGTGGTGCTCAACGCGACCGTCAACCCCGATTTCGGCCAGGTCGAGGCCGACCCGTCGGAGCTCAACCTGAGCGCGTTCGAGACCTTCTTCGCCGAGAAGCGGCCCTTCTTCGTGGAGGGCAAAGGCCTGTTCACCTTCCCGGTGAACTGCGTCGTGGTGGTGGACTGCAACACCGGCGAAGGGCTCTTCTACTCCCGCCGGATCGGGCGCTACCCCCAGCTGAGCGGTCCCAACGGCGAGGTGCCGTCGGCGGTCTCGACGCCGATCGTCGGCGCGGCCAAGATGACCGGGCGCACCTCCAACGGCTTTTCGCTCGGCGTCCTCGACGCGGTGACCGATCGGGTCGAGGGGGCCGGTGGCGCTGCCCTCGAGCCGGCCACCAACTACACCGTGGTGCGGGCCAGCCAGGACTTCCATCAGGGCACCGGCAGCCTCGGTTTCATTCTGAC
This sequence comes from Gemmatimonadales bacterium, assembly GCA_035278885.1. GTDB lineage: Bacteria > Gemmatimonadota > Gemmatimonadetes > Gemmatimonadales > GWC2-71-9 > CAVVWJ01. The sequence continues at coordinate 10,437 of DATEIR010000022.1, read as the reverse complement.
CGGCGTCAACCGTTCGCTCGACGCCGCCAGCGCCGCCTATCTGCACCAGAGCGCCTACACCGGAGGCGTGGACGGGCGCTGGCGGTTCACCCCGGAGTACGAGGTGTCCGGCTCGTTGGACCTGAGCCGGGTCGCCGGCGACCCGGCGGCGGTCGCGCTGACCCAGCAGAACCCGGTCCATCTCTACCAGCGGCCCGACGGACCGCTCGACTTCGACTCCACCCGCAGCTCGCTCGCCGGTGCCAACGGCGAGCTGCGCTTCGCCAAGGTGGGCGGCCGGCGGCTCCACTTCGAGACCGCCTACCAGCATCGCACGCCCGGGTTCGAGACCAACGACATCGGGTTCCTGCGCCAGGCCGATTTCCAGGCCTGGACCACCTGGGCCGTGCTGCTGTTCTATACCCCCAACAAGGTCTTTCAGCAGCTTCGGTGGAACTTCAACAACTGGGAATACTGGAGCGCCGCGGGCCTGCCCACCGATCGGGCCCTCAATACCAACGTGCACATCCAGTTCACCAACCGCTGGTGGCTGCACACCGGTGGCACGGTGGGACAGTTGGGGACGACGTACTGCGACCGATGCGCCCGGGGCGGACCCGCGGTGCGGCAGGACGCCGTCCTCGCGCCCTGGATCTCGATCCAGGGCGACGATCGCCGCGCCCTGGTCCCTTCGGTGTCGGCCAACTACAACCTCGGCGACCAGGGCCGCTCCCATACGATCGAGGTGACGCCGCAGCTCGATCTCAAGGTCTCCACCCGCTTCACCACCTCGCTCAGCACCACCTTCAACCGGAACCGGAACGACCTTCAGTACTTCGGCACCTTCGCGGACCCCGCGGGCGACCTGCACTACACCTTTGCCCATCTGGAGCAGCGGACACTGAGCTTCACCTGGCGCCTGGGCTACACCTTCACGCCCAATACCTCGCTCCAGGTGTATGCCTCGCCCTTCGTCTCCAAGGGCACCTACAGCGATGTGCGGGAGATCGCCCAGGCCCGGGCGGAGGCGTACGACGAGCGCTACCGGCCTTATGGCGACCCTGCGGTCGCCGCCGATCCGGGCGGGTTCAACTTCCAGCAGTTCCGGTCCAACGTGGTGTTCCGGTGGGAGTACCGTCCGGGCTCGACGCTGTTCCTGGTCTGGAGCCAGGGAAGGGAGGACACCGCGCCGGTCGAAGGTCACCAATCCTTCCGCGACGACCTGGGCGACCTCTTCGGCCAGCGGGCGAACGACAGCTTTCTGGTGAAGGTGTCCTACTGGATTACGCCGTGACGTGCTTCAGCTCGGGGTAGCCTATTGCCGTCAGGACAATGGCCGCAGATGAACGCAGAAAACGCAGATGAATCAGGGGTGTGTGGTGGGGAACCCCAGCAATACTCCTGAGCGCTCATCTGCGTTTTCCGCGTTCATCTGCGGCCCATTTACGTCGACCCGACCGACTCCAGCTCGGCCTCCCGCACCGCTCCCGGCCGTCCCCGCGAGGGCCGGTGCACCGGATCCGCCCCGATGGTGCCCACCAGCCCCTGGAGGTATGCCGGCGACGACACCCGGTCCAGCTCGGCCCGCGCGTGCTCCAGCCGCCGCCCGATGCCGAGCCGCTCGGCTTCCTCGCGGTGTCCCGCGCGCGCCAGGAACCCGGTCAGGCTCCGCACGTGCCGCTCCCAGAGCGCCACATCGCGCTGCTGCTTGACGGTGAGCCGTTCCTGGTACCAGTCGCTCGCCAGCAGGGCCTCACGGGTGAACATCCCGCGGAGCTGCGGATCGTTCGCGTCCCGGCCGTCCACACTGCCGTGCGCCATGATCTGGATCAGCGCCCGGAGCGGGGGGCAGCAGTCGTCGATGGTGCCGTCGGTGAAGTAGGCCGCGGCCACCCGCTGCTGCGCCTCGACGATGTTGTGCACGCCGTCCGCGAAGACCGCGGGGTCCTGCAGCTCCGGCCGGAGGATCTCCTCGGTGAACACCGCCGCAGGGTTGTCGAACACCCGGCCGAAGTAGGTGTGCACGAACTTGGCCGTGATCCGGAAGCCCAGCCGGCTGGCCAGCACCGTGCGCCCGTCGAAGACGTAGTCCGCCAGGCGCTCCAGGTGTCCTGCCTCGATCAGGCGCCGCGGGTCGCGCTCATGGGGAAAGAGCCGGCACCACACCTCCGGCACCAGCAGGCTCACGTCGTGGTCCACCCGGTAGCGCGGCCCGATGAACCCCGCCGCCGAGCTGAAGCCGGCATAGCCGGTGAGCAGCATCGCGACCAGGGCGTTGTTGAGGTCGGCGGTGGCGGCGAGGGCGTTGAACGGGCCCTTGGTGAGCGCGCCCTCGGATCCCGCGCCCGTGGTGCTGGGGGAGGTTCCGGTGAGCGAGCAGACATAGTCCATGAACAGCTCGGGCAGCTCCTGGTAGTGGATCGGCCCGTAGACGCAGAGCGGACGGATCCCCTCCTCCTGCCGATTGTTCCGCCGGCCCGAGAGGACGCTGATCACCGGAAAGAGCACCGGAGTGTGGAGCGGGAGCCGCCGGTTGAGCCGCGCGCCCATCTCCGCCACGTAGCGATCGCGCGGGTGGGCCATGTCCGGACGGAGCTGGAGGTAGCGCGGGTTCTTGGTGGGCTTGCCGTCGATGACGCGCGGCCGGGCCGAGCAGATCGAAAACTCGTCGTCCGCGCGCGCCGCGTTTCGGGCGACGTGCTCCCGCATCGAGCCGGTGAACGCGTCGTGCAGCATCACGTCGTCCACGATCTCGCGCATATCTCGGGCCTGGAGCGGCTCGAAGTTGGAGCAGAAGAGCCCCGGGCCCGCCATGTCCGCCTCCGCCTGGCGATCGAGTCCGGGATGGATCGCGTCGTCGGGCCGCTGGAACAGGCGGAACTCGCAATTCTGGGCCAGCTTGAGACTGGGATGCCCATCGTACTCGCCCGGCAGGCCGAGCAGCCGCCGGGCCGGCACCACCACGGCGGCGGTGATGTCGTCCTCCATCTGCACCTTGTCGGCCGCGACGAAGTCCTGCCGCAGCTTGTAGGTGCGCCAGGCGCCGTGCTCCTCCCGCCCGATCCGCAGGTAGTTCGCCACCAGCCGCCGGCCCTCGTACTTGAGCTCGTGGCCGGGCGCGCCGTTGATGATGTCCACGCTGAAATGGCTCCGCCAATCCTCGCCCCACTCGGGCCGGTAGAAGCGCTTGATCACGAACACCAGCGCGCGGACGTGGTTGGGAATGTTCTCCAGCCAGGCGTTGTACTCCGGCGGGAACTCGGCCGGATTGGGGGTGAGCAGCTTGATCACCGAGCCGAGCGAGCGCTCGGGCGAGAGGATCGGACGGCCGTCGTAGTCTCGGCGCACGATCTCCTCCACCAGGGCCATGTCCTCCTCGAAGCTCCGCACGTGGAACGACCCGGGCAGGATCGCGTCCACCAGGCTCTTGCTGATCTCCGACTTGCCGCCGCCCGACACGGTGCACGGCTTGTGGCAGAAGGCCCCCTCCGGAACCGTGCCCACCAGCCGCCAGCTCGGCGCCGCACGGTGCTTCAGCATCCGGACCTTGTACCCGCTCGGATGGATGTAGATATGGTGGGGCAGCAGCTTGAGATGCTGCGCCTGGCCCCGATACTGCCAGGTCACGTCCTGCCGGAGCAGATCGATCTGCATGTCCTCCGGCATGTAGTGGATCTCGGGGTAGAGCGCGTCGGTCGCGTAGCCGGTCTCGTGGAACTGCGCCCGCTGGCCCAGCAGGCCGATCACCTCGCCGAAGCGATGATTGGCGCTCACCACCTTCACCTGCTCGGGCAGGAACCGGTCGCCCAGGCTCACCGTGGCGAACGCGAGCGCGCCGCCGGCGTGCTCCTCCTCCGCCATGCCGAAGAGGTTGGCGCTGTAGCCGATCTGGGTCTTCACTTCCTTCTTGCAGTAGCCGAAGTAGTTGTCGGCCAGGATGGTCACCATCACGCCGTCCATGCCGCGTGAGGTGATCTTGAACGGCCGACCATCGTTGTACAGCTCGGCCTCGTCCTCCCAGCACATCCCCGCGGCACGCTGCGTCTCGGTAGCGGCGGACACATGCGGCAGTCCGACGTCCGTCTTGCGGATCCGGGTCAGATGGGGCGCCAGGATGACGCAGCCGCTGGTGCCGGTCCAGCCATCGACGTCGAGGCCCGCGTCGTTCGCCGGGAGGTGCGGATCGCCGGCGTTGCCGAAGATGCTCTCCACGAAATCGAGATTGGACACCAGCCCGCCCGGCACGAAGAAGCGCACCTCCAGCCGCTTTTCCGGCGTCACCTTGGGGACCGCGGGACAGACCAGCGGGCGCAGGAGGAGCGAGATCATCGTCTCCACCGGGTTGGCCCAACCGGCCGTGAAGGGCAGGCGCAGCAGGTTGGCCGGCGGCCGGAGGGATTCGGAGAGGAGCCGAAGGTAGGTAGCCAGCGGCACGCGGATCTTGTCGGCGGGAATGGGAAGCCCACCCTCGGCGACGTGGAAGACGCCCTGGGTCGTCCGCCGATCGCTCGCCGGGTTGTGCAGCACGCCGTTGTCGAGTCGGTAGCTGGAGACCAGCTCGTTGTGCCACGCGTCGCCCTCGAGCGGCAGCGAGAGCTCGCGCGCCAGGCCGTAGCGGTCCAGGATCAGCGTCTCGGATGGAAGCCGCACCCGCTCGCTCGAGCCCGCCAGGGCGAGCAGCCGGTCGATGTACTCCTGGATCCGGCGGTCCGCGGGACAGAGGTGCTCGGAAAGCAGGCGGGTCTGCTCCCGGTAGCGGGCGAACAGATCGCCCGCGAGGTGCAGGGTGTCCTCGTCCCCGAGCTCGGCGGGAATCTGCGCACCCATCGCCGCCAGCTTGAGCAGGAGCAGCCGCACCGCCACCTGGCGCTCAGGCAAGGCGATGGTGCCGTCGGGTTTGAGACCAACTGTTCGTTCGAGGTCCATGGGTGCTCTCTGGTGGCTCGCCTACCGCTGCGCCTCTTTCCCGACTCCCCCGCACTTTCCCCCTCCCGGCATCTCCGGCTCCTTCTCCCGCATCAGCTTCTCGATCTCACCGATCTCGCGCGGCGCCTCGGAGGAGAGCCAGTCCAGCCCCTTGGCGCTCAGCGCGTAGTCGTCCTCGATGCGAACGCCCATCCCGCGGTACTTCTCGGCGGCCGGCCGGATCTTCTTCAGCATGGCCTGATTCTTCGGCGTGTCGGGCAGGCTGCCGAGCAGCTCCGGGCTCACGTACAGGCCGGGCTCGACGGTGAAGACGTCACCCGTCTCGAAGCGGTGCTCCCCGCCGTAGTACTGGGCCGGATCGTGCACCTCGAGCCCGATCCCGTGACCGCCGTACCCGTGCAGCGCGTACAGCCGGACCTGGGAGCAGCCGCCGGCGGGACAGGTCATCCCGTCGGGCGGATCGAAGGTCGCGTCGGCCGACTCGATGAGGCCCAGCTTGGCGAGGCCGCTGCTCACCACCGCCTGGCCCGAGTCGCTGGCCATGCCGTACGCTACACCTGGCTTGATCTGTCGGACGAATGCTTCCTGCGCGTCCCTCACGATCTGGTAAAGCTCCCGCTGGGCGGGAGTGAATCGCCCGTTCACCGGATAGGTACGGGTGACGTCCGCCGAGTATCCCTGGAAGGCGGTGGCGGCATCCACCAGCAGCAGCTCGCCGTCCTGCATTACCCGGCTGTCTTCCATGTAGTGGAGGATCGTGGCGTTCGGGCCCGAGCCGACGATACTTCCGTAGCCGGGGCGGTTCCCGCCCAGCCGGCGGAAGGTGCCCTCGAGCAGCGCCTGGATCTCCCACTCGCCGCAGCCGGGCGCCGCGCTGCGCATCGCCTCCCGGTGTGCCATCCCGCTGATCCTGGCCGCCTCACGGAGCACGGCGACTTCGGCGGGGCTCTTTCTCGCCCGGAGGAGCCTGACTCGTTGATCGAGGGAATGGACTACGAGATAGGGGTGCTGGGTTCGGAGACGGGCCAGCCACTGCCAGCCTGCCGTCAAGGTGTCGCGATCCGCATTCTCGGTGGTCTGGGCGTCCTGCACGACGTAGAAAGGAAGGCCCGCCGCCGCGAGCGAGTCGATGGCCGAGGGCAGGCCGGCGATGTCCCTTCCCGCCACGCCGAAGCGCTGCTGCATGTCCGCGACGCGGGTGCGGGCTCCCACCCAGCGCTCCTGCACCGGCGTGCGGGTGGGAACGAACAGCGTCGCGGTCGGCTGACGATGGCGGACTACCATGACCAGCACGGCGTCCGACTCGTCGAAGCCGGTCAGGTACTCGAACGACGGCCGCTGGTAAAAGGTGGGCCAGTAGTCGAGCGGCTCAGGCGCCCCGAAGGCGACCACCACTCCAGAGTCCACCTCGGCGACGGCCTCGGCACGGCGCGTGGCGTAGTCGGCCGTGGCGATCTGGGCCACGAGGAGGAGGGAGAGCACGGGCATCTCCTTGGAGGCGGGCAGGGCAGGGGTGAGGGCTCTTCCAAGAGTGCAGCGCCGGAACGGTGGACACAAGCGCGGGCGTGCCCGCGGTCACATCCCGCCCCCGGGCCGGCGGGTATGGTGGCGCCTCACTTCGACGGAGGGGACCATGGCCCGCGCCGACAGGAACGATCTGCACAAGAGCCACATCGAGAGCCAGCGCAATCAGCGGGAGGAGCGGTCGGCTAGGGTGCCGGAGGACGGGCGTAGCGCTTCGCCGACCGGGCCCTGGCCTTAGCGGCCTCGATTTCGCGGTTCTTGGGCGGCGCCGCGGTCACCAGCTCCGCCAGGAGCCGCTGCACCGCCGCCGACACTTCACCCACCGCCACATCGAACGAAGCCTGGTTCGTGGCGGAGGGCTTGGTGAACCCACTCACCTTGCGGACGAACTGCAGGGACGCGCTCCGGATCTCCTCGTCGGTGACCGGAGGGTCGAAATGGAACAGCGGGCGGATGTTGCGGCACATCGGGAGCTCCGTCGTGAGTGGCTGACGGAATCTTGCCTCGGAGGCCCCGGGCCGGAAGCTTTCTCCGAGTCCCTTCGACCGAGGTCGTCGCCATGCCGCTGGACGGGTTCGCCGCTTCCATTCTTCTCCTCGCCGCGTCGGTGGCCGGCCTCCTCCTGATCCCGTTCGGCCTGCCTGGGCTCTGGCTCATCGTCCTCGCCATCATCGGGTTCGGCTGGCTGACCGATTTCCGGAGCATGAGCGCGTGGTTTCTGTTCCTGGTGATCGTGCTCGCGCTCGTGGGCGAGCTCGCCGAGGCCTGGATCGGGTTCCGCTTCGCCCAGCGCTACGGCGGCTCCCGGCGGGCCGGCTGGGGCGCGCTGGTCGGCGGGCTGGTCGGCGCGATCGTGGGAGTGCCTATCCCGGTCATCGGCTCGGTGATCGGCGGCTTCGTGGGCGCCTTCCTGGGCGCGGCGCTGTTCGAGTACACCCGTGCCCGCCGGGCCGAGGGCGCCGCGCGGGCGGGATGGGGAGCCGTGCTCGGTCGGGCAGCCGCGGTGGGAATCAAGATGGGTCTCGGAGTGGTGATCACCGTGCTCGGCGTCGTGGCCGCGGTGCGTGCCGGGTAGTGAAGCTCGCCGGGCCGCGGGTACGTCCCACTCTGTGGGAGGACACCCGTCGCTAACGAGCGACCTAGCCGCCCAGCCACCCTCCGACATCATTAGTTCCCGGCGTGTAGGCCTGGGTCTCGAGCTATGGCGGTCATCGGGCGGAGGCGGAGGGTCGGAGGGTCGGACGGACGAGGGAACGGACGGACCTCGGTCCGGGACGACGAGGGTTTCGCCCGGAGTTGTCAAATAGCCCCAGCTACCACCCCCTCGACCCTCCGACCCTCCGCCCGACCGTCCGACCGTCCGTCCGTCCGTCCGCCCCTCCGCCCGTCCGCCCCTCCTCACCCCCAACGTCCGCTCCAGCTCATCCATATGCTGCAGGACCTTTCGGCGGAGGTCCGGCGGGAGGCCGGGATGCCTGTCGAGCCAGCCCCGCACCAGCGCGAGAGCGGAGTCGCTGGTCTGTCCCTGGAGGAAGGCGCCGAGCCAGCTCTCCAGGAAGAAGATTCGCCGGTGCGCCTGGATGTAGGGGAGCGAATCGAGCGCGGGCTCGAGCCACGGAAAGGTGAGGGGCTGCTGCTCCAGAGCGTTGAACGGGCCCAGGCTTCCCGTCGCCCACTCCTCGTTCAACGTGGAATCGGCGAACCAGCGGGTGAAGTACGTGCGCTTGGTGGCCGCGCTCGGACGCCCGGCCGCCGCGATGAACGCGCGCCGCCGGCCGTCCGGCGTCGTGTCTCGGCGTTCCTGCTCGGAGAACCGTCGCTCGGCGGAGGCCGCGCCGAGCACCAGGAGCCGGGTCACCGCGCTCCACCGCGTCGGGTCTTTGAGCGGTTCTCCGGCCACGCTGTCGCCGCCGAGCAGCGAGTCGAGTCCGGCGATCCCCGCCGGTGAGCCCGCGAGCGCGATGAACCCGTCGCTGTACGCCTTGCGCAAGCCATAGGAAAGCCGGCGATCGTCGGCTCCGTCGCGCAGCACGCGCTCCACCTCGGGCTGCAGCTCGCGGCGCGACTCCGGTTCGAGGTAGGCCTCGACGGTCCGGCCCAGCCGGCCGATCAGGACCGGCAGGATCTGCTCGTCCCGCTCGTTCGGCAGCTCCCGAAGCACCAGTCGGGTGAAGTGCTCCGGCTCCAACCGGTAGGCGCGCACCTGGTCCCACAGGGCGCCCCAGAGCATCGCCCGCAGCAGGTTGTCCTCGACCTTTCCGAGGGCACCGCGCTCCAGCGCCGCGACGCTGGCGGAGTCGAGCAGCAGCAGGAAGTAGCCGTAGTCCCCGGCATTGGCGAACACGTAGTCGGGTGCCGGGAGCCCGCGTGCCGGCGGCACGTCGGTGACGCTGTCCCGGAGCTCGACCGGGATGCGCACCGGCGCACCGGCGGCGTAGGCGAGCAGAACCTCGGTTCGCTCGACCCATGGTCGGCGGCCGGACAGGGCGCGCGCGGGACGCTGGATCAGGGCGAGGCGCGCTATCTTCCCACCCTGAATCTCGACCCGCTGCTGCACCACCGGCATGCCGGGCCGCAGCATGAAGTCCCGCCCGAAACGCTCCAGCGGACGGCCAGCCGCCGCGCCGATCGCGCCAAGCAGGTCGCGCCAGTCGGCGTTGGCGAAGGCGTACCGTCGGAGGAAAGTCTGTACGCCCCGCTGGAAGCCGCGGTCGCCCACCAGATACTCCAGCTGCTTGAGCACCGCCGGGGCCTTGTTGTAGACGATCGCCCCATAGTTGCTCTTCGCCTGGTCCAGGTTGTCCAGCGCCTGCCACAGCGGCCGGGTGCCCTCGGTGCGGTCCACGCCGTAGGCCGCGGGCTTGTTGCCGAGGTAAAAGGTTTTCCACGCGTCCGCGTCCGGCTCCAGGTCGGCGAGCGCCTTGGCTGCCATGAACGTCGCGAAGCCCTCCTTGAGCCAGAGGTCGTCGAACCATCGCATGGTCACGAGGTCGCCGAACCACTGGTGCGCCGCCTCGTGCAGGATGGTGGAGTACCGGGCCAGCCGGCGCGGCAGGGTGGGCCGCTCGCGGAAGATGAAGGCGTCCTCACTGTAGAACACCGCGCCCGGATGTTCCATGCCGCCGAACGGAAAGGCGGGGGCGAGCACGAGGTCGAACTTGGCGAACGGATACGGCCGGCCGAAGTAGCGCTCCATCCATTTCAGCGCCCGGCCGTTGAGCGCGATCAGCGTATCCAGGTCCGCCTCCCGCGCTCGTGAGCGGCGGACGTACGCCGTGATCGCGCGCCCGTCCACCGTGCCCGCGCGGCGTCGCCACGGTCCGGCCGCGAAGGCCATGAGGTAGGTGCTGATCGGCGGGGTCGGCGCGAAGCTGGTGGTGACGCGCGCTCCCGAGGTATCGGACGACACGGCGGACCCGTTAGCCACGACCGACCACTCGGCCGGCGCCGTGATCGACAGCCGCAGCCGGCCCTTGAGGTCCGGCTGATCGAAGCAGGGGAAGAGCTGGTTGGCGTCCGCCGGAACGAGCAGGGTATAGAGATAGGTGGCGCCGTCCGACGCATCATCGGTGCGAATGATGCTCGCACCGCTCGGCGCGATGTCGGCGACGAAGCCGGCGGTCACCGTGTTCTCGCCCTCGCGCAGCGTGCGGGCGGGCAGGATCAGATGGCCGTGCACGAGCCGAGGGTCGTCCAGCGGCGCGCCGTTGACCGACACCCGCCCCAGGCGCCGGCCGCGGAAATCGAGAATCCCGTCGCTGCGGCCCGAGCGGCGGAAGCGGATCTCCACTTGCCCGACCGCGCTGTCGCGTGCGGTGATATCGAAGGCCAGGTCGTAGTGCACGCCGGAGATCGTCGCGGCGCGCGCCCGGGCGAGCGCGTGCGAGATACCGGCCGACGGCGGGCCCGCGGTGGAGTCGGGGGCGCCCTGCACCGGCGCTCCGACCACCAGCAGGAACGAGAGCGGAAGCACGCCGGAATCTAGCCGGCGCCGAATGACAACGAGCC
>DATEIR010000021.1:0-9596 GCA_035278885.1 Gemmatimonadales bacterium | reverse complement strand
CGGCGCCCGATCTCCCCCGGCCACGGGCGCGGTGGATCGCGCTCGCGGCCGCCGCCGCCGCGCTGGCCGCGGTGACCGTCGCGGCTGTGTTTCTGCGTCCCCGCCCTGCCCCGCAGCTCGCGCTGGGCGGCCGAGTTCAGGTGACGCTCGACCCCGGCCTGGAGATCGAGCCGGCCATGTCGCCCGACGGGCGACTGGTCGCTTACTCGGCCGGCGCGATGAGCGCGCTGGAGATCAGGGTGCGCCAGCGGGTCGGCGGCGCGGCGCTGGCCGTAGCCGCCCAGAGCGAGCGGCCCCAGCGGTTCCCGATCTGGTCGCCGGACGGCACCCAGATCATGTTCGGCACGCCGCGCGGCATCGAGGTCGTCTCAGGGCTCGGCGGGCCGGCGCGGCTCGTGGTGCCGGACGAGCACGACCCGAAGGTCGAGCCCTGGGGAAGCGGCGGTCCGCTCATGCCGGCGGGGTGGTCGCCGGACGGGCGGAGGATTGCGTTCGTGCGTCGGGACACCCTGCTGGTCCGGGACCTGGACGGAGGACCGGAGCGGATACTGACCCAGGACGGGGAGATGCATTCCTTCGCCTGGTCGCCCGACGGCCGGTGGATCGCGTGCGTGCGGGGGAACCGCCAGTCCCGTCAGCCCAGCTTCATGTTCGGCAACATCGGTCCGACCCGAATCTGGCTCGTCCCCGTAAAAGCGGGCGGACAGCCCGTGCCGGTCACGGACGACCAATGGTTCAACGCCAGTCCGACCTGGACTCCGGACAGTCGGACGCTGCTGTTCCTGAGCGATCGCGCCGGCGGGAGCGAGCTCTATCAGCTCAGAATCGGCACCGATGGTCATCCCCAAGGGGATCCGAACCGGGTCACCAATGGCCTCCGCGCCCAGGCCGTGAGCCTCGCGACCAACGGTCGCTGGCTCGCCTATGCGGACTGGACCGAGACTTCCAATGTCTGGTCGCTTCCGATCCCGACGGCGGGCGCGGTATCGATCCGTCAGGCCGACCCGGTCACCTTCGGCAACCAGATCATCGAGTCGTTCGACATTTCGGCGGATGGGAAGCGGATGCTGTTCGACTCGGACCGGGGCGGGACGATGGACCTCTACCGCCAGCCGTCCGGCGGGGGTGAGCCGGAGCGGCTCACCCAGTCTCCGGCCGACGAGTTCTGGCCCGAGTGGTCACCGGACGGCAGGGAGATCGTCTTCCACTCCTTCGTCGACGGCCAGCGCCGGCTGTTCGTGATGCCTTCCGACGGCGGCAGCCAGCTGGCGGTGACCGACTCGTCCGAGGAGGGGCGAGCCCCCATCTGGTCGGCCGACGGCAAATCGCTCTATTACCTCCACAACTTCAACATGCCGTCGGCGGACGTCCGGATGATCTCGCGGTCGGCGGACGGACACTGGGGGCTGCCACGCACCATCTTCAAGGGCAACGCCTACCCCCCGGTGCCGTCCCCCGACGGCCGTCTGGTGGGCTTCACGTCGGACGGGGTGGTCTATCTGGCGCGGTCGTCGGGCGACTCGGTGTGGGCCCTGGTCCCGCGCAGCGACTCCATGGCCCCGCGCGCGGCCTACCTGGCCTGGTCCGCGGACAGCAGGACCGTCTACTACCTGGCGCCGGGTCCGGGCGAAACCGGAATCTGGGCCGTGCCGGCCGTGGGTGGCCCCTCCGTCCTGACGGTCCGCTTCGACGATCCGAACCGGCCGTGGCACCGGTACGGCTTCTCGGCGCGCGGGGGACGGTTCTATCTGACTATCGGCGACCGGCAGAGCGATATCTGGGCTGCGGAGGTCGAGGCCTCCAGATAGGCCGACGACCCTATCTCACCTCGAACAGGTAGCTGTAGAGCCAGGGCTCCGGCCCATGCGGGCCGAGTTCGGGGAGATCGTCGGTGAGCGCGCGGAGGCGGAATGTCCCCGTCCTGGTGATCGAGATCTGGAAGGTCGCAATCCCCTCCACGGTGCTCTCGAACCGGCTGCCCTCGATCGCCTGGCTGGTTGGATTCGCCGAGCCCTCGGGAAAGAGCTCGAGATAGATCAGGATCCCGTCGAGAGGGACCACATGCCCGGCGGTATCCACCAGGGCCACCTTGATGGGAAACGATTCGTTCTGCCGGATGAACTGGGCCGGCGGGAACCGATAGACCAGCCGGTCTACCTGACGAGTGAGGTCCGGGGCCGTTGCCTGGGCGGTGAACACCACCGGGCTCCCACTCAGCGTGCCCGAGCGTGCTTCCAGCGTGTTGGTCCCGGGGGTGGCACCGAGCGTCCACCGGCCCACGCGCGCGATACCGTCCGACGCCGTAGTCTGGGTTGCGCCGTCGAGGCTGCCGCCGCCGGAGGTGATCGCAAACGTCACGGTGACCCCGGCCACCGGATCGCCGGCAGCGTCGGTGACGCGCACGGCAGGACGGACCGCCACGGGATCCCCGGTCTCCACGGTCTGGTCGTCGCCTTCCACGGCGGCGAGCTGCGCCGGAACGCCTGCCGTATCCCCGCCACCTCCGCCCCCTTTGCTCCGAGCGGTGGCGGTGAAGGTGACCACGGCACTGTCGCCGACCTGGGCCTCGACCACGTTGAGCCCGGGCGCGGGGCCCAGGATCCACTCGGCGAAGGCGAGCCCCTCGGCGTTGCTGACGCTCGTGACCGGGTCGATCGCCCCCCCACCGGCATTCACGGACCACGTCACCGACTGCCCGGTCACCGGCGTGCCCTCCGCGTCCGTGACCCGGACGATGAGTGGATCGTCGAGCGGGGCGCCGGGCCGCCCCACCTGCTCATCGCCTTGCACCATTTCGACTTGTGCGCCAGGAGCGCCGGGAGGCAGTGTGAGGTCCCCACCTCCGCAGCCGAGGGCCAGCGGGAGCAAAAAGCGGGGTCGTAGGCGGAGGCGGAGCATGATGGCTACGCTAGGCCACCGGTCCGGACCTCCGAGAGGAGCTAGATCACATTTTGTGGCGGATCAGACCTCTGCCGCCGCGGCCTCGGGAGTGCGGCCGAGCTGTCGCCACAGCACCGGCAGCTCGAAGTAGACCCGGGCGCGCTTGATCTGGTCGTTCTCCAGATCGTAGATCACGCACAATGGAACCCGGACCTCGCGGCCTGTCGCGGGGATGCCGGCGAATTCGCCGGTGTGGGTGCCGACGAAATAGCCTTCGAGCAATGCCTGGTCTTCGGTACACATCCGAGTCCGAATCTCGGCAGATGCGTTGAACGCCTGTCGGTACAGGTAGTCCAGCATCCGGCGGATCGCGTCCGGCCCGCGGTGCTCGTCGCCGGTGGCCATGTGAGTGAACACGACGTCCTCGGCCATCATGCTCACGTCCTTGTGGTCCGACTCCCAATATCGGTTCATCACCTGGCGGGTACGCTCGATGGACATGGGGTCTCCGGGGTTGGTGGCGAGGCGGCCGGCGGCATCAGCGATACTATGCCGTCCCAGACCCGACCCGGCAAGGTGCCGGGATCCCGGATGCGGCCGGCTGGCTCCCGAGACATCGCCTGCGCCCATGCGAAAGGGCCGGCTGCGGATGCAACCGGCCCTCGCGCTTGCTCTGCGCCGCAGCGTGCTTACTGCACCGCTCTCCGCGCGTTGACGCGTCCTCTACCATAGACCGGATCCCCCCCGGGCGCGCCGAGGTCGTCGGCCGACGAGGCGAGCCGGTTGGCCAGCGCGTCGGGGTTCCACAAGTGCCGCCTCGAGAGTCCGAGACAGTCGATTCGCGCCGGCACTCGCTCCGGCAACGGCGGGTCGGCCGCAGCGGTTTCCGGAGGCCTGATCAGCAGCACGGACCGACGGCGCCGTCTATACTCCTCCGATGCTCGTCCACCTGATCGACGGCACCTACGAGCTGTTCCGCCACTTCTACGGCCAACGCCGCTTCAACCAGGGCAAGGACAAGCCTTACGGCGCGGTGGCCGGGGTGCTACACACCGTCCTCGAGACGATCGAGGGAGGCGGCACCTACGTCGGCGTGGCCACCGATCACGTCATCGAGTCCTTCCGCAACGACCTCTGGCCCGACTACAAGACGGGCGCGGGCATCGAGCGCGCGCTCCGCGCCCAATTCGAGCCGCTGGAAGAAGCGCTCCAGGCGATGGGGGTCGTGGTCTGGCCCATGGTCGAGCTCGAGGCGGACGACGCGCTCGCGTCGGCGGCCCGCCTCGCCGCCGAGCACGAGCAGGTCGAGCGGGTCTGCATCTGGGCCAACGACAAGGATCTCGCCCAGTGCGTGCGGGGTGAGCGGGTGGTCCAGGTGGACCGGCGAGCCAAGGAAATCAGGGGCGAAGACGGAGTGCGGAAGAAGTTCGGGGTACCGCCGGTCCTGATCCCCGACCTGCTCGCCCTCGTGGGCGACGCGCAGGATGGCTACCCCGGCATCACAGGCATCGGCAAGGCCACCGCTGCCCGCCTCCTGAATCGCCACGGCCCGATCGAGGATTTCCCGGACACCGTGCTGGGCGACCAGCGGGAACAGGCGCTGCTGTTCAAGCGGCTGGCGACGCTGGTCAGCGACGCGCCGCTCTTCACCGAGGTGGATACGCTCCGCTGGAATGGGCCGACGGGCGCGTGGCCCGCCTGGGCCGAGCGGATCGGTGATCGCCGTTTGACCGAGCGGGTCCGGGTCACGCGCTAGGACTCGGCTCCTCTCGCGGGCGAACCGATACCTCGTGCGTGCGTCCATCGTCCGCCAGCGGCACCCACTCGCCGTCGAGCGCCTTGCCGTCGAGCTCCACGACCTGCGACCCCGCCCGTGCCCGGTGCGGCTCGGCCACCCTCACCCGATAGGTCGCTCCGCCGAAGCGATACTCCAGCTCGAACTCGGGCCAGGCGGACGGGACGCGCGGATCGAGCCGGAAGCGATCGCCTTCGCGAGTGAAGCCGAGAATGGCCTCGAGCGCTACCCGGTACATCCAGCTCGCCGACCCGGTATACCAGGTCCACCCACCGCGCCCGATGTGCCCCGCCGCCGAGTACACGTCGGCCGCGACCACGTAGGGCTCGGTGCGGTAGGTGGCCATGCCCTCCGCCGTGCGGGTCCGCTCCAGCGGATTGATGAGCTGGAAGAGCCCGAAGGCGCGATCGCCATCGCCCTGCATGGCGTTGGCGAGCACGGCCCAGAGCGCGGCGTGGGTGTACTGCGCCCCGTTCTCGCGCACGCCGGGCAGGTAGCCTTTGATGTAGCCGGGATCATGGCTGGTCCGGTCGAACGGCGGCGTGAGCAGCAGGATCCCCACCTCCTTCCGGACCAGCCACCGGTCCAGCGCCCGCATCGCCTGGGCCCGCCGCTCGGGGGCGCCGGCGCCGGAGATGACGCTCCAGCTCTGCGCGATCGAATCGATCCGGCACTCCTCGCTCTGGCTGGAGCCCAGCGGCGTCCCGTCGTCGTAGTACGCCCGGCGATACCACTCGCCGTCCCACCCGTGGGTCTCCACAGCCTCGACGTAGCGATCGGCCTGGGCGCGAAGCTCGGCCGCGACCTCCGGCTCGCCGCGAGCCTCGGAGCGGCGGGCGAAGGCGCGCAGGGTGGCGATCAGGAACCAGCCGAGCCACACGCTCTCGCCTTTGCCCTCGGCACCTACCCGGTTCATGCCGTCGTTCCAATCCCCCGAACCGATCAGCGGCAACCCATGCGGCCCTTCGGTGCAGGCCCGGCGCAGCGCACGGAGGCAGTGCTCGTACACGCTCCCGATCTGGCCGGAGGGCTCGGGCAGGTCGTAGACCTCATGCTCCTCGGGGGCCAGTGCGCGCATCCGGAGATAAGGCGCCGTCTCGTCGAGGACTGCGGTATCACCGGTGAGGCGGGCGTAGTGATCGGCCACGAAAGGCAGCCAGACCAGGTCGTCGGAGAAACGGGTCCGCACCCCCCGCCCGCTCTGCGGGTGCCACCAGTGCTGGACGTCCCCCTCCAGGAATTGGCGCCCCGCGGCTCGCACGATCTGCTCTCGCGCGAGCGCCGGCTCGGCGTACACCAGCGCCATGGCATCCTGGAGCTGATCGCGGAAGCCGAAGGCGCCACTGCTCTGGTACAGCGCGGTGCGGCCCCACATGCGGCAGGAAAGCGCCTGGTAGAGGAGCCAGCGGTTGAGCAGCAGGTCCAGCGAGGGCTCCGGCGTCCTCACGCTGATCACCTCGAGCCGCTCCCGCCAGCGCCGGCGGTTGGCGTCGATCGCCCGGAGGACCTCGGGCGCTGAGCTGAGCCCGCCGGCCAGTCGTCGCGCCGACTCCTCCCCCTCGGCGGCGCCGAGCACGACGGCGATGTCGCGGTGCTCGGAGGGCGCGAGCTCGATCACGGTGCGCAGCGCCGCACAAGGGTCGAGCCCTGCGCCGACGGCGCCGGAGAGCGGGTGGCCCAGCCCCGCCGGATGGGTGACGTCACCGTTCCGGCCGAGGAACTCGCGCCGATCCGCGGTGTGCGAGGCGAGCTCCTCGCTCAGCGCGCAGAACGCCACCATTCCGGCGAAGTGGGGGTCGAAGCGGTTTCGGGCCAGAATAGCCCGCAGAGTCGGCTCGAACGTCGTCTGCACCTGGTGCTGGGTGTGCTCCCGCAGCACGCCCAGCGCCCACTCGGCGTAGGCGGTGAGGGCGATCCGGCGAGGCCGGTCGCCCGTGTTGGCGATCCGGAGCCAGCCGAGCTTCACCGCGGACACCTCGTGAAGGCCGAGTACCAGCGTGGTCGCAATGCCGTCGTGCTCGTGCTCGAAGGTGCTCGCACCCGGCGCATGGCGGACCGTGTACGGTCCGTCGGCGGAAAGCGGCGCCGGCGTGGGGCACCATGTCGCTCCGGATTCCTCGTCGCGCAGGTAGAGCACTTCTCCGGGCGGATCGCCGACGGGGTCGTTGTGCCACGGCGTCAGGCGGTAGAAGTAGCTGCTGGCCGCCCAGGTGCACCCCGCGCCGCGCTCGGTCACCAGGAACCCGCCGGCGGGGTTGGCGATCACGTTCGACCAGGGCGCCGGAGGCAGCCGGCCGTTCTCGATGCGAATCTCGTAGTCGCCCTCGGGCGTCGGCGCGCCGAGTGGGGCCGAGACGCCGGGGTGCCGACCGGCAGCAGAGACAGAACCCGAGATCGTCCCTCCGCCCGTCCGGCCGTCCGACCCTCCGTCCTCCCCCAACACCGACGCCGCGGTCTCCAGCAGGCTCCTGGCCGAGCGGACCGCCCGCACCCGGATCTGGGTGAGCAGACCCGGCGCCACCGCACCCGAGCTGCGCGCCGGCGTCGGCTCCGGCCCGGGCTCGTAGTCTTCCTGCGGCGGGAGGGTGCCCTGCACCAGCCGGGCGAGGGAGCGCCCGTCGCAGTCGAGGTGCACCCGCGCCGTCGCGCGCAGCATCGCGAGCACCTCCGCCCCCAGCAGCTCGCGGCGCCGATGGAACACGCCTCCCGGACGGTCGACGGATCCCGCGGCCGGCGAGGCATGGATCGCGCCCACGATCCGGTTCTCCAGATCCTGGAGATAGCTCGGGCCCCGGACGTTGAGGATCACGAGATCCACCATCATCCCGCGCCGGCGCCAATAGTGATGCGCCTGGAGCAGCTGACGCAGGGTCGGGAGCCCGTCCTCGGTCTCGATGGTGGCGAGGAGGATCGGCCAGTCGCCCGAGACGCCGATGGACCACAGCAGCGGCTGAGCTCCCTGCCCCGCGGCTTGCTCCGCCGCCGAGGGACGCAGGCCGGGATTGGCGTAGAAAAGGTGCCCTGCCAGCTCCTGGAAGATGCCCGCATCCTCCGCCGTGATCCCCAACTCGCGCAGGTCCACCTGCGCCGAGGTCCAGGCCAGGTCGAGCGCACGCTGGGCGGCGTAGGGATGGTGATAGCGGTCGGCCAGCTCGAAGGCGCGCTCACGAGAGGTCGCCACCAGGGTGGTGAAGGCCACCGCCGCCGACTCCCGGGGCGGCAGGCGCAGGCGTACCCGGAGGGCGAACACGGGGTCGAGCACCGCACCCGTCGTGCCGTCGAGCGGGCCGGCAAAGTCCAGCGCCTCGGGGTCGCGTGTACTCCGACCCCGACCGATGAACCGGGCCCGGTCGGTCTCGCAGCTCACCGGCCCGACCAGGTGAGGGCCGGTGTCCACCACGTGCGCGCACCAGAGCGGCCGCTCGTGCGCCGAGCGGGGGCGCCGCGTGGCGGTGATCGCGGTACACCAGTCGTGCCACTCGGTCTCGACGAACAGGTTGCCGAACGCCGGGTGGGCCCGGTCGGCGTCGGGAGGGGCCAGCACGATCTCACCGTAGCTGGTGAGCTCGATATCGCGGGTCTCATCGCCCGTGTTGGTGACGGTCACCCGGCGGACCTCGGCCCCGTCGGCGGGGACCGCGACGATCTCGGTCCGGGTCTCCACCCGGCCGTCGCCCCGGTGGATGGCGACGCGGTCGGTCGCGAGATACGCGCGATACCAGTCCGCCGGGGCGCACACCGGCTGGTGCCCGGCCGACCAGACCCGGTGGTCGCCCAGATCGCGGAGATAGATGAACTGACCGGTCGCGTCCCGCGTGGCATCCGCTCGCCAGCGGGTCACCGCCAGGTCCTCGTAGCGGCTGTACCCCGAACCCGCGTGGCTCACCATCGCGGTGTAGGGCCAGTGGCCGAGCAAGGCGACATGCGGGGCCGGCGTATCGGGCGTGTCGATTTCGCGGACCACAGGCCGGTCCACCTCGGGGTCGGGCAGCGCCTCGTCGGCCCGCGCGCTCTGCGGCTCCTGCAGCTCCAGCGAGCGCGGCACCCGCTCGTGCAGCAGCAGCTCCGCCGCCCGCACCGTGGGATCGCTGTGGAAGCGCTGCTGCCAGCGCTGCCCGGTGAGCGCGTTGGCGAGCGCCACCAGGCTCATGCCCACGTGGTGCGCCATCCAGGTGTGCACCAGCGCGAAGGCGCGTCCGGGATCGGGCCGGGTGTAGTCGAGCGACTCCCGGAAGCCGTACGCGCCGAGCGCGCCGAGCTTCTCCAGCGCGATCAGGTTGGCGATCGCGCGGCGCGGAGCCACCAGCGCCGCGAGCGCCGTGGCGTACGGGGCGATGACCAGGTCGCGGGCGAGGCCGCGCTTGAGCGCGAGATCGGGCACACCGAAGGCGCGGTACTGATAGGTGTAGTGCCGGTCGCGCAGGTTGTACGCGCTTTCGCTCACCCCCCACGGCACGCCGAAGCGGCCGGCCCACGCGATCTGCCGCCGCACCGCTCCGGCGCAGGTGTCGTCGAGCAGCGTGCCGCGGAAGGTGCGCATGACGAGCCCCGGCATCAGATACTCGAACATGCTCCCGCTCCACGACACCAGCGCCATCTCTCCGGCGGCGCGGGTGAGGGTCCGCCCCAGCCGGAACCAGTGCTCCACCGGTACCTCGCCCCGGGCGACGGCCATGTAGCTCGCGAGGCGGGCTTCGGACGCGAGCAGGTCGTAGTAGGACGGGTCGGGCGAGGGCGAGCCGGCACGGTACCCGATGGCGAAGAGGCTCCGGCTCCGGTCGTACAGGAAGCCGAATTCCATTTCCTCCACGATGGCCGCGCAGCCGGCGGCGAGCGCCTCGAGCCGGGCCAGCAGCGCCGCCGCGGCCGGCACCCGCCCGGCGAGCTCCCGCCAGCTTTCCGAGACCAGCGCCGTCTCCAG
>DATEIR010000020.1:0-26043 GCA_035278885.1 Gemmatimonadales bacterium | reverse complement strand
GGGCGCGCCGGCCCCCGCGGCGCCGGGGGCTCCGCCCAAGGCAAACGACAGCGCGGCCCGGAAGCCGAAGTAGCGCGGGGCAGGAGGAAGGAACGATGGGACAGCACCGCGGGACCCGGATGACCGCCTGGCTGGTGGCGCTGCTGCTGTGCGCCGCCGCCGGTAGGCTTACGGCGCAGGATTCGACCTCGGTGGCGGACTCGATCGCGGCCGACTCTACCGTGGCCGTCGACAGCCTGCGGAGCAATTCGACCGCGGTCGACACCACCGCGTCCGAGTCCGCCGTCGTCGACTCCTCCACCGCGCCGGCCGACTCGGCCGGCGGCGGCACGCTGGGGATCGCTCCGGGCCAGCCGGAGGTGCTCCACGGCGACACCACGGTGGTGGTGGACCGGGTGCTCGCGGTGGTGGCGAATCGGCCGGTGCTGGCCTCGCAGGTGGACGAGGAGATCTTCAGCCGGCAGGCGCAGGGAGCCAAGCTGCCCAGCGATCCCGCCCAGCTCGACTCCGTGCGCCGGCAGGTCATCTCCACGATCGTGGACGAGGAGCTGCTGGTGCAGCAGGCCTCCCGGGACACCTCGATTCACGTGACCGACCAGGAGATCGCCGACGGGGTGGAGCAGCAGGTCCGCAAGGTGCGCGGCAACTTCGGCTCCGAGCTGGATTACCGGAACGAGCTCAAGAAGGCCGGGTTCCAGACGCCGGAGGAGTACCGCCGCTGGCTCACCGACCAGCAACGGCGCGCGGCGCTGCAGAACCGGCTGATCGACAAGCTGCGGAACGACGGCAAGCTCAAGCCGGTACCGCCGACCGAGGCGGAGATGCGGGATTACTTCAACGCCAACAAGGGCAGCCTCGGCAGCCGGCCGGCGACGATCTCCTTCCGCCAGATCGTGGTTACCCCCAAGCCGAGCGCGGAGGCCCGGGCCAAGACCAAGGCCCAGGCCGATTCGCTGGTGCTGGAGCTCCGCCGGGGCGCCGACTTCGCCACCGCGGCGCGGCGCTTCTCCCAAGACCCGGGCTCGAAGGACCAGGGCGGCGAGCTCAACTGGTTCCGCCGGGGCGTGATGGTGCCCGAGTTCGAGCGAGTGGCGTTCTCCCTCAAGCCCGGCGTCATCTCCGATCCGGTCGAGACGCCGTTCGGGTTCCACATCATCCAGGTCGAGCGCACCCAGCCGGCCGAGGTCCAGGCCCGCCACATCCTGCTCGTGCCGGCGCTCGACTCGGCCCACATGCAGAAGGCGCACGACCTGGCGACCAACATCCTCGGGCAGATCCGGCACGGCGCGTCCTTCGACTCGCTGCAGCGGATCTATCACGACCCCTCGAGCGAGCGCACCGCCGACGACGTGCCCGAGGACAAGTTGCCCGAGCCCTACGCCAAGGTGATCGGCAAGGCCGACTCGGGAGCGGTGGTGCCGGTGTTCTCGGTACCGGGCGCCGGCGGCCACGAGCAGTTCGTGGTGCTCCAGGTGACCGCCCGCCGCTCCCAGGGCGATGTCCGCTACGACGACGTCAAGGACCATATCCGCCAGCAGCTCAGCCAGGAGCTGGCGATCCGCCGCTACCTCGACCACCTCCGCAAAGCCACCTACGTGGAGATCAGGATGTGAGCCGTCCGCGGCTGGCCGTCACCCTCGGCGACCCGCGCGGCATCGGGCCCGAGATCACCGCCGCCGCGCTGGCGACTTCCCTCGATGCCGAGGTGACGCTGGTCGGCGCCGAAGACCAGATCGGCGCCATCCCGGCCGACCGGCGCGTGGGGGTCGGCACCTGGGGCCAGGGCAGCGGTGACGACGGCGACCGGGCCCGCGCGCTCCGGGCCGGCCGGATCGCGGGGCACGCGGTCGAGACCGCCGCCCGCCTCGCCCTCGCCGGCGACGTCGACGCGATCGTCACCGCTCCCGCGCACAAGCACGCGCTGCATCTCGCCGGATTCCCCTTTCCCGGTCACACCGAATGGCTGGCGCAGCTCGCCGGCGGCGTCGACGTCGCCATGATGCTGGCGTCCGACCAGCTCCGGGTCGTGCTGGTGACGACCCACGTGCCCTTCCGCGACGTTCCCGCGCTGCTCACCCGGGAGCGGGTGGTCCGCACCGGACGAACGACGATTCAGGGCCTGCGCGACTGGTGGGGCATCGGCCAGCCGCGGCTCGCGCTCTGCGCCGTGAACCCGCATGCGGGGGAAGGCGGGCTCTTCGGCGACGAGGAGACACGGGTGCTCGGTCCGGCGGCGGAAACGCTCGGGGCGGCGGGCCCGCTCCCCGCCGACACGGTCTTCGTCCGCGCGCTTCGTGGAGAGTTCGACGCGGTGCTCGCGCCCTACCACGACGTCGGCATGACCGCCATCAAGGTCGCCGCGTTCGGCCGGGCGGTGAACGTCACGCTGGGCCTGCCCTTTCCGCGCACGTCGCCCGACCATGGGACCGCGTTCGACATCGCCGGCACCGGCAAGGCCGATGCGAGCAGCATGCGGGTGGCGTTGGAGACGGCGGTGAGGCTGGGGGGGAGGAGGAAGGGGAAAGGTGAAGGGGGAAAGGGGAAGGTGGATGGGATCGGCTGAGAGGTCGGTCAGCCCCCCTTCGCCCTTCGCCCTTCGCCTTTCGCCTCCTTCCCCTTTCCCCCTCCCCCTTTTCCCTTTCGCTCTTCGCCCTCCAACCTCTCCATCAATCCCAGATACGCCTCCAGCTTCAGCTTCTGCGCCGCGCGGTTGGCGACCAGCACGGCGCTGCAGTGCACGATCGTCTCGCGCTCCACCAGCCCGTTCGCCCGCAGGGTGTTGCCGGTGTCGACCAGGTCCACGATCCAGTGGGCCAGGTTGAGCAGGGGAGCGACCTCGACCGACCCGTTGACCGTCACGATGTCCACCGGCCGGCCACGGGCGCCGAAGTGGGCGTGGGCGAGCCGGGGATACTTGGTGGCGACGCGGGCGGTGATCCCCCCCGGCAGCGCGGGATAGCCGGTCTCGGCGGGCGCGGCCACCACCAGACGGCAGCGGCCGAAGCCGAGGTCCAGCGGCTCCAGCACGTCGGCTCCGCTCTCGCGGAGCACGTCGGTGCCGGTGACACCGAGGTCGGCCGCTCCCGATTCGACGTAGACGGGGACGTCGGCCGGCTTCACCACCAGGAACTCGATGTTCGGGTCGGTGGTGGGCACGAGCAGCCGGCGGCCGGGATCACCGGCCGGCGCCGCCCCCGCAAGCCGGAAGCGCTCGACCGCGGGCTGGTACAGCCGGCCCTTGGCCAGCGCGATGCGGAGCCGGCTCATGCCGGCACCTCGGCCAGGGTATCGAGATCGAGCGAAAATCCTACCGCCGGCATCGGCCGGCCGAAGCGGCCCATCAGCTCGTCATAGCGGCCACCGGCCCCCGCCGCGCGTCCGGCCCCGGCGACGTACACCTCGAAGTGCACGCCGGTGTAGTAGTCCAGTCCCCGGACCTCGCCCAGGTCGTAGACGACGTGGCGTCGCTCGTCGGGTGTCAGCGCGCGGTCGAGCTCGAGCAGGTGGGTGAGCCCGGGTGCCGCGCCCCGGGGTGCCTCGGGTAGCGCCGCTTCGAGTGCCTCCCGCCGGCCGATCACGAAGGGCAGCGTGACCAGGCTGCGGGCATCGCCGCGCTGCCGGCCGAGGCCCTGGGTGAGCGCCGCCCGGTCCTTCCGGTCGATCCACCGGCGCGCCTCGGCGCGGAGCGGCTCATCCAGCGTGGCGAGTCCGGGAGCGAGCACCCCGGCATGTCCCAGGTTCAGCTGATAGTCGGCGAGCCCGCTCTCGCGCACCAGTGTCAGCGCGAGGCGGACGATCTCGACGTCCGCGTCGAGGCCGGCCGCGCCCAGCAGCTCGGCCCCGACCTGCAGCGTCTCGCGGGGGCGGCCGCCGCGCTCGGGGTCCTGGCGGAACACCTTGCCCGCGTAGCTCAGCCGCAGCGGGAGCTCGGCACCGGCGAAGGTGGTCGAGGCCACCCGGGCGAGGCTGGAGGTGAAATCGTAGCGGAGGGCGAGGATCCGGCCGTCGCGGTCGGGAAAGCGGACCAGTCGCGTGGCGACACCCGGTCCACCGGCGCGCAGGAAGACGTCCTCGTACTCGAAGCTGGGCGGAATCAGCTCCTGGTAGCCGGCTCGCTCCAGGGCGGCCGCGGCGCTACGCTGGAGCTGACGCCGCCGCTTCGCGGCGTCACCCGTGAGGTCGAGGGCCCCGGGCGGGGTCGCGGCAAACGGTGGCAGCATGGCGCGGGAAGATAACGCCGGCGTTCAGGAGGCCGAGCCGGCGATGGCCGCGCGTACCCGACGGGCGAGCTGGTCGGCCGTGAACGGCTTCTCCAGCAATTCGCCGCCCGCGGGCAGTGAGCCCTGGCGCTCGATCGCCTCTTCCGCGTATCCGGACATGTAGAGCACCCGGAGCGCGGGATGCTGCAGGATCAGCCGCTGAGCCAGCGCGGGCCCGCTCAGGCCGGGCATGACCACATCGGTGAGCAGGAGGTCGATCGGCTCGGTGGAGCCGGCCAGGAGCGCGAGCGCCAGATCGGCGCTCGACGCCTCGAGCACGCGGTAGCCCTTCCCGCGGAGCACGCGAGAGGCGAGTGTCCGCACCGCCTCCTCGTCCTCCACCACGAGCACGGTGCCCGCGCCGCCCGGCGCCTCTGCCGCGCCGGGACCCTCCTCCTCGGCGTGGGTGGGCCCCTCCGTCCGGGGCAGGTAGACGGTGAAGGTGCTTCCCTCGTTGACCCGGGTGTGGACGCGGATGTGGCCGCCGCTCTGGCGCACGATGCCGTAGACCGTGGCGAGCCCGAGCCCGGTGCCGCGGCCCAGCTCCTTGGTGGTGAAGAAGGGCTCGAACAGCCGGGCCCGGGTCCGGTCGTCCATGCCGATTCCGTCGTCGCTCACCGACAGCGCCACGTACGGCCCGAGCAGCTCGCCCTCCTCCGGTCCGGTGCGCGGGACGTGGGAGCCGTCCAGGGTGAGGGTCCGGATCGTGAGACAGCCACCGGACGGCATCGCGTCGCGGCCGTTGACCGCGAGGTTGGTGATGACCTGCTCCATCTGCCCCGGGTCGGCGAGCACCAGCCCCAGCCCCGGATCGAGATCGAGCCGCAGCTCGACGTGCTCGCCGATGACCCGGCGCAGCATCGTGCCGAGCTCGGTCACGACCTGATTCAGGTTGAGCAGCCGGGGTTGGAGGATCTGCTTCCGGCTGAAGGCCAGAAGCTGGCGGGTCAGCGTCGCCGCCCGGTGGGCGGCGCGGTTGATCTCGAGCAGATCGATCCGCCGCGAGTCCTCGATCTCCATCTCCCGGAGGAGCAGCTCGCCGTTGCCGATGATGGCGGTCAGCAGGTTGTTGAAGTCGTGCGCGATCCCGCCGGCGAGCTGTCCGACCGCCTCCATCTTCTGCGCCTGGCGGAGCTGCTCCTCCAGCGTGCGCCGATCGGTCACGTCGCGGAGATAGGTGAGGAGATACAGCGGTCTTCCGCCGGCGTCCTGCACCACCGAGCGGTTGAGATACGCCCACAACGGCCGGCCGTCGCGCCGCAGCAGGCGGAGCTCCATGTCGGAGGAGCGCACCTCGCCGGTCGCGAGGCGGCGCCGGTCCGCCTCGTCCTCGGCCACGTGGTCGGGGTGAGTGACCCTGGATACCGGCGAGCGCAGCAGCTCCGCCTCGCTCACGCCCAGCAGGGTGCACAAGGTCGGCGGCACCTTGAGCCAGCGGCCGTCCAGGCTCACGTGCGCCGTCATCACCAGCGCGAAGCTCTCGGTTCGGGCGAGCTGCGCCTGGCTCTCCCGCAGCGCCGCCTCCACCCGCAGCCGCTCGAGCGCGCCGCCACAGTGGTCGGCGAGCGTCTCCAGCAGGTCGAGGTCGCCGCAGTCGTACGCCTGCGGGGTGTAGCTCTGGATGGACAGCACGCCGGCGATCCGATCGCCGTGGCGGATCGGAACGAACATCAGCGACGCCGACCGGCGGCTGTCGCCGAAGGGGGTCAGCTCCGCGCCGGGATCGTCCGGCGTTCCCCGCAGGATCAGCTGGGATCCGTCGGCGAGGATCCGGCGCGTCATCGGGCCGGGCGGGCCGTTGGGGTAGGCGTGGGACACGTCCACCCGCCGGTGATCGATGGTGTCCATCGTGAGGACCGCCTCGATGGCGTCGGCCTCGGGCGAGTAAAGATCGAGGCTGCAGGCATCCCAGCCGAGCAGCTCCTCGGCCACGCCGACGATGATCCGGGCCGCCTCCACCGGGCTGGACGCCGCGCTCAGCCGGTGTCCCAGGCCAGCGAGCGCCGCCTCGCGCTTCCGCACCCGGAGCTCGCCCGTGAGGTCGCGGGCGGCGACCAGCACCCCCGCGACCTGGCCGTCCGCGCCGCGCAGCGGCAGCGCCGTGAGCGCGAGGGTCAGCATGGTCCCATCTCGGCGTGCCTGCCGCACCTCGTATCCGGCGAGCGCTTCACCCCCGAGGAGACGCGCGAACAGCTCCGCGTCCCCGGCGGTTTCCTGGGGCGGTCGAAGCTCGCTGAACCGGCGGCCGAGCAGCTCCTCGGGGGAGTACCCCAGCACCCGCGCCGCCGCCGCATTGAGGAAGCCGAAGCGGCCGTCGCGGTCGATCGTCCAGATCGGGTCGCCGGAGCCTTCGCCCACGAGGGGCTGGGCCCAGTCGTGCAGCAGCGTGCTCATCCGACCTGGGCCTCGGCTTCGGCCTTGGGGGTGTGGAGGCGCAGAGTTCGGACCCGGCGCCCGTCCATGTCCACCACCTCGAGTGTCCGGGTCCCGATCGGCACCCGGTCCCCGGGCCTGGGCAGACGGCCGATCTGGCCGAAGACGTATCCGCCGATGGTGTTGTACTCGGTGTCGTCCAGCGCCTCGTCGTACTCGGTGTTGAAGTCGGAGATCGGCATGGCGCCCTCGAGCAGCGGGCCGCCGGCCCGGGGAGCGCTCCGATCCTGGGGATCGTACTCGTCGTAGATCGGGCCGACGATCTCCTCCAGCAGGTCCTCCATCGTGACCAGCCCCGCCGTGCCGCCGTACTCGTCGAGCACCACCGCCAGGTGGGTCTTCAGCCGCTTCATGTCGGCCAGCACGTCCTCGACCTCCCGGGTGCCCGGTACGAACAGCGGCGGGCGCATGATCGTCCGCACCGTGGCGCCGGGTTTGGACCTGAGGGCGGTCAGAATGTCCTTGGTGTGCACCACGCCGACGATCTCGTCGAGCGACTCGGTATGGACGGGATAGCGGGAACGGCGGGCCACGGCGACCTCGTCGGCCGCCTGCTCCACCGAAAGGTCGGCTTCCAGCGCCACCATCTGGGTACGCGGGGTCATCACCTCCTGGGCGGTCTTTTCGCTGAACTCGAACACCCCTTCCAGGAGCCGGGCGTCCTCCTGAAGCAGGGACCCTCCCTCGGTGCTCTGTTCCACCAGCATCCGGAGCTCCTCGGGGGAGTGGAGCCGCTCGGTCTCGCCCGGAGGATTGATCCGCATGAGCCGGAGCAGCCAGTTGGCGGAGCCGTTCAGGATGGCGATGGGGAACCCCATCACCCAGGCGAACCCGATGAGCGGTGCCGCCACCCACCGGCTCACCTGCTCGGGGTAGAGCAGCGCCAGCGCCTTGGGGACCAGCTCGCCCAGGATGATGTGGAGGACGGTGATGATGATGAACGCCACGATCGAGGCGGTCGCGTGGGTCGCGACGGTCGCGGCCATACTGGGCAGCCATCGGAAGGCTCCCTGGATCAGGCTCGCCAGCGCGGGCTCGCCGATCCAGCCCAGGCCCAGCGACGCGAGGGTGATCCCCAGCTGGGTAGCCGAGATGTAGCGATCGAGTGATTGTACCGCGCGGCGGGCCAGCCTAGCTTTGCCGTCCCCGGTCCGGGCGAGCTCGTCCAGCCGGGTTCTCCGGGCGCCGACCAGCGCGAACTCCGCCGACACGAAGAAGGCGTTGGCCAGGACCAGCACGACGACCGCGCTGAGGCCCAGCAGGATGGGGGGTGACTCCGCCGGTTCCATAGGGTTTCAAGTGTAATGTTCGAGCGGCTTTAGCGACAGAGATCAGGATGATCCGCCGAATCAGCGTTCCCCCGTTCGAGGCGCTCGACCCGCTACTGCCGCGCCGTGCCGGATCCGACCCCGAGACCCGGGAAATCGTGGCCGGCGTCCTTCAGGCCGTCTTCGACCGTGGCGACGACGCCGTCCGCGAGTTCGGCCTCCGGTTCGACGGAGTGGACCTCGAGCCCAAGGCCTGGGAGCTCGATCCGGCGGAGTGGCAGAGCGCCCTGGGCCGCATCGCCGCGCCGCTCCGCCAGGCGTTGGCCACTGCCGTCGACCGGGTCCGGGAATACCACGAGCATCAGCGCGAGCCCGGGTTCCACCTGAGCGCCCCGGATGGGAGCGTGGTGGGTATGAAGGTGAGCCCGCTCGACCGGGTCGGATTGTACGTACCCGGCGGAAAGGCCTCGTATCCCTCGTCGGTCGTGATGAACGCGGTCCCCGCCCTCGTGGCCGGGGTGCGCGAGATCGTGGCGGTCGTCCCGCCGAGCGGCGTGACCGATACGGTGCTGGCCGCCTGCGCCCTGTCCGGGGTCACCCGGATCTTCCGGATCGGGGGAGCGCAGGCCGTCGGCGCGCTGGCCTTCGGCACGGCGACCGTGCCGCGGGTGGACAAGATCGTCGGCCCGGGCAACCGCTGGGTCGCCGAGGCCAAACGCCAGGTCGTGGGCCAGGTGGGGATCGACATGGTCGCCGGACCGACCGAGGTGCTCATCATCGCCGATGCCGCCGCCAGCCCCGCCCGGGTGGCCGCGGATCTGATCGCCCAGGCCGAGCACGACGAGGACGCCACCAGCTGGTGCGTCACCCCATCGGCGGCCCTGGCGGACGCGCTTCCGGCCGCGCTGGAACAGGCGCTGGAGCGCGCTCCCCGGGGTCGGATCGCACGCACGGCGCTGGAGCGCAACGGACTCGTGGTCCTGGTGCCCACCATGCGGGAGGCCATCGAGGTCGCCAACCTGCGCGCTCCGGAGCACCTGGAGATCGTGGCGGAAGGCGCGGAGCGGATCGCGACCTCGGTGCGGCATGCCGGCGCGATCTTCCTCGGCGACGAGACTCCCGAGCCGGTGGGGGACTATCTCGCGGGGCCCAGCCACGTTCTTCCCACGGCCGGGACGGCCCGGTACGCCTCGCCCCTGGGCGTGTACGACTTCGTGAAGCGCACCAGCGTGATCCGCTACTCCGCGGCGCGGTTGGCGGCGGATGCCGAGGCCATCATCGCCCTGGCCGAAGCCGAGGGCCTCCATGGACATGCCGAGGCGGTGCGGATCCGGATGGGGCAGTAGCTTTCGCGCATGGCCCACGCCGCTCCCGCGTCTCCGGCGCACCCCGCCAGCCGATCGGGCACCCCGATCGGGCGCCTGTGGGCCGTCCTGGCGCTTACCGGATTGTTCATGGTGGTCGAGGCCGTCGGCGGGTGGGTGGCCGGCTCGCTGGCGCTGCTGGCCGATGCCGGGCACATGCTCACCGATGTGGGCGCGCTGGCACTGTCGCTGCTCACCGCCTGGATCGCCCAGCGCCCCGCCGACCATTCCAAGACGTACGGGTATCTGCGCTGGGAAATCCTCGCCGCCCTGGTGAACGGCGCGGCGCTCTTCGGGATCGCCGGGTGGGTCGTGGTCGAGGCGGTACAGCGGATCCAGCATCCGGAGCCGGTCCGCAGCGGCCTCTTCCTCGCCATCGCGGCGGCGGGGCTGGTCGTCAACCTCGTGAGCCTCGCGGCGTTGCACGGAGCGCGGGAGGGGAGTCTCAACGCCCGCGGCGCCTACCTCCACGTCATGGGCGACGCCCTCGGCTCGATCGGCGCGTTGACCGCCGCCGCGATCATCGCGCTCACCGGTTGGACGGTGGCCGACCCGGCGGCCTCCATCCTCCTGTCGCTCCTTATTCTCACCGGCGCGTGGCGGCTGATCCGGGAGAGCACCGACATCCTGCTCGAATCCGTGCCGCGTCACGTCTCCCTCTCCCAGGTGCATGCCCGCATGCTGGCCGTCCCCGGTGTGTCCGCGGTGCACGATCTCCACGTCTGGACCGTCACCAGCGGCATGGTGGCGATGAGCGGGCACGCGGTGGTGCCCAGCCTCGATGCCCATCCCGGGGTGCTGGAGGGAATCCGGGCCGAAATGGCCCTGATGGGCATCAGTCACGTCACGGTCCAGCTCGAGGTGGCGCAGGATGGGTGCGAGGGCTGCGACGACGCCCGCACCGCCGCGGCCGCCCCGGCCCCGTCCGTCACCTCCCACGCCGCTCACGGCCACGCCGGTCACCGACACTAAACCGGGGCAGGGGATCGGTTTTCCCGTCTCTTGCGGCCCCGGACGGCGTTGTCTATATATGCGCCGCGGAGGCCCGGGGTCCGGGCCTCATCCGTTAGCAACCCCGGTGGGAAAGCGCAGCCCCGCTTGATTCGTAACCTGGCCATCATCGCTCACGTCGACCACGGCAAGACCACCCTGGTGGATCAGATGCTCCGGCAGGCCGGAGCCTTCCGAGCCAACCAGCAGGTGGAGGAACGGGTCATGGATTCCAACCCGCTGGAGCGGGAGCGGGGGATCACGATCCTGGCCAAGAACACGGCCGTGCGCTGGGGCGGCGTCAAGATCAACATCGTGGATACGCCCGGCCACGCCGACTTCGGCGGGGAGGTCGAGCGGATTCTGCGGATGGTGGACGGGGTGCTGATCCTGGTGGATGCGGCCGAAGGGCCGATGCCCCAGACCCGCTTCGTCACCCGGAAGGCGCTGGCGCTGGGTCTCCGGCCCATCGTGGCGATCAACAAGATCGACCGGTCCGACGCCGAGCCGCTCCGGGTGCACGACGAGGTGCTCGGACTGTTCATCGACCTCGAGGCCACGCACGAGCAGCTGGACGCGCCGTTTCTCTACACCTCGAGCCGTGCGGGCACCGCCACCACGGAGCTCGAGCGGCCGGGCACCGACCTCGAGCCGCTGTTCCAGGCCATCGTGGATCACGTCCCCGAGCCCAAGGGAAATGCCGACGAGCCGTTCCAGATGCTGGTCTCCACCCTGGACCACTCGAGTTTTCTCGGTCGCATCGCGATCGGCCGGATCGAGCGGGGCAAGGTGCGGGTCGGTGACCAGGTGGCATTGCTGCCGCTGGGCGCGCCCGGGCTCGTCACCGAAGAGACGTTCGAGCGAAACCGGGTGACGAAGCTGTACACCTTCGATGGACTCAACCGGGTCGAGGTCGACGTGGCGGCCGCCGGCGACATCGTGGCCCTCTCGGGGTTCGAGACCATCGAGATCGGCAAGACTTTCACCGCGGTCGATCAACCCGAGCGGCTGGCCGGCATCGCGGTGGAGGAGCCCACGATCTCGGTGGACTTCATCGTGAGCAACAGTCCCTTCGCCGGCCGGGAAGGAAAGTTCGTCACCAGCCGCCAGCTCAAGGACCGGCTCTACCGCGAGCTGGAGCGGAACGTGGCCCTCCGGGTGGAGGAGACGGACAGCCCCGACACCCATACGGTGAGCGGGCGGGGCGAGCTCCACCTCGGCATCCTGATGGAGACGATGCGCCGGGAAGGGTACGAGTTCCAGGTCTCCCGGCCGCGGGTCATCACCAAGCAGGGCCCCGACGGAGAGCGGCTGGAGCCGTACGAGGAGCTCACGGTGGACGTGCCCGAGGAGTACATGGGCGTCGTGATGGAGAAGCTGGGACCTCGCCGGAGCGAGATGACCGAGATGCGAAATCCGGGGCAGGGGATGGTGCGGCTCACCTTCAGCATCCCGGCGCGCGGGCTCTTCGGCTACCGGTCGGAGTTTCTGACCGACACCCGGGGCACCGGGATCATGCACCATCGGTTCCTCGACTACGGCCCCTGGGCCGGCCCGCTGGCGGGCCGGAAGCGGGGCGTGCTGGTGGCCGATCGGGAGGGCGCGGTCGTGGCCTACGCCCTGGGCAACCTGCAGGAGCGCGCCCAGATGTTCGTCACGCCCGGCGATCTGGTATACGAGGGCATGATCGCGGGCGAGAGCAGCCGTCCCGGCGACCTCGACGTGAACGTCACCAAGGAAAAGAAGCTCACCAACATGCGCACTACGGCCTCGGACGAGAACATCATCCTGGAGCCGCCGCGCCAGATCACCCTGGAGTACGCCCTCGAGTACATCGAGGAGGACGAGCTGATCGAGGTCACGCCCAAGAACATCCGGCTGCGCAAACGGGTGCTGACGGCGAACGATCGCAAGAAGGCCGCCCGGGCCGCCCGGGTGGCGGACGCGTCCTGATGGTCGGGACTACCCTTTCACCGCAGGCGGAGGACATCATGTCGGCCTGGGAGACGTCGCTGGAGGCCCTCGACCTCGACATGCGTCGCAAGTTCGATGACGACGAGGAGTTCGAGGATGACGGGTTCACCTTCGACGACGAAGAGGACGAGGACGAGGAGCTGGACGGCGACGACGAGGACGCGGAGGACGACGACGAGTTCGACGACGAGGAGCTGGAAGAGTTCGAGGAGCTGGAGGAAGAGGACGAGGAGCGCTGAGCGTGGCCGGCCGGAGCCGGCTCCGGGCGCAAGGAGGCCTCATGACGAAGAAGGAAAGCAAGCGCGGGTCGGCGGGTGAGCCGCAGTTCGGGGCCGAACGGCGGGTGGCACCGGGGCATTCGCCGGTAGGAGTCGGGCCGCTCGGGCGCAGGCGCTCTGACGATGCGCTCGCCGCCGACATCCACGAGATCCTGACCCAGGATCCGGAGCTCGACACCACCGAGATCGAGGTCGAAGTCGCCGGCGGCGCGGTGACCCTGATGGGTACGGTGGACAGCGGCGACGCTCGAATGCTCGCCGAAGAGCTGGTGGAGAGCCTGACCGGTGTCCGCGAGGTACACAACCGGCTTCGCGTGGCCCGCTGACCGGCTACCCCTCAGGGGGGTGAGTCGACTACCTTCCGGGCGTTGCACGCCGGATCCTGAGCCGGACACGGCAGAAGGGCCTGTAGCTCAGGTGGTTAGAGCGCACGCCTGATAAGCGTGAGGTCGGTAGTTCAACTCTACCCAGGCCCATGAGTCGGAACCCGCAGCCCCGCCTTCACGCAAGCGAAGGCGGGGCCTTTCCGTTTCGCTGGCCGGCGAAGCGCTGGCTCAGGAGCCTCCCGACGACGCCAGGGATTTCAGGTCCTCCAGGAAGAACCCTGCCAGCTCGGCCCGGCCCTGGAGTCCTGACTTCTGGTACACCGCGACCGCATGCTGCCGCACGGTGCGCTCGCTCCGGCCTGTGGCGGCCGCGATCTGCTTGTGGCCGTGTCCCTTGAGGAGGAGCAGGGCGACCTCTCGCTCGCTGGGCGTCAGCTGCCAGACGCCGAACTGCTCGTCCACTGCTCTTCCCAGGCCATCCAATGCCCTCTCAGCGCGCCTACGCCAGGCATCGCGCTCGGCTTGCCGCTCGGCCAACGTGCGCCGCAGCGCGCCGGCCGAGGCCTCGGCGCGACCCCAACCCCGCCAGAGCCAGGCAACGAGACCGAGGGCGCCGCTGATCAGGGCGAGCTCATAGAGGACGTGGAACGAGCCCCAGTCCTCCGGGGCGTCCATCATCAGGTCCACGGCGCTCCCGACGACGATCGCCAGCAGCAGGAGCGTGAGCGGATAGCGGAGCCGCGGTGCCCCCGGATCCAACTCGGCCACGAGTACCTCCGTCATTTGCCGGATGCGCTGCAAGATATCGGCGGGAATGACTTTCCGCGGCGAATGCCGGATGGTGGACGCGTCCGCGGGGTGGCACCTTGCGCCCTCCCTCTCACTGGAGCCATTCGATGCTGCCCGATCCGCTGCACCCCGCCGTGGTCCACTTCCCGATCGTCCTAATGTTTCTCCTGCCCCTCGCGGCGCTGGGAGCTATCTGGCACATGCGGAAAAGCCCGGAACGCCGCGGCGCCTGGGTGCTCACGACCGCGCTCGCCGGCGCCCTCACGCTCAGCGCCTGGGTGGCCGTCGAGACCGGAGAGCGGGACGAGGAGGGCGTGGAGCGGGTGGTCCCCGAAGCGCCGCTCGAGACGCACGAGGAGGCAGCCGAGCGCTTCCTGCTGCTCTCCGCTGGTGTGCTGGTGATCGCCGGTGCCGGGCTGCTGCGTGGCCGGATCGGCGCGGCTGCGCGCCTGGCGACGACCGCCGCCGCCTTCGGGCTGGTCGTGGCCGGCGCCGCGGTGGGCCACTCGGGCGGTGAGCTGGTCTATCGTCACGGCGCGGCGGCGGCCCACGCGGCTGCCGGCCGAGGGGCGCCGGAAGTCGCTGGAGAGACGGAGCAGGCGTCGGTCGACGCCGAATCCGACGACGACTGACCCCGGCCCGCTCAGACCGCCCGGCTGAATACCGGGCGATCGTGAGCGGGCTGCCGGGCCGGGCCGGTATCCAGGGTCATGGCGATGTTCCGGAGAAACCATCGGCCCAGGGACGTCACCCGGTAGCCCTCCGCGTCTTCGGCAACCAAGCCGTCGTCCACCAGAGGTCGGAGCCCGGCGGCGGTCTGCTCCGCCGGGGCCGGCACCATGTGGTAGGGCAGATCGAGATCGCACATCAGCCGCAGGATCGCCAGCCGACGCGCCTTGTCGTCGTCGCTCAGGCGGTGGCCGCGCTCGACCGGCAGCTCCCCCCGGTCCAGCGCGCGCTGGTACTGCCCGGTCCGTGGCACGTTCTGCACGAAGCGCCCCGCGACATCGCCGATGGCGCTCATGCCGAAGCCCAGGAGGTGGCTGGACTTCCGGGTCGTGTACCCCATGAAATCCCGCCGTAGCCGCCCGTCACGAGCCGCGCGCGCCAGATCGTCTTCCTCCCTCGCGAAGTGATCCAGGCCGATCCACCGGTACCCTCCGCCGGTGAAGGCGTCCACCGCCATCCGGAAGAGATGGAACTTCTCCTCGCGTGCGGGGAGGGAGCTGGCGTCTATGAGCCGCTGGTTTGGTCGCACGCTCGGCACGTGGGCGTAGTTGTAGCACGCGACCCGATCGGGCAGGAGCGCGAGGGTCTCGCGCAGGGTGCGCTCGAAGCGCGCGGCCGTCTGACTCGGTAGCCCGTACACCAGATCGACGTTGACGCCTTCGAATCCCGTGCTCCGGGCCAGCTCTACGGCCTGCCGAACCACCGCTTCCGACTGGATCCGTCCGATGGCGGTCTGAACCACCGGGTCGAAATCCTGCACCCCGAAGCTGATCCGCCGAAAGCCCAACGCCCGCAGCACGGAGAGCTGCTCCCCAGTCACCAGGCGGGGGTCGGCCTCGAGCGAGCGCTCGGCGTCCGCCGAGAAGGCGAACCTGCTCTCCAGCATCCCCGCAAGTCGCTCGATCTGCGCGAGGGTGAGGAAGTTGGGCGTGCCGCCTCCCAGGTGGAGCTGTTGCGGCCGCCGGTCACGCCCCAGGATGGCCGTCACGAGGTCGAGCTCACGCTCGAGCCGGTCGAGGTAGTCGTCGGCGACTCCCCGGCGCCGGGCCAGTGTGACATTGCAGGCGCAGTAGTGGCAGCGGTACTCGCAGAAGGGGATGTGCACGTACACCGCGAG
Source organism: Gemmatimonadales bacterium (assembly GCA_035278885.1). Taxonomy (GTDB): domain Bacteria; phylum Gemmatimonadota; class Gemmatimonadetes; order Gemmatimonadales; family GWC2-71-9; genus CAVVWJ01. The sequence continues at coordinate 10,516 of DATEIR010000020.1, read as the reverse complement.
CGATTCCTCGGCCATACTGGCGAGCTCGCCGAGTGCGTGATGGTAGTCGGCTGGCCCGAACGGCGCCGTCCAGGCGGGCACGGTGGGATAGCTGGTGTACCGGGGTGCCGGTACGTCGTAGCGGGCGATCAGGTCCCTCGGGACGGGTACACTAGTCATGAGGATTCAGGCTCGGTGAGGCGCCGACGACGTGCCGGCGCCGGTGGAGGGCGTATCCGCCGATCCCCAGCCACAGCGTGCCGACCAGCACCGCTCCGGCGATGCCGAGGCCGCGCCAGGAGGTGGCATCCTTGAAGACGGCCAGGATCGTGATCAGCACGAGCAGCAGCGTCGGAACCTCATTCAGAACCCGGAGCCTCTCGCTGGTCCAGCTCGCCCGACCCGGCGCGAGGTCCAGCATGATGCGCCGCAAGCCCAGGTGCAGCCCGACCAGCAGCGCCACCAGCAGCAGCTTGGCCAGAAGCCAAGGCCGGGTGAGGTGATGCCCGCCCGCGCCGGTGAGCAGCATGGCGCTCCCGGTGAGCAGCGTGAGCACCATTGCGGGATTCATGATGATGCGGAGCAGCCGCGACTCCATGAGCCGGTACTGCGCGATCAGGATGTCGCGCCCCGCCACGGGCGACTCCACCGCCTCGGCGTGGTAGACCAGGAGCCGGCCATGGTAGAAGAGGCCGGCGAACCAGCTCACTACGCTCACGAGGTGGAACGCCTTGAGCCACAGGTAGAGCACGGCCGGGGCCCGCCGTCCGCCTGCGGGGCCCTAGCGGGCGTGGGCCGCGGCGCGCGCCCTGACGATCTCGCCTACGAGAACCGCGGCGGGATAGAACAGCTCCTCCTCGGATCGGGCGTGCGCGGCCAGGACCAGTGCCAGATCCTCGGCCTCGGCGTGGGACTCGAGCCGGGCGGCTTCGGCGAGGCGGGCGGTCGCCGCCCGGATGCCTTCATGTTCCTCCAGCATCCGCGGAAGTTCCGCCCGGAGGGCGTCCGTCATCGAGAGCACCGAGGTCATTTCCGGCGTGAACTCGCCGCGCGCGAGTGGCGCCAGCAAGCCGAGAGGCGGTAGTGCGATTTCTTCCTCGCGAACGAAATGGCTGTGGAGGACCTTGGCCAGCTCACGCGCGGCGATTCCCGTGCGACCGCGAGCCGCGGTGGCGCTGACCAGCCGCTGGTGGATGGTCTGGTGTTCCGCCTGCACGGCAGCCGGAATGGCGATCGCGCTCTTCGGGTGCACGGCGTGAGCGGGTGCTGTGGCTGATGAAGTCATGGCGTACCGCCGGCTAAGGTGACGGTCCCGACCGGAAGGCTGGTCGAGGCGGGTGCGGCCTATGATCCTCAAGGTACCGGCGAGGAATGATGGGAAGATGAAGATGGGGTGAAGAGGCGCGGCTACCGACAGCCGCCACCCAGCGACGCGGGAAGCAGGCGCAGCACCGCGTCGACCAGCTGTTCGCGGGTGAACGGCTTGGGCAGGAAGGCCTCGATCAGGTCCGCCGCCGCGCCGATTCGGAGGGCGGGCTCGGGATAAGCCGAGATGAAGAGGATGGGAAGGTCGGGCCAGCGCTGCCGGGCCTGCCGGGCGACATCCGGGCCGCTCAGATCGGGCAGCCGCATGTCGAGGACGACCACGTCCGCGCGATCCACCAGCAGCGACAGCGCCTCGGCACCGCAGCCTGCCGGTGTCACGGCGAATCCTTCTTCTCCGAGCATACGGGTGAGGAGGCGACGAACCAGCGGCTCATCGTCCACCACGATCACCGAACCTCGACGGTCCGGAATCATCGGACGCGCTGGCCTGTGAGGAGGAGCGTCCAATCTACCATTTCATGTGGCGGGGGCTATGGGTCGTTTGAGCCATCGGTCGGGTCGCCGCCGGGCCCGCGGGTCTGGCCGCCCCGGCCACGGCGCGCTACGATTCGCGCCATGCCAAACCACACCCGGCTTTACGTCTTTTTCCTGCCGCTGGTCCTCACGACCGGACTGGCGGCGCAGGACAAGGTCTTCACCCGCGCCGACACCCTCCGGGGCAGCAACACCCCCGAGCGGGCGTGGTGGGACGCCACGTTCTACGACCTCCACGTGCGCATCAACCCCGCCGACAGCACCGTACAGGGCTGGAACGCGATCGGCTACCGGATCAGCGGCAAGCCGCGCGAGATGCAGGTGGACCTGCAGGTGCCTCTGGAAGTGGACAGCATCGTGCAGGGAGGCCGTCCGGTGCGGTACCGGCGGGATGGTAACGTCCTGCTGCTCACGGTTGCCAAGGGGAAGATCGGCACCAATGGGAGCGTCACCGTCTACTACCACGGACGCCCCCGGGTCGCCAAGAACCCTCCCTGGGACGGCGGGCTCATCTGGTCTCAGGATCCCGACGGCGCTCCCTGGATCTCGACCGCGTGTCAGGGACTCGGCGCCAGCGTGTGGTGGCCCACCAAGGACATTCAGTCCGACGAGCCGGATAGCCAGCGCATCGCGTTGACGGTGCCGGACTCGCTGCAGGCGGTGGCCAACGGACGGCTCCGGGGTGTTCAGCCGGCCGGTGCCGGATGGACCACCTACGAGTGGTTCGTCACCGAGCCCATCAACAATTACGACGTGGCGGCGTATATCGGACGCTACGCCTCGTACACGGCCAACTTCGAGGGAGAGCGGGGTCACCTGACGCTCACCTTCTGGCCCCTCGCGCGCCACCTCGATCAAGCCCGCGACCAGTGGCGGCAGGCCGAGACGATGTTGCGCTGCTTCGAGTCCTGGTACGGACCGTATCCCTGGTACCGGGACGGCTACCAGCTGATCGAGGCGCCGCATCTGGGCATGGAGCATCAGAGCGCCGTCGCCTACGGCAACAAGTTCGGCAACGGGTACAAGGGGAAGGACCTGTCGGCGACGGGGTGGGGCCTCACCTTCGACTTCATCGTGGTCCACGAGAGCGCCCACGAATGGTTCGGCAACAGCATCACCGCCGATGACGTGGCCGACAACTGGATTCACGAGAGCTTCGCCAACTACTCCGAATCGCTCTTCCTCGAGTGCCAGTACGGCAAGGCCGCAGGGGAGACCTACGTTCGCGGCACCCGCGCGCTGATCAAGAACGACGCGCCGATCGTGGGGACCTTCGGCGTCAATGCCGAGGGCTCGGGCGACAAGTACTACAAGGGCGGCAACATGCTGAACACGCTCCGGCAGGTGGTCGGCAACGACAGCGCCTGGCATGCCGTGCTGCGGGGAGTGAACGAGAAGTTCGGCCATCGGATCGCCAGCGGAAAGGCCATCGAGGCGTTCTTCAGCGAAAAGTCCGGTGTGGACCTGCAGCCGGTCTTCGACCAGTATCTCACCACCACCCGCGTTCCGGTGTTCGAGTACACCAGCGATGGCGGCAACCTCAGATATCGCTGGGCGAACGTGGTCGCCGGCTTCGCCATGCCGGTCCGGGTCATCGCGGAGACGGGTGATACCCTGGCCCTGAAGCCGACCACCGGCTGGCAGACGGCGGCGCTGCCGCCCGGCCCTCCGGGCGGAGTCCAGGTGGACGAGAACTACTACGTCGTGACGAAGCGTCTGGATCCGGCCGTCCGGGCAGCCTCGGCCCCGGCCGGCCAGTGATCGGCTCGCGCGAGCTGGAGCGGCTGCAGCGCCTGGTGGCGGAGTCCGGGGCCGACGGCTGGCTGCTCTTCGATTTCCGCGGGCGCAATCCCATCGCCGCGGCGGTGCTGGGCAGCGAGATCGTGGGCAGCCGCCGCGTCTTCGTGCTCATTCCGCGCGCCGGCGCCCCCGTGGCCCTGGTTCACGCCGTGGACGCCGAGCTCTGGCGCGGGTGGCCGAGCCAGTGGGCCAAGACGGTCTGGGTGAGACGGGAATCGCTGACGGAGAAGCTGGGCGCGCTGGTGCGGGGCAAGCGACTCGCGGTGGACATCTCGCCCAATGGCGCGATTCCCTACCTGGACGGCGTCCCGGCAGGCGTCGCCGACTGGATCCGGTCGCTGGGCGCGACCCTGGTGACCTCGGCCGACCTGGTGACCCGCTACTGCTCGGTATGGACGGCCGAGGACGTGGCGTCGCATCGGCGGGCCGCCGCCGCCATCGCCGCCATCGCGCGTGAGGCGCTGACGCGCGCCGGCGCGGCGGCCGCCGGCGCGCAGCCGATCAGCGAGCACGAGGTGGCGATCTGGATCCGGGAGCGCTTCGACCGCGCGGGGCTGGTGACCGAGGGGAATCCGAGCGTGAGCTGGGGTCCCAACGCCGCGCGCACCCACTACGAGGCGACGGCGGAGGAGAGCCGTCCCATCACCCGCGGCGCGCTCCTTCTTCTCGACCTCTGGGCCAAGGAGCCGGAAGGGATCTACGCCGACCAGACCTGGATGGCGGCGATCGGGCCGGCGAGCGACCGGGATGCGGAGCTCTGGCGGGTGGTGCGCCGGGCGCGCGACGCGGCGCTCGACCTCCTGCGCGGCCGGATCAGGAGCGGTACGCCGGTGCGCGGCGCCGAAGCCGATGCGGCCGCCAAGCAGGTGATCGCGGAGGCCGGGCATCAGGACCACACCGTGTCCCGCACCGGTCACTCGATCGACCGTTTCGGCCTCCACGGTTTCGGCCCGCCGATCGACGACACCGAGACCTACGACGACCGCCTGCTTCTGCCGGGAGTCGGCTTTTCCGTCGAGCCGGGGGTGTATCTGCCCGGGGTCGCGGGCGTGAGGAGCGAGGTGAACGTCGTGGTCCAGGAGCATGACATCCTGATCACCCCCGACGACTATCAGACCGATCTTCTCGCCGTTTGAGAGTCTTCCTGCAGGGTGCGGCTCACCTGGCCGAGCGCCGCGAGGATCCTCCCCCGCCGCAAGGTTCTACAACTCGCAGTCTTCGTGTGACTTAGCCGAAATCCCGCGATTCCGCTCCGCTCCGGCACACAGCCTGCCGGTGGCCTGCTAGGCCCCGCGTTTCGTCTCGGCCCCCGCCCGACCCGTCCCCAGGCCACCGATCGGAGCAGTGACATGCGGCATCCCTGGTTCGTCAAGAACCGGAAGGGTCAGGCATTGATGGAGTACGTACTCCTCATCGCCCTGGTCGCAGCCTGCCTGGTGGCCATTCTGGGACTCACTCGGAAGGCGGCCAACGATGCGTACGCCCGGACTTCCGACCAGCTCGGGCCGATACAGAGCGCCGGCTTCGGGAGCTCCGCCGGCTCCTGGCACCCCAGCGCCGACGGCGCACCGACCCCCACGCCGCCCGACTCCGCCGGCCCCCCGGCCGACTCAGCCGGAGCTGCCGTCCCCCTGTCGGCCGGGGGGCGCTGAGCGGGGCGGGGCCGGCGGCAGCAGGGGTCCGGTCGGCTCGCGGGACGCACGCCGCAGCTCCTCGTCTCTCCGCTCCAGGTCCTCGAAACGTCGATCCAGATCGCGGGCGTCGTCCAGCCCGGCCTCCGCCGCGCCCAGCTGTTCCTCCAGCCGTCCCTGACTCGCCTTCAGCTCACGTTCCGCCTCGTTGACGGTGACATCCGTCTGGCGGCTTCGGCCGCCGGGGCGGCTCTCGGGCGGGAGCGATGGCCCCCGGAACTCGAAATGGGCGTCCGACAACGGCCGGTCTCCCTTGGTTCCGGGGGCTTGCCGGTAGAGACCGCGATCCAGCACCAGCCGGGCGAGTCCGGCGGCTGGCGTCCACACCCCGGGCTCGATCTCGGGGTAACTGTCGGCGTGCTCCGGCCGGAGCCGGGCCTCGCGAATGAGCGCCTCGGGCATTGTCCCGTCCTCGGCTGAGAAGGGTTCGGGCGGCCAGTGCCGCGCCTATCGGTCCATCCTAAGTGACACCGCACCCGGTGCAGTGGGCGGGCTCACCGGGGCGGGCGGCAGTCTCAGGACTGCCCATACGGGGTGATGGTCGCTGGCGCCCTCGATGCGGCGGACCACGCCTGCCGCGGGGCCCCGGTGCGCGGGCGTGAGCCCGCGGGCGAAGATATGGTCCCAGTTGAAGAAGGACACCGTGGGCCCCACACCCTCGGTGAGCCAGCGGTACCCGCCCCTTGTCATCGTCAGCCCGATCTCCTCCCCGTTGAAGTCACCCGCGATCACGACCGGACCGGTGAAGGTCGCCGCGTCCCGCAGGATCGTCCGCGCCTGATCCTCCCGCTCCTTCGGCGTGATCTGGATGGGGGTTTCCAGGTGGACGGCATAGGCCAGTACCTGGACGCCGCGGATGCGGAGTATCGCGGCGGTGGCGGTTCGGCGCTGGCCCCGGGTCCGGCTCGGGTGCGGGAGGATCACCTTCCAGCTGCGCTCGATCGGCCAACGGCTCAGAATGGCCGGCCCGAACAGCTTTCCGGTGGTCGGGTGGACGGTCGCGGGATAGTAGACGTAGTCGAGGTGCAGCGCGCGCGCGATCCGGTCGACCCCCTGGTCGTCCATCTCCTGCAGGGCGATCACGTCGGCACCCGCCAAGGGGGGCCGCTGGAGAATCTCGGTGGCCCGGGAGATCTCCTGCGCGAACCGGATGTTGAAGCTCACGACCCGGACCGGTCCGGCGGTCTCGTCCGCCTCCGGCGCGGGGACCGGGGCGTAGTCCGCGGCGAAACGAGGGCCCAGGGGGTCCATCAGATTCGAGGCCTGGGCGCAGCCGAGGGCCGCGAGCAGGGCCAGGGCCCCGGCCCGGCGGAGCACGGTGCGCCGCCGAACGGCCACTTCACCATTTAACTGTGAGCCCGCTTGCTCGCCCATGAGATGCTGGTATATTCGCATGCTTGTTAAATGACCGTATAAATAAAGGCCCTGCGTGACCAGTTCCAGTCCCTCCGAACCAACGCCCGACCAACCTCGCTGGCAGCGACGTCCGGCATCCCGACCCGGGGAAATCCTCGAGGCCGGCTTTGCCGTGTTCGCCGAGATGGGCTACGAGCGCGCCACCATCGCCGACGTGGCCCGTCGGGCCAGGGTGAGCCCGGGCCTGGTCGTTCACTACTTCGGTACCAAGGGCGGCCTCTTCGAGGCGGTGATCCACCACCGGTTCACCCGGTTCGTCGAGGGCGAAGAGGCGCTGCTCGCCGGTCACCGCGGCTCCTACCGCGACCTGCTGCACCAGCTCCTCGGCCGCTACTGGGCCTTCATGTGGGCCCCGGGCAGCGTGGAGCTGGGTCTGGTGGTCAAGGCGGAGCGAGCCGCTTTTCCCGCCTGTACCCGCACCCTGTTTCAGCAGCTCGGCCAGCGCTGGCGCCGGGTCATCGAGGGGGTCCTCGAGGCCGGTGCGCAGCAGGGCGAGTTCCGCCTTTCCGGACCCCATGCCGCCCGGGTCATCACCGCCATGCTGGTCGGGGTGGCGGAGGCGAGCCGCTGCTACGAAGGCTTCGAGTCGCGCTCCTCGTCGCCCGATGAGCTCTGGGGCGCCGTCACCGCGCTCCTCGACCACGGCCTCCTGGCCGTTCCGAGTTCCTCAGGAGAACCCACGTGAGCCTCGATCAGTTTCGGCCAGCCCCGGTCCGCCTCCTGCCCGCCCTCGCCGCGCTGCTTGCGCCGCTGGCCCTGGCCGGGTGCAAGGACAGCGCGGCGAAGCCGTCGGCGCCCCCGCCCCCGGAGGTCGGAGTGGTGACGGTGGCACCTCGCACGCTTCCCCTGACCTACGAGTTCGTGGGAGAGGTGCAGCCCATCAAGCGGGTCGAGGTCCGCGCCCGGGTGGATGGGGTCATCGAGAGCCGTCCGTTCACCGAGGGCTCCTTCGTGAAGGCCGGCGACGTGCTCTACCGGCTGGAAAGGATCCGCTACGACGCCGCCTACCGGAACGCCTCCGCCCGTCTGGCGAATGCCCAGCGCACGCTGAAGCGTCTCGAGCCCCTGGCGCAGCGGCAGGCGGTGGCCCAGCAGGAGGTCGATGACGCGAGGACGGAGACCGAATCGGCGGAGGCGGCGCTGGACGAAGCCCGGAAGGACCGGGAGGACGCTGTCGTGCGGGCCGAGATCTCCGGCCGAGTGGGCCGGACGCGCCTCGAGGTCGGCGCCCGGGTCACCGGCCCGTCCGACCTGCTCACCACGGTGGAGCAGCTCGATCCGGTGTACGTCAGCTTCCGGCCCTCGTCTCAGGATCTGCTGCGCTGGCGCGGGGACACCGCCGCGGCTCGTCTGATCCGGCCCGGGAGCAGCCTCCGCGTCCACGTGATCCTTCCGGACGGCACCGAGCTGCCCCGTACGGGAAAGCTGGGCTACGTGAGCCCCTCGCTCGATCCGGAGACCGGGACCCAGGAATTCCGCGCGACCTTCGACAACCGCGACCGGTTGCTGGTGTCCGGCCAGTTCGTCCGGGTACGTCTGGAAGGGTTCGAGCGGCACGACGCGCTGGCGGTCCCGGCGCGCGCGGTGCAGCAGTCGCTGGGGCGCCAGTTCGTGCTGGTCGCGTCCAAGGGCGACACCGTCCGGAGCCACGACGTGACGCCGGGACCCTGGAGCGGCGAGAGCTGGATCATCGAGAAGGGGATCGCTCCGGGCGACCGGGTGATCGTCGACGGTGTCCAGAAGACGATGCCGGGGGGCGTGGTGCACCCGGTTCCCGTGGCGGACAGCGCCGCGGCCGCCGACTCCGCCGATCCGCCGCCGGCAGCCGACTCCGCGGCCGCCGGTGAGGGGGAGCAATCATGAGCCACCCGCCGGTCCAGCAGGACCAGGAGATCCGCTACTTCTTCATCCGCCGGCCGGTGCTCGCGGCGGTGATCTCCATCGTGATCGTGCTGCTGGGACTCTTCGCGCTGCTCCGGCTGCCGGTCTCCCGCTATCCCCAGATCACTCCGCCCGCCGTCCAGGTGAGCGCGACCTATCCCGGCGCCACGGCCGAAGACGTGGCCCAGGCGGTGGCCGCCCCCATCGAGCAGCAGCTCTCGGGGCTGGACGGCCTGTTGTACTACAAGTCGTCCAACTCCAGCAATGGAGTGATGAACCTCCAGATCTACTTCGACATCGGGCGCGACCAGGACCTGGCGGCGGTCGACGTCCAGAACGCGATCAAGGTGGCCGAGCCTCAGCTGCCCGAGGAGGTGCGGCGGCAGGGCGTGGTGATCAAGAAGGCGCAGACCGACATCCTGCTGGTGGCCTCGCTCACCTCCAAGGATCCGCGGTATGACGCCACCTTCCTGGCCAACTACGCCAAGCTGTACATCGTGGACGAGCTCAAGCGGCTCAACGGTGTGGGCGACGCCAGCGTCTTCGGCGGCCTCGACTTCGCCATGACCATCCGGCTCGACCCCGACCGCATGACCCAGCTCGGCATCACGGTGGGCGACGTGCGCGACGCGGTGCAGGAGCAGAATGCCACCAATCCCGCCGGGACCCTGGGCCGGGAGCCGTCCCCGCCGGGGACCGAGCTGACCCTGCCGGTGACCGCGCAGGGCCGGCTCCAGACGCCCGAGCAGTTCGCCGACATCATCGTGAAGGCCCGGGAGGACGGGTCTCTGGTTCGAGTCGGTGACATCGGGACGGTCGAGCTGACCTCACAGAACCTGGATCTGGTCGGCCGGCTGGAGGGCCATCCGACGGCCAACATCCTGCTCTACACTCGGCCCGGCGCCAATCAGCTGCAGGTCAAGCAGGCCTTCATGGCCCGCATGAACGAGCTGGCACGCGGATTTCCGGAAGGCGTGACCTGGACCATTCCGTTCGACACCACGCCGTTCGTCACCGCCAGCATCGAAGAGGTCACCAAGACGCTGGCCGAGGCGATGGCGCTGGTGACGCTGGTCGTGTTCCTCTTCCTCCAGAGCTGGCGGGCCACGCTCATTCCGGTGCTGGCGGTGCCGGTCAGCATCATCGGCACGTTCCTGGGGCTCTCGTTTCTGGGCTACTCGGTCAACGTCCTGACCTTGTTCGCGCTGGTGCTCGCCATCGGCATCGTGGTGGACGATGCGATCGTGGTGATCGAGAACTGCGAGCGCATCATGGACGAGGAGAAAGTGCCGGCGAGGATCGCGGCGGACCGGGCCATGCGCCAGGTGAGCGGGGCCCTGATCGCGATCGTGCTGGTGCTCTGCTCGGTGTTCATCCCGGTCGGTTTCCTCGGCGGGATCACCGGCACCATGCTGCGTCAGTTCGCCGTGACCCTGGTGATCGCGGTGGTGCTCTCGGGCATGGTGGCCCTCACCCTGACCCCGGCCCTCTGCGCGCTCCTGCTCAAGGACACGCCGCACGACACGCATAACCCGTTCTTCCGCCGTTTCAACGACTGGTTCGACCGGACCACCAGCCGGTACACCGCCGGGGTGAGCCGCGTGCTGGGCCGGCCGCGCACCTTCCTGGCCGCGTTCGCGGTACTGCTGGCGCTCGCCTTCGTGCTCTATCGCCGCGTGCCGAGCGCGTTCATCCCGACCGAGGACAAGGGCTTCTTCGTGGTGGCGATCCAGCTGCCCGACGGGGCTTCGCGGCAGCGCACCGACAAGGTGGTCGAGCAGGTCGAGGGGATTCTGCGGAAGGAGAAGGGCATCCGCACCTTCGCGGCACTGGTGGGCTTCAACCTGCTGGCCCAGGCGAACCAGTCCAACGGCGCCACGATGTTCGTC
>DATEIR010000019.1:0-21698 GCA_035278885.1 Gemmatimonadales bacterium | reverse complement strand
GCGCATCCGGGCTGGATGTGTCCAAGGTCGGTCCCCTGCTCAGCATGCTCGCGCCGCTGGTCATGGGGGCGCTGGGACGGGCTCGCCAGCAGGGCAACCTGGGCTCCGGCCAGCTCTCCGAGGTACTGGCCCGCGAGGGCAGCGCCCTGGCCGGGTCCTCCGGCGTGATGGGCATGGTGGCGGGGCTGCTCGACCGCGACCACGACGGCTCCGTCGCCGACGATGTGGGCGGCATGCTGGGGAATCTCTTCCGCCGCGGTTGAGGGCGGGCGAACGGCAGCCTCGCCCCGGGCCGGACGTCAACGCGCGAAGGTGTCGCAGGCGTCCGGCCGCCCCGCTTCCATTCCCGTCTTGAACCACTGCATGCGCTGCGACGAGGAGCCGTGGGTGAACGCCTCGGGCGCCACCGCCTGACCGCTCATCTGCTGGATCCGGTCGTCGCCCACCGCGGCGGCAGCGTTCAAGCCTTCCTCGATGTCTCCCTGCTCCAGGGAGTCGCGCGCCTCGTGGGCCCAGACGCCGGCATAGCAGTCGGCCTGCAGCTCGAGCCGGACCGACAGCTCGTTGGCCAGGTCGGGTCGGCGGCTCCGGCTGTCCTGCACCTTGGCCTCCGTGCCGAGCAGCTTCTGGACATGGTGGCCGATCTCGTGCGCCAGCACGTAGGCCTGGGCGAAGTCGCCGGGGGCGCCGAATCGGCTCTTGAGCTCCTGGTAGAAGCCGAGGTCGATGTACACCCGCTCGTCGCCCGGGCAATAGAACGGTCCCGTCGCCGACTGGGCGAAGCCGCATGCCGACTGGATCGCGTCGCGGAACAGGACCAGCTTGGCCGGGCGATATTGAGCCCCGTAGCGGGGAAGCTTCTGGGCCCAGATATTCTGGGCGTCGTCCAGCACGAAGGACACGAACGATTTGAGCTGCTCTTCCTCGGGCGTGGTCTCCGTGGGCGGCGACTGCGCCGTCTCCGACCCGGGCGAGACGCCGCCCCCGCCGACGAGCTGGAATAGATCGCGCTTGAAGACGAGGCTCAGGATCAGCAGGATCACGAAAGTGCCGATGCCCATGCCGCCGGCACCGCGCATCATGCCGCCGCCGCCGCGGCGGTCTTCCACGTTGCCGCTCTGGTACCCTGGGGTCCAGCGCATGGTCGACTCCTCGAGATGGGATAACTTCCACTAAGATACTGCGCGCGGTGGCCTTCGCCGCCGCTGCCGCCGCAGGGCGCGCGTGAGCCGGGTCACCGCCCGACTCGCCGACCGCCCGTCATCGTGTCCGGTCCCCATCGGGGAGCGCGGTTCCGGACCTCAACTGGCCAGGAGGCCTCGCATGAACGGTATCTCCCGATTGCTGCTGGGCGCTGCAGTGCTGACCGCGGCCTGTGGAGGTAAGGAGGAGCGCTCGGCAGCAGAGACGGCCGCGATCGACTCGGCACGGGCGGCGGCGAACGACAGCGCCGCCGAGGCGAACTCCAAGGATCTCAAGGTGTCGGCCGTGATGATCGGCCGCCAGATCGGCGCCAACAATCTCATCACCGAGCCGACCTTCCAGTTCGCGCCCGCCGACACCGTGTTCCTGTCGGTCGCGACCGTCGGATCTCCGGACAGCGCGGCGCTGTCCGCGGTGGCCATCGGGCAGAACGGGAAGACGGTGGATTCCACGGGCGAGACCATCAAGCCGAAGGGCCGCGTGACGACGCCGTTCCGGCTCGCTCCGGCCAAGGGATGGAAGCCGGGAACGTATCGGGTGACCCTCTATTCCAACGGCGATTCGGTGGACGCCAAGACCTTCGCGGTGCAACCGCAGAAGCAGTAGGTGACTCGCCGGGGCCCTCCCCGGCGAGTTACTTTGGGGCCATGCCTCAGCACTGGATCCTCAAGACGGAGCCGTCCGAGTACTCGTTCGCCGACCTCGAGCGCGACCACCGTACCCGCTGGAGCGGCGTGAGCAATCCGGTCGCGCTCAAGCACATCAGATCCATGGCGCAGGGTGACCAGGTCATGATTTATCACACCGGCGACGAGAAGCGGATCGTGGGTCTGGCGCGGGTCGCCGGCCGGCCCTACCCCGATCCCGACGCCGGCGACGAGCGCCTGGTGGTCGTGGATGTCGCCGCCGAAACCGCGCTGCCGAGGCCGGTGACTCTCGCCGCGATCAAGGCCGACGCCGCCTTCGCCGATCTGGCGTTGGTGCGCCAGGGGCGTCTTTCGGTGGTCCCCGTCCCGGAGCCGCTCTGGACGCGGCTGCTCAAGATGGCGGGCCACTAGGGCGGCAGGCCGAACAAAACCCGGCACCCCTGTTATATTCCCTGCCTATGCCGTCTCCCCACTTCGAGGTCGTCGCCCCGTTTCAGCCCGCCGGCGATCAGCCCAAGGCCATCGCCGAGCTGACGGCCGGGCTCCGTCGAGGCGACCGGTACCAGACGCTGCTGGGCGTCACCGGCTCGGGCAAGACGATGACGCTGGCGCACACCATCGCCAACTACGGCAAGCCGACCCTCGTACTGTCCCACAACAAGACTCTCGCCGCGCAGCTCTACGGCGAGCTGCGGCAGTTCCTGCCCCGGAACGCGGTCGAGTACTTCGTCAGCTACTACGACTACTACCAGCCCGAGGCCTACGTCCCGGCCACCGACGTGTACATCGAGAAGGACGCCTCCATCAACCAGGACATCGAGAGCCTCCGGCTCCGCGCCACCTCGAGCCTGATGGAGCGGGAGGACGTCGTCATCGTCGCCACGGTCAGCGCCATCTACGGACTGGGCGATCCGGTCGAGTACCGCAAGCTGATGGTGACCGTGGCCCGGGGCGAGCAGCGGGGCCGGGACTCTGTCCTCGCCGAGCTGGTGCGGATCCAGTACGGCCGGAACGACGTGGCCTTCGAGCAGGGCACCTTCCGGGTGCGCGGCGATTCGGTGGAGGTCTACCCGGCCTACGCGGAACAGGCGATCCGGATCGAGTTCTGGGGGGATGAGGTCGAGCGGATCAGCAAGATCAACCCGCTCACCGGCGACACCATCGCCCAGCTCGACCAGTGCGCCATCTACCCGGCCAAGCACTTCGTCACCGAGCGGGCCAAGATCGAGCGCGCGGTGCAGCTCATCCGGGCCGAGCTCGCCGAACGCCTGCTGGAGCTCCGTACCGCCGGCAAGCTGCTGGAGGCGCAGCGGCTGGAGTCGCGCACCGGGTTCGATATCGAGATGCTGCTCGAGGTCGGCACCTGCGCCGGCATCGAGAACTACAGCCGACCCTTGAGCGGCCGCCGCCCGGGCGAGCGCCCCGCCTGCCTGCTGGACTACTTCCCCGCCGATTACCTGGTCGTGGTGGACGAGTCGCACGTCTCGCTGCCCCAGATCGGCGGGATGTACAACGGCGACCGGGCCCGCAAGCTCACGCTGGTCGAGTACGGCTTCCGGCTGCCCTCCGCGCTCGATAACCGGCCGCTCCAGTTCGACGAATTCATGAGCCTGGTGCCCCAGATGATCAGCGTCTCCGCCACTCCGGGCGAGTTCGAGCTGGGGCTCTCGGCTGGCGCGGTGGTCGAGCAGATCATCCGGCCCACCGGTCTCATCGACCCCGAGGTGGACGTGCGGCCGGTGCGCGGGCAGGTGGACGATCTGCTCAACGAGATTCGCCTTCGGGAGGCGCGGGCCGAGCGGGTGCTGGTCACCACCCTGACCAAGCGGATGTCGGAGGACCTCACCGACTATCTCCAGCAGGCCGGCGTGCGCGTCCGATATCTCCACTCCGACATCGACGCCATCGAGCGGATGGAGATTCTGCGCGGGCTCCGCCTGGGTGACTTCGACGTGCTGGTGGGGATCAATCTCCTGCGCGAGGGGCTCGACCTTCCGGAGGTCTCCCTGGTCGCCATTCTCGACGCCGACCAGGAGGGGTTCCTCCGCTCCGACCGCTCGCTGGTCCAGACGATCGGGCGCGCGGCGCGGAACGTCAACGGCCGGGCCATCCTCTACGCCGACCGGATCACCGGCTCGATGCAGCGGGCGCTGGACGAGATGACCCGGCGCCGCGAGCTGCAGCAGCGGTACAACGAGGAGCACGGGATCACGCCGCGCTCGATCGTCAAATCGATGGAGGAGGTGCGGCTCTCGACCCACGTGGCGGACGCGCGGACCGAGCGGCCCGAGCCCAAGCCGGCCGTGCAGGAGCAGGTGGATCTGCGCGATCCCGCGCGGCGCGCGGCCGTGATCCAGGCGTTGGAGCGGCAGATGCGCGAGGCGGCAGCCAATCTCGAGTTCGAGCTGGCGGCGATGCTGCGCGATCAGCTCAACGAGCTCCGGGCCATGGGGGCGCCGGATGTGCAGCGCGGCGCGGCGCCACGGGTCCGGCGCCGGGCATGATCCGCGCGCTCACCCAGCCGGAGCTCGAGGCCGAAGGCGAGCGCGTGGGGCGGGACCTCCCGCCCGGGGCGGTGGTGACCTTCGAAGGCGAGCTGGGGGCGGGAAAGACCACCTTCATCAAGGCGATTACCCGTGGGCTCGGCGTCAGCGGGCCGGCGAGCAGCCCCACCTACGCACTGGTGCACCGGTACCGGGGTCGGCGGGGACCGATCTTCCATCTGGACTGCTACCGGCTGCGGACACCGGATGAGGCGGCAGATCTCGACTGGGAGGGTCTGCTGGGCGAAGGCGACGCCATCCTGGTGGAATGGCCCGAGCGCGCGGGTGCCTGGCTGCCGGCGCCGAGCACGCGGTTCCGGCTGCACCACCTGGAGGAGCCTGAGCGCCGCGGGCTGGAGTCGCTCTGATCATCCTGGCCCTGGAGACGGCGACCGATCGGGCGTCGGTGGCGGTCGGCTCGCGTCCGAGCGACGCGGTCGAGGAGAGCCTGGTCGGGCCTCGCCGGCACGCGGCCGCGCTGCTGCCCATGGTTGAGCGGGTGCTGGCCCGGCGCGGCATCGGGCTCGACGCAGTCGAACGCCTCGCCCTGAGCGATGGACCGGGGAGCTTCACCGGGCTCCGGGTCGGCGCGTCGGTCGCCAAGGCGCTGGTGCAGGCCCGGGGGCTGTCCCTGTGGGTCGCGCCGTCGCTCATGGTGCGGGCTGCCGGGGTGGCGCCCGACGACGGATCGCTGGTGCTGGCCCTGAGCGATGCGCTCCGGGGCGAGGTGTATGCCGGCGCCTTTCGGTTCGAGCCGGGCCGGGTCACCGTCGAGCTGGCGCCCGCCGTGCGGCGGCCGGAGGAGCTCGGGCGGCTGCTCCCGGCGCCTTCCCATCTCGTGGGAGACGTGCCGGAGTCCGTGGCGACCGTCATCGAAGGCTGGGCGGGCCGATCCCTGATGCGCTCGCCCGACGGCGCGGCGCGGGCCCGCTCGCTGCTGGGCCTGGTGGAACGCACCGGCGGGGCCCGCCGGCTCACGGAGATCTCCTCGTGGGAGCCCGACTACGGCCGGCCCGCGGAGGCACAGGCACGATGGGAGACGGCGCATGGACGGCCCCTACCGGATCCGGCCGGCGGTTCTCGCTGACGCGCCGGCGCTCGTGGCCATCGAGCGCCGCTGCTTCGGCGATCCGTGGAGCGAGGCCAGCTTTCGCGAGGCGCTCGGCTCCGCCTGGACCTTCGTCCTGGCCGCCCAGGCCGCCCGTGGGGTCGTGGGTTACCTGATCGGCCGCGAAGCGGGGGGTACGGGCGAGGTCCTCAACCTCGCGGTCGTGCCCGAGTTCCGGCGGCGGGGCGTGGGCGAGGCCCTGCTCCAGGCTGGGCTCGCCGCCTTCCGGCGGACCCGGGTGGATGAGGTCTTTCTGGAAGTTCGGGAGTCGAATACCTCGGCCCGCGCGCTGTATACCCGCCATGGGTTTCGGCCGGTGGGCCAGCGCTCGGCCTACTACCGGAATCCCAGGGAGGACGCGGTGGTACTCCGCCTGGAGCTGAGTCAGCCTGCGTAGCGACGCTCATCGCCGCAGGGCGATGATTGAGGACCGCGGCCGGCGGGCCTACATTTTACCCGGGTCCCTACATCTGGTAGGCCCCTTTGCATGAACCCTGGAGGTGCACGTGAGCCGGAGTCTCAACAAAGTCACCCTGATCGGGAACCTCGGAGCGGATCCGGAGGTCCGCAGCACCTCCAACGGCTCCCGGGTGGCCACGCTGTCGCTGGCCACCAGCCGCCAGTGGAAAAACCAGTCGGGCGAAAAGCAGGAAAAGACCGAGTGGCACCGGGTCATCCTTTGGAACAACAAGGGCTCGGGGCTCGCCGACATCGCCGAGAAGTACTGCAAGAAGGGCGATAAGATCTACGTCGAGGGCAGCATCGAGTACCGGTCCTGGCAGGATCGCGAGGGCCAGACCCGCTACACCACCGAAATCACCGCGCGCGAAATCATCCTGCTGAGCGGCCGCGGCGATGGGGCGGAGTCCTTCTCGGCGCCGTCCAAGGTGGCCGCGGGCGCCGCCGCGCCCAAAGGCAAGGATCAGTCGTTCGAAGATTTTCCCGAGGCGCTCGACGGCGAGGACGACGACCTCCCGTTCTAGCCCGGTAGCCCCCGGCGGTGTGATCCCAGGGTGCCGCGCCCCGGCACCCTGATGATCCCTGGTCAGCTCGACTCCCTTCACTCTCTCCCGCGCCGGCCAGGCGTCGCCGATGGTTGGCGCGGGCGCGCGATGCCGGTGATCTTGAGGCATCATGCGCTCGCCTCTCCTGATGATCGCCCTCCTCGCCCTGAACGCGTGCCGCCGGCCTGCTCCGTCACCTCCCCTTGCAGCCGTTGAGCCGGACACCGCGCGCCTCGCACAAGAGGTTCCCCGCTTGCTGCGGATCAGCGGGGTGCCCGGCCTCTCGATCGCCGTGGTGCGCAGTGGCCGCGTCGCCTGGGCCGGGGGGTTCGGCACCCGGGACGACAGCGCGGACACGCCCGTAGATACGGCGACCGTGTTCGAGGCCGCGTCGCTCAGCAAGCCGGTATTCGCCTACCTCGTGCTCCGCCTCGCCGATCGCGGCGAGCTCGACCTCGACCGGCCGCTCGCCGACCTGCTCGAGTATCCCCGCATCCACGACGAGCGTGCCGGGCGGATCACCGCCCGGATCGTGCTTTCGCACGGCACCGGCCTTCCCAACTGGGGTGGTGAGCGGCTCGCCCTGCGGTTCGAGCCGGGCACGGCGTACGGATATTCGGGCGAAGGATTCACCTACCTGCAGAAGGCAGTCGAGCGCGTCACCGGCGAGTCGCTCGAAGCCCTCGCACGGCGCGAGGTCTTCGAGCCGCTGGGCATGCCCCGCTCGGGCTATGTCTGGCAGGAACGGTTCGAGGCGAACGCCGCGTCCGCGAAGGATTGGCTCTGGCGCGTCGCGCCGATCGACCATTGGGTGGAGCCCAACGCGGCCTACACCCTGCTGACGACCGCACCAGACTACGCCAGGTTCGTGGCGGCGGTGCTCACCGGGCGGGGATTGTCGCGGGCAACCTGGCAGGCCTTTCTGGCGCCTGTACGGGAGACGAGCCCGGGCATCGCCGTCGGCCTGGGGGTGCGGATCGAGCACGGCTCGGGCGGCCCCATCTTCTATCACAGCGGCAACAACGGCCGGCGGTTCACCTGCTACATGACGGGCGACGTGGGGCGGGGCACGGGCTTCGTCTATTTCACCAACGCCTCCAACGGGACATCCCTGGTCGAGGCACTCGCGGGGCCCGTGTTCCGGGGCTCCCCGTCGCGCCATCGCGCCGAGTACGATCGATTCGACGACCCGCGCCTGACGGCGATACGCTCGATCCAGCGAGCCGCCGTGGAATCCGGCCCCGAGGCGGCGCGCACCGAGCTCCGGCGCGTCCGGGCCGACTCGTCGGCGCACCTGTCGTCGGACGACGTGCTCGAGTTGGGCGAGTTCTTCGCCGGACGCGGGCTTACCGGCCTGTCCATCGAGGTGCTCGGCCAGGCGGTGGCCGACTCACCCGCCTCCGGCGCCGCGCGCCTGTCGCTCGGCCGGGCGCAGGAGGCCGCGGGCCGGCTCGACCAGGCGCGCGACTCGTATCGCCGAGCCCAGGCGCAGGGCGCGGACAGGGAGGAGGCGGCACGGCTCATCCAGTGGGTCGAAGCGCGCGAGGCGGCGCGGGTCCGGCCGGTCGCGGTGGACTCACGCGCACTCGCTCGGTACGTGGGCCGCTACGGCGAGCGCCGCGTGACCCTGCGTGAGGGGCGGCTCTTCTACTCGAACGGCGCCTATCCCGCCTCCCCGCTCACGCCCATGACGCAACGTCTCTTCGAGGTGGCCGCGGAGCCCACCACCCGGGTGCGCTTCGATGACGCCGGGTCCGGGCCGGCAAACAGGATCGTCGTTCTCTCCAGCGACGGGACTGCGGACCAGGCCACTCGAGTCGACGAGCCACGGGGCGGCGCCGGTCCGGGAGGGTCCTGACTCGGGCCAGCGTGGTGTACCGACGGGCCTCCTCCGTAGGAGGCCCGTTCTGTTTCGATCTCCGATGGCGCTCGCATGAGCCGGCGTCGGCGAATCCGATCCTGCCCGCCTGCCGAGACTGCCCAAGCTTGTCAGGGGAGGTATGCCCGGCCCCGTCGTTTCTCCACGGGCAGTGGCCAATCGCCAGACGGTGTTCCGCTGCCACGACCTGCCCTAGTGGGTTAAACCTCACACCCACAATGCGTTGGGCATTCGGCCCGGCGGGCGCCATCACTGGCGTCGAACTTGCGCCTCCTGCCCCGGAATCGTTCCGGGTTCGCCGATCTCGTACCATCCCCGACCCGTCGTCGCCGGGAGATCTCGATGCCGCGTATGCACCATTGGACCTGGCTGGGCGCGCTCGCCCTTGCCGCTACGCCAACCCTCGTGCTGGGACAGGCGCCAGCGCCGTCGTCGCACACGGTGCGGAAGGGCGATACCCTCTGGGATCTTGCCCGGACCTACAAGGGCGATCCGTTCCTGTGGCCCGACATCTACCGCCGGAACACGTCGGTGGTGGAAGACCCGCACTGGATCTACCCCGGGGAGGTGCTGAGCCTCGACGGCTCCGCGTCGGTGGCGTCGGTGCCGGCCCAGGATACGCCGGCGCCCGACTCGCTCGCCGCGGACTCGACCGCGCGGATCGCGATGGCGCCGGACTCCGCCGCGACCGGCGTGGGCGGGGCCGATAGCGCCCAGGCCGCGCCGGCCGAGCCCGAGCCGGCTCCGGCGGCAGAGGAGGGGCATCAGGCCAGTCTCGCGCAGTTGATCGCCGCCGGCGACCCGGAGGCGCCACCGCGCCTCTTCGGCCCGCCGCGGGGGCAATCGCTACAGGAAACGCTGCGAGCCTACACCAATCAGCCCTACCGGCCGCTGCGCCGGAGCGAGTTCCACTCGTCGGGGTTCCTCACCGAGGGTGAGCCGCTGCCCTACGGCGCCGTCGTCAACCTGGTGACTCCGCCCCAGATCGACGCCGAGCCGTCGAACAGCAACGCCCTCCCGTACTCCAGGATCGCGGTGCAGGCGCCGAAGGGCGCCGTGTACCAGGTCGGCGACAGCCTGCTGGTGCTGCAGCTCGGCCAGGAGCTCAAGCCCTTCGGCGACGTGGTGGTCCCGACCGGCCTTGCCCGGGTGATCGACACGGCCGACGGACGATACCTGGCGGAAGTCGTCGCGCTCTACGGCACGATCCGGCGCGGCCAGCTGGTACTGCCGGCCGAGACGTTCGTGCCGGCTGCCGGCGCCAAGGCGGTGCCGGTCAGGGCCGGCGTGCACGCCACGCTGCTCGGCGGGCCTCGCCGTCAGGATCTCAAGGAGCCCCAGATGGTGGTCTTCCTCGATAAGGGCAAACAGGACGGCGTCGCCGCCGGCGACCTGTTCGAGATCCGCCGCCATCCGCAACGCCTCGAGGACGGCAGCGTCCGGGTCAACGAGGTGATGGCGACCCTGCAGGTGGTCCACGTGCGGGAGCACACTGCCACCGCCCGGGTCCTGAACGTGATCTCGCCCGACATTCAGCCGGGCGCCAGCGTGGTCCAGGTCGCCAAGCTTCCGTAAGCCACGACTCGCGAGACAACCGCACCACCGGCGGGCGGCGCTGCAACGCGCCGCCCGTCGGCTTTTTGGGCAGTGACTCGCAGGCCCGCTGCCAATCGCCCCCGCCCTCCACCTATATTGCTGCGCAACCATCTGCCGGAGATTCTCCTCTGATGAGCCATTCTGAATGAGCGGCCGGGTTCTGGTCACCGGCGGCGCGGGCTTCATCGGCTCGCACATCGCCGAAGCGTACCTCGCCGCCGGGTGGGAAGTCGTCGTGCTCGACGACCTCTCCCGCGGCCACCAGCGCAACGTCCCCTCGGCCGCCCGATTCGTCCGGGCCGATATCCGCTCTCCCGAGGCCCGTGAACTGCTCGCCACCGGCGGATTCACCGTTCTCAACCACCATGCCGCGCAGATCGATGTCCGGGTCTCGGTGGACCAGCCCGCGCTCGACGCGGAGATCAACCTGGTCGGTTTCGCCAACCTGCTCGATGGCGCCGGCGCCGGCGGGGTCCGCCGGGTGGTCTTTGCCAGCAGCGGTGGGGTGGTCTACGGCGACCCCGAGGTGGTACCCACCCCGGAGACCGCCCCCAAGCTGCCGATCTCGCCGTACGGTGTGAGCAAGCTGTCGGGCGAGTACTATCTCCGGGCGCTGGGCGCGCTGCGCGGCTTCGAGGGTGTGGCGATGCGATACGCCAACGTCTTCGGTCCGCGCCAGGACCCGAAGTCCGAGGCGGGGGTGGTCTCCATCTTCGTGTCCCGTCTGCTCGCCAAGCAGCGGCTCACGGTGTTCGGCGACGGACGGCAGACCCGCGACTACGTCTTCGTGAAAGACGTCGCCCGGGCCAGCGTCCTGGCCAGCACGGCGGCGCTGCCGGCCGGCAGCGACCTCGACACCCCCGCCATCAACATCGCCACCGGTACCCAGCGCAGCGTGCTCGACCTGGCGCAGTCGATCGGGCAGGTGATGGGGGTGACGCCGGAGCTCGAATTCGCCCCGCCTCGGCCCGGCGAGCTCTTCCGCAGCTCCCTGGCTATCGGCAAGGCCAAGTCGGTGCTCGGCTGGACACCCGAAGTCCGGTTCGAGGACGGACTCAAGCCGCTCATCGAGTGGTTCAAGAAGGAGGGGCGATGATCCTCCAGACCGGCGGCGCGGTGCCGCGGACGCCGATCGAGCTGGTGCTATCGGCCAGCCTCGAGACCAAGATCGTCCTCATCATCACCGCCGTCTTCTCCCTGGTCTCCTGGTTCATCATCGTCCTCAAATGGTGGCAATTCCGCCGGCTCAACCGCCAGGCCGACCGCTTCTTCGCCGAAATGGAGCGGACGACCCGGCTGAACGACGCCTACCACGCCGTGATGAAGCAGCCGCCGTCGCCGTACAACCGGCTCTTCCGCGAGGCGATCACCTTCTACAGCGAGCTCCGTCCGGGCGCGCTGCGGGAGGAGCGCGGCGCCGACCGCAGCTCGCTCTCGATGACCCAGCTGGAGGCGCTCAAGATGGTCCTGGGGAAGGAGGTGGCGGCGGAGCGGGATCTGCTGGGCCACTACATCCCCTGGCTCGCCACCATCGGCTCGGTGAGCCCGCTGCTCGGCCTGCTTGGCACGACGGTCGGCATCATCAACGCATTCACTGGGATAGCGACCAAGGGCTCGGGCAACCTCGCCGCCGTGGCCCCCGGCGTGGCGGAGGCGCTGGTGGCCACCTTCGCCGGCTTGGCGGCGGCGATCCCGGCCGTCATCGCCTATAACCTGTACGTGAACCGCACGCGACTCTTCGCCGGCGAGCTCGAGGGGTTCGCCAACGAGCTGATCGGCACGATGGCTCGGGAAGGGCTGGTCTGATATGGCGGGCCTGGGCGGCGGACTGGGCGACCAGCGGGGCGAAATGCCCTTCAACGCGGACGTCAACGTCACTTCGCTGGTGGACGTCATGCTGGTGCTGCTCATCATCTTCATGATCACGGCACCGATCATGCAGGGCGGGGTCGACGTCGAGCTTCCCCGGGCCGAGGCCCGGCCGCTGTCCCCCAAGGAGGGGATGGTGGTCACGGTGAATCGGGACGGGCGCATCTTCGTGGACCAGACTCCGGTGACCTACCGCGACTTCCGCGTGACCTTCCGCAGCCTGGTGGCGACCCGCAAGCCGACCGGCGTGTACCTCCAGGCGGACGATCGGGTGCCCTACGGCGATGTCGTTCGGGTGCTGGCGGTCGTGCGCGGGGCAGGGGTGCAGAACGTCGGGCTCGTGGCGGCGGACGAATCGACACCGTGATCGTCCGCGCACTCGACCGGGGCGATCCGCCCGGCAAGACCGCCGGGATGATCGGCACGGTGCTGGTCCACGCCGCCGCGGCGGCCTTCCTCTTCACCCAGGCGCGAGGCGGCCCGCCCTCACCTCCGGTCTATGCGGTGGAGCTGCTCGCCGCACCGGCGCCCGCGCCGCGGCAGCGACTCGCCCGCGAGGCGGTGCCCACCCCGCCTCCCCCGGAGAAGCCGGCCCCGGTGAAGCCGGAGCCCAAGCCCAAGCCGGCCAAGACGGCACCGGTGCCAGAGCCCAAGCGTCCGCCGCCCACCGAGGCCAATCGGGAGCCGCCGCCCAAGACGCAGGCGCCGGTCACTCCCGCGCCCGGTGAGACGCCGAGCACCGGGACCGACGTGACCACCATCAAGACGCCGGGCCTCCAGTTTCCCTATCCCGAGTACCTCCGGAACATCGTGAATCAGGTGTACCAGCGATGGGATCGGGACGGGGCGCGGCAGGGCGCCTTCGCCGAGGTCAGCTTCATGATCCTGCGCGACGGCTCGGTGCAGGATATCCACTTCGTGACCCGCTCGGGGAGCTTTGCCTTCGACCTCGGCGCCCAGGGCGCCGTGGAGGCCGCGGGCAACTCCCACGCCTTCGGACCGCTGCCCGACGGCTGGGAGGCCGACGTGCTGCCCGTGAGCTTCTACTTCAAGCCGGCATCCCAATGAAACGACTGCTCCTCCTGCCACTCCTCCTCGTCGCGGCGCCCCTCGCCGCCCAGGATACCACCCAGTTCCGCGAAGGTGTGCGGGTAGGCGTGGACTACGTACCGGGGACGCGTCCGGGCCTGGTAGTGCTGCCGGGGTCCGGGCTGGACACGCTGCGCGCGATGGTCCGGCGCGACCTGGACTACAGCGACCTCTTCGAGAT
Organism: Gemmatimonadales bacterium; assembly: GCA_035278885.1. Lineage (GTDB taxonomy): Bacteria > Gemmatimonadota > Gemmatimonadetes > Gemmatimonadales > GWC2-71-9 > CAVVWJ01. Next base: position 8,579 of record DATEIR010000019.1, on the reverse strand, counting down.
GATCCAGGTGGACGACGCTCCGTCCGGCGATCCCGGTACCGGCGGCGTCAACTACGGCATCTACAAGACGCTGGGGGCCCAGCTCGCGGTCGAGCTGGTCGAGGCGGCGGGGGGCGTCACCGCGCGGCTGCACGACCTCAACGCCTCGAAGGTTCGCAATCAGCAGACCGTCGGACTGACGGGGGCGACCGACCCGGGGTACCGGCTGCAGGTCCATCAGCTGGCGGACGAGATCACCCGCTGGGCCAGCGGCACGCCGGGGGTCGCGGCCACCCGTTTCCTCTTCGTGAGCGGCGGCCGGGTGTATCAGGTAGACAGCGACGGCTCCAACCTGGTGCCGCTGACGCCGGACGGTGTCACGTCACTCTCGCCGGTCTGGTCGCCCGACGGGCAGCGGTTCGCCTACACCAAGCTGGAGGGTGGGCGTGGCGGTGTGCTGGTCCAGCCGATCGCCGGCGGCGCCGCGCAGGTGGCTCCGGGGCCGGCTACCGGACTCAACATCACGCCCGCGTTCGCCCCCGACGGACGCACGCTGGCGTACGCGCACTCCGACGAAAGCGGCACCGACATCTACACTGCCAATGTGGCCGATCGCTGCTGCGCGCAACGCTTGACCGTCGGACGCTACGCTGACAACTTGTCACCAACATTTTCTCCAGATGGGCGACGCATCGCGTTTGTCTCCACGCGAGCCGGACCGCCTCAGATCTACGTCATGGCCGCGGACGGGACCGACCAGGAGCTCCTGGCGCCTTTCGATTACGGCGCCACCGGTCCCTCGAACGCTCCTGAATGGTCGCCGGACGGGGCCAATGTCGTCTTCCACCGCGACGTCTCCCGCAGCCCCCAACTCTTCCTGGTCGATGTCGCGGGCCGCCGGGTGCGGCAGCTGACGTCCTCTGGCCGCAACGAGGATCCGACGTGGGCTCCCGACGGACGCCATATCGCGTTCATCTCGGACCGGAGCGGCCGGCGGCAGATCTGGATCATCGACATGGAAACCGGCCGGGTGCGGCAGCTGCAGACTCCGGGTGCCGCCCGGCTTCCTTCGTGGTCCCGCCGGCTGGGCCGGACCGCGGTCGTTCCCAACCCATGAACTCGGAGTGATGATGCGCGCCTCTTCCCTGATGCTGCTGACCTCCGCCGTGCTCTTCGCCGCGTGCGGGGGGAAGAAACCGCCGGAAGAGCCGGCGCCCGAGCCGGCGCCGGCGCCCGCCCCGGCACCGGCGCCCGCCCCGGTCGACGACAGCGCCGAACGGGAGCGGCTCGAGAAGGAGCGGATGGCTCGCGAGGCCGCCGAGCGCGCCAAGGCGCTCTCGGCCGAGGTGGCGACCATGATCAACTTCGAGTTCGACAAGGCCGACATCCGCCAGGCCGACCAGGCGACGCTCGATCGCAAGGCGGCCATCCTGGTGGCCAACCCGAACGTGAAGCTCCGGATCAGCGGTCACGCCGATGAGCGCGGCTCCGACGAGTACAACCTCGCTCTGGGCAACCGGCGCGCGGCCGCGGCCAAGCGCTACCTGGAGAGCAAGGGCGTGGACGGCGGCCGGATGGAGGTGGTGTCCTACGGTGAGGAGCGCCCGCTCAACCCCGGCTCGGACGAGGATGCCTACGCCCAGAACCGTCGTGACGAGTTCGAAGTCACGGCGGGCGGCGACAACCTCGTCGCACCGCAGTGAGACCGGCGGTTCTGGCCCTGGTCGGCGCACTCGCCTTGAGCGGGTGCGCCTCCAAGGGCGACGTGCAGATGGTGCAGGGCGAGGTGTCGCTGATGAAGGCGGAGATGGCCCGCCGCGACTCGGCGCGCGCCGCCCAGCTCGCCGAGGTCATTCAGATGCAGCAGCAGGTGCTGGACTCGCTCATGGCCAACCGGAAGACCGTGGCCGCGATCAAGGGCGACCTGAGCACCGACCTCTACAACATCCAGCAGCAGCTGGTTCAGCTGCAGGAGCTCACGGGCCAGAGCCAGCAGCGGCTCACCGAGCTGCGTACCCGGCTCGAAGCGCGGGGCGCCCAGATCGAAGGGACCTCCCCCATGTCGCCCGGCGACTCGGCTCGCCCGGCCGATACCGCCGCCGCGTCGGCCTCGGCGGACCAGATGTACGAGGCGTCGCTGGCGCAGCTCCGCCGAGGCAGCCTGAGCACCGCCCGCCTGGGCCTGCGCGAGCTGCTGCGGCAGTACCCGACCAGCGAGCGGGCTCCCGACGCGCTCTACTTCATCGGGCAGAGCTACGCATCGGAAAACCCCGACTCGGCCCAGGCCTACTACAGCCAGGTGGTGGACAAGTATCCCAAGTCGCCCCGGGCCGGCTCGGCACTCTACAACCTCGGGCTGCTGGCGGAGCGTCGGAAGGACACCGCCAAGGCGCGCGAGTCATACCAGCGGGTCGTGCAGCAGTACCCCCAATCCGACGAAGCCGCCCTGGCCCGCGACCGGCTGAAGACGCTCGGGCGCTGAGCCCGGGCGTCGCCCCGCCATGACCGGCGCTCCGGGGGAGATGCCGTTCCTCGATCACCTCGAGGAGCTCCGGCAGCGGATCCTGCGGTCGCTCGGCGCGGTGGTCGTGGGCTTCGCCGTCGGCCTCTGGCTGGTGCAGCAGTTCCAGCTGGTGACCGTGCTCAAGCGCCCCATCGCGCCGTACCTGCTGGGCGGCAAGCTGGTGGTGACCAGCCCCACCGAGCCGGTGATGATCGTCTTCAAGCTCGGCTTTCTGGTGGGGCTGGTGCTGGCGTCGCCGATCATCCTCTGGCAGACGTGGGCGTTTCTCGCGCCTGCGCTGTACGAGCGGGAGAAGCGCGCGCTGGTCCCCGCACTGTTCGTCGGGCTGGCGCTTTTCCTCACCGGATCCATCCTGGCCTACCTGTTCGTGGTGCCGCAGGCGCTCCGGGTGCTGTTCAGCTTCCAGAGCGAAGCCATCGCGCCGTTCATCACCTACGACAACTACTTCGGGTTCGTGCTCCAGGTCTGCCTGGCGCTGGGGATCAGCTTCGAGCTTCCGCTCGTATTGATCATCCTCTCCTGGCTTGGCGTCATCGGCCCGGGTGAGCTGCACCGCTTCCGCCGGTACGCGATCGTGCTCGCCTGCATCGCCGGGGCCGTCCTCTCGCCGGGGGCGGACGTCCTCTCGATGATCATGATGACGGTGCCGCTCCTGCTGCTCTACGAGGTCGGGGTCGCGGGCTCGGCCCTGGTGCACCGGCGCCGCAAGGCGGCGATCGCGGCGGGAGTGGTGCTGCTGGCCCTGCTGGGAGTGCCGAGCGGCCAGGCGAGCGCGCAGGTGCCGGCGAAGCAGCCGGTGCCCCGCTTGGACTCGCTCCGGGCTGCCCGGGCCCGAGGGGACACCACGGGTGCGGGGCCGGGGGCGATCGCCCCCGGGCAGTCGCTCGACAGCGCCACCGCCCGCCGGCTCGGCATCCCCACGGCCCCGACCCGGAGTTTCGCGGCGCCCGACTCGACCACCCAGTCACTGCTCAACCGGCCCGGCTACCGCGCCACCCGCTACCGGTCCGATTCCGCCACGGTGTTCGTGCGCGACCAGCGGGTCCACCTCCAGGGCCAGGCGCTGACCGAGCGCCAGGGCGCGACGCTGGAGGCGGATTCGATCACCTACCTGCGGGACAGCTGCATCCTCGACGCGAGCGGCGATCCGCACCTCTTCGACCGGGGGCAGGTGCTGGTCGGCGTCGGCATCCGCTACGACACCTGCCGGCGGCGGGGGACGGTCTCGGAGGCGCTGACCAACTTCACCGAGGGCTCCACCGTCTGGTTCATCCGCGGCAACGTGGCCCAGGACTCGAGCTCCAGCCGGATCTACGCCGGCAAGAGCCAGATGACCAGCTGCGACCTGCCCACGCCGCACTATCACTTTTCCGCCCGCGAGGTGAAGTGGACGTCCCGCTCCACCCTGGTCGCCCGGCCGGTGACGCTCTATGTCCGCGACGTCCCGATTCTGTGGCTGCCGTTCATCTTCCAGGATCTTCGACCCGGCCGGCACTCCGGCGTGCTGATCCCGCAGTTCGGCATCAACGACCTGGTCCGGCCCACCCGCAACTACAACCGCCAGGTGGCCAACATCGGCTACTACTGGGCGCCGAGCGACTATTTCGACCTGACCGGCCGGCTGGACTGGTTCGCCAACCGGTACGTCCAATACGGGGTCGCTGGGCAGTATCGCTGGCTGAATCGGTTCGTGGACGGCACCTTCGGCGTCAACCAGCAGCGGCAGGCGGAAGGCGGGTCGGGCCTGGCGATCCACTGGGACCACCGGCAGGCCTTCGATCTGTCGACCAGCCTCAACCTGAGCCTCAACTACGCGAGCGACACGCGCATCATCCGGGAGAACGCCATCGATCCGCTGCAGAACACCCAGCAGATCACCAGCTCGCTCAATTTTTCGAAGCGGTACAACTGGGGCACGTTCACGGTGGGCGGCAACCGGCGGCAGAGCCTGAGCGACCGGAGCGTGCAGCAGCTGCTCCCGGCCGTGACGCTCGCGCCGGTACCGATCGGATTCGGCAACAGCATCACCTGGTCGCCCGGGCTGAGCTTCACCAACAACACCAACTCCCGGACCCTGCTGCCCGACGTGGTGCAGACTCTCCCGGGCGGCGGACTCGACACCATTGCGCAGACCGGCAGCAACCGGGTCACGGCGCTCAATTTCGACACCCCGATCCGGATCGGCGGGTTCAACTGGCAGAACTCGCTGCAGGCGACCGACCAGCTCACCACCGCCCGGGATTCGGTCACGTTCAGACTTCCCGACGAGTCGACCCCCGATCCGAACGACTCGGTGGCGGTCACCCGTGTCTTCGCGCAGGACTTCAGCAGTACGCTGGACTGGGACACCGGCATCAACCTCCCGGTGCTCTTCCGCGGCTCCTGGAAGTTCCAGCCGGTGCTCGGCATCGCCAACGCGGCCGCGGGCCAGCCGTTCGCGCTGCGGAACCGGAACACCAACGGGAACTGGGTCCAGCAGTCCAAGCGCTTCCGCTTCGGCGTGGGCTCGTCGCCGACCCTGTTCGCGTTCTTCCCCGGTATCGGTCCGCTCTCCCGCATCCGGCACAGCTTCTCCCCGGTCATCACCTGGAACTACGAGCCCTCGGCCGACGTGCCTGTGGAATTCGCCCGGGCGATCGCGGGACCGGGAGACTCGGTGGTGCTCCGGAGCGACGCCCGCCAGCAGCTGACCGTGGGGCTGAACCAGGTGTTCGAGGGAAAGGAGCGCCCCGCGTCCGGCAGCGACACCACGTCCGCCGACGACCGCAAGCTCCGGATCCTCAGCATCAGCACCAGTGCGCTGACCTACGATTTCGAGCAGGCCAAGAAGCCGGGGCGGACCGGCTGGGTGACCGACGCGATCACCAACAACTTCCTGAGCGACCTGCTCCCGGGTTTCAACCTGAGCCTGACCCACGATCTCTGGCGCGGCACGGTCGGCACCGACACGGCGAGCTTCGACCCTTTCCTGCAGAACGTGAGCGCGAGCTTCGCGATCTCGGGCAACACCGTGCGGGCGATCGGCTCGATCTTCGGTCTCGGCGGGAAGTCGACCGGTCGCGGACGGGGGGAGATCATGCCTCCCTACCAGGCTCAGGGGGGCCGCCGGCAGCGCCCCGGCAGCTTCTACAGCACCCACGACGTGCCACTCGCGACCAGCCGGGGCTTCTCCGCCAATTTCACCTATTCGCTGAGCCGCACGCGCCCCATCCCGGGTCGCGACACGCCTGAGCTGCAGAATCTGCAGGTTACGACCGGCTTCTCACCCACCCCGTTCTGGTCGGTGAGTTGGGACACCCAGTACAACATCACCGATGGCGAGTTCTCCTCCCAGGTGGTCCGGTTGGAGCGCGAGCTGCACGAGTGGCGGGCAGGTTTCAACTTCGTGAGAAATCCGAACGGCAATTTCGCCTTCTACTTCTCGATCTACCTGACCGATCTGCCCGACCTCAAGTTCGACTACGACCAGACCACCTTCGAGCAGTGATCGGTTTCGAGGACGGATGCGCTTCGACCCGATGGTGGCGGCCGGGCGTCTCGAGGGCGCAAGATGTTCGGGCGCGTGTTCTTAGGCCCTTTACCCGGGTTCTCGACGGACGCGCTTTCCCTGGCATGGCTCCTGCACGAACATTCCCGTATCCCCATCGGAGACGACTCATGCGCGGCTGGTGGCTTCCCCTCTTGGCGGTGCTCGCGGCCTGCGGCGACGACAACAACGGCACCGGCAGTGGGACCCCGCCCGAATCGCCGAATTCTCTCTCCAGCACCAGCCTCGACGGCGCCGTGGCGCTGACCTGGTCCGACAATCCCTTCCAGGCCGACCCCGGCCTGTTCCAGAACTATCGGGTCTATACCACCAGCTTCAATCTGGATGCCGACCCGCCGCTCTGCGGCACCGACTGGCAGCTCGAGGGCACGACCGTCGCCCCGGAGTTCCTGGTCGGCGCGCTGGAAAACGGCGTGCCCCGCTGTTTCAGCGTGACGGCCTTCAGCGTGGATGGGGTCGAGAGCGACCGGTCTCCCGTCCGTCCCGACACGCCGCGTCCCGATGCACGGAACGTCGTCCTCTTTCCGGTGCAGGATCGAGCGGACGTGAGCGGGTTCCGGTTCTGGCAGGATCTCAACAACGACGACGAGGCGCAGAACGCCGAGCTGGGCCTGATCAGCAACGGGCACGGCGCCAGCATCGACTTCGTCCTGGACCGCGACCTGAACGGCGACATGTTCCTGACCCCGGTTCGCCCCGGCACCGGCGTCGAATACGCCGACGACAGCCGTATGGTGGAGGATCTGACCAGTATCGATTTCGCCCCGGACCAGGTTTACCAGACGACCGGGATCCAGGCGGTCCCCGGCTTCGGCTACATCTTCGAGATGGACGGTCAGGACGGGTTCAAGCGTTATGGGGCGCTGCGGGTGACCCACGTGGGCGAGACGTTCATCATGTTCGACTGGGCCTTCCAGACCGATCCGGGCAATCCCGAGCTCCTGGTGGCGTCCGGCGACAGGCTGCTCCGGCACACGATCCACAAGTAACCCGCCTTGTCTCTCTCGCCCCGGGCAGCGATGTTCGGGGCGATGTCCACCCCCACCCTTACACTCGACGGCCGTTCCCTCAGCGTCGCCGGCGTCGTCCGCGCCGCACGGACGCCGGGCGTCCGGGTCGAGCTCGCTGCGTCCGCGCGCGCGGAGCTGGTCCGCAGCCGGGGCCTGGTGGAGGCGGCGATCGCCTCAGGGCAGACGATCTACGGCATCAACACCGGCTTCGGCAAGCTGGCGAACGTCCGGATCGCGCCCGACCAGCTCGATCAGCTCCAGATCAACCTGATTCGCAGCCACTCGGCCGGGGTCGGTGACCCGCTGCCGGCCGACGTGGTGCGGGCCCTGATGCTGCTCCGGGCCAATGTGCTGCTCCGTCCCACCAGCGGCGTGCGCCCGGAGCTGGTGGAGGCGCTGGTCGGCATGCTCAATGCCGGCGTGGTCCCCTGGGTCCCGGAGCAGGGAAGCGTGGGTGCCAGCGGCGACCTGGCCCCGCTCAGTCACGTGGCCCTGGCCCTCATGGGGGAAGGCCAGGTGGCGGGCCCGGGCGGCGCCAGCCCCGCGGGCGCCGCGCTGGCGGCCGCCGGGCTCTCTCCGGTGCGTTTCGCGCCCAAGGAGGGGCTCGCGTTCATCAACGGCACCCAGGCGCAGACGGCGATGCTGGCGCTGCTGGTGCACGACGCGCGGGTGCTCTGGCGAACGGCGGCCGGCGCGGCCGCGATGAGCCTGGAGGCGCTGCGCGGGACCCCGGTGCCGCTCGATCCGAGAATTCACGAGGCCCGTCCGCACGCGGGCCAGATCCAGGCGGCCGAGCTGATGCGGCGCCTGCTGGAAGACAGCGAGATCCGGGAGTCCCACCGCGAGGACGACCCTCGCGTTCAGGATGCCTACAGCCTACGCTGCGCCCCCCAGGTGCTCGGCGCCGTGGCGGACGCCATCCGGTTCGCCGAGACGACGGCGGAGGTCGAGCTGAACGCGTCCACCGACAACCCGCTGGTGTTTCCCGACGGTGAGGTGATCTCGGGGGGTAACTTTCATGGCCAGCCGGTGGCCCAGGCACTCGACGTACTCGCCATGACGCTCACCACCCTGCAGGCCATCGCCGAGCGGCGGGTCGAGCGGCTGGTGAACCCGGACCTGTCCCAGGGCCTCCCGGCGTTCCTGACCCGCGATCCGGGACTTTCCTCCGGCTACATGATGGTCCAGATCACCGCCGCGTCGCTGGTCGCGGAGTCGCGGGCCCTGGCGATGCCGGCCAGCATCGGGTCGATCCCCACGGACGCAAACCAGGAAGATTTCGTCCCCATGGGGATGGCCGCCGCCTACAAGGCGCAGCGGATCCTGGGCAATGCCCGCCGGGTGGTGGGTGCCGAGCTGCTGTGCGCGGCACAGGGGCTGGAGTTCCTCCGCCCGCTGCGGCCCGGGAAGGGGGTCGAGCGCCTCCACGGCCGGCTCCGGGCCCTGCGGCCGCCGGTCGCCGCCCTGGAGGCGGACCGGCCCCCGGCCCCTGACCTGGAGCGCCTGGCCCGCGCCGTCG
>DATEIR010000018.1:0-46239 GCA_035278885.1 Gemmatimonadales bacterium | reverse complement strand
GTGGCACGGGAGTTCGAGGTGGGACTGCAGTCCACCCTGGATCCGTACTCCACCGCCAAGATCTTCCTCAGCTTCGAGAACGATGAAGTCGGAGTGGAGGAGGGGTACCTCTACTGGACCGGCCTTCCCGGCAAGCTTCGGGTGGACGTCGGGAAGTTCCGCCAGCAGCTCGGCGACCTCAACCGCTGGCACCTGCACGCGCTCCCCGAGACCGAATATCCGCTGGTCTATCAGCGCTTCCTCGCGCCCGAGGGATTGAGCGGCGTCGGGGTCTCCCTCTACACCACGCTCCCGGTGTCGCTCCTGGGCGGCACGCACGAGGTCTGGGTCCAGGGGACCACCGCCGAGAGCGAGACGCTCTTCGGCGACGGCCACCAGCCCAGCCTGCTGCTTCGGCTGCAGAACTTCTGGCAGCTCAATCGCAGTACCTACGCCCAGATCGGCATCACCGGCGTGGGCGGCAACGACGATGACAGCGACCTCCGAAGCCGGCTGGCGGGGCTCGACTTTCGGCTCACCTGGCGTCCGCCGGAGGCGGGGACCAGGCGGGAGGTCACCTTCCGCGCGGAGGGGTACCGCCTCCACGCCACCGAGGCGGGTATCACCACCGACCGATACGGCACCTTCGTCGACCTCACGGCCCGGCTCAATCGCCGCTGGATCGCGGCCACCCGATACGACTGGGTGGAGGCGCCGCGCGGTCCGGACGACACCGAGTGGCGGATCACGCCCTCCCTCACCTGGTGGCAGAGTGAATTCGTCTATCTCCGCGTGGAAGGGGAACACCGGGACAACGAGATCGAAGGTACCCAGAACCTGCTGACCCTTCAGGCGGTCTTCGCCATGGGGCCGCACAAGCACGAGACCTACTGACAGGGAGCCAATGCAGATGCTGACCACACTCATCGCCGCGGCCTTCGCCCTCACCGCTCCGGGTGGACCACCCGCCGCCCGACCGGCGGAGGCCGCGCCGCTCAAGATCGTCACCAGTCTCACCACCTACGGCGCCATTACCCGGGAAATCGTGGGCGACAAGGCGACGGTCACCTCGATCGCCCAGGGCGACGAGGATCCCCACTTCGTTCAGCCTAAGCCCAGCTTCGTCGCCGTGCTGCGCGACGCCGACATGTTCGTGACCACCGGCATGGACCTGGAGCTCTGGGTGGCCCCGCTGCTCGACCGGGCCGGTAATCGGAAGGTGTCGGAAGGCGGTCCCGGCTACGTCACCGCGTTCACCGGCATCCACCTGCTCGAGGTGCCCACCTCGCTCAGCCGCAGCCAGGGCGACATCCACGTGGACGGCAACCCGCACATCCACACCGATCCGCTCAACGGGATCATCATCGCCCGCAACATCCTCGGGGGACTCAAGCGCGTGTCCCCCGAGAACGCGGCCTTCTTCACGGGCAAGGAGCAGGACTTCGAGAAGCGGGTGCTGGAAGCAACCATGGGCCAGGAGCTGGTCGGCATCCTGACGCCGGCCACCGCCTACTCGCTGCTGGACAGCGACAAGCTGCTCGACTTCCTGGGCAAGCAGCAGTACCAGGGCAAGCCGCTGATGGAACGGCTGGGCGGCTGGCTCAAGCAGGGCGAGGTGTTCCGGGGCAAGGAGATGGCCTGCTACCACAAGGAGTGGGCCTACTTCAGTCACCGCTTCCAGGTCAGCTGCGCCGAGTACATCGAGGCCAAGCCGGGCATCCCGCCGACCCCGGGGCACGTACAGGACGTCATCGCGCTGATGAAGGAGCGGAAGATTCCCGTGCTCTTCGCGTCGAACTACTTCGACCGGAACCAGATCCGCCAGGTGGCGGAGCGGACCGGCGCCAAGGCCGTGATCGTGCCGGAGAACACCAGTGGCGCGCCGGGCGTGAACACCTATTTCGACCTGCTCAACACTTGGGTGAGCGGGCTGGCCGCCGGCTTCGGCGGGGGAGCGTCGTAATGGATCTGAGTCTCTTTCTGCCGCCGCTGGTGGCGTGCCTCGTCATCGTGGCGATCCATTCGTACCTCGGGCTCCACGTCATCGCGCGCGAAGTGATCTTCGTGGACCTGTCGCTGGCCCAGATGGCGGCGCTCGGGTCCGCGGTCGCGATCCTGGCGGGCAGCCAGCCGGATTCGACGACGGCGCTCGCCTGGGCGCTGGGCTTCACGACGCTGGGGGCGGCACTCTTCGCCATGACCCGCACCGACGAGCGGGGGGTGGTGCCGCAGGAGGCGATCATCGGCATCGTGTACGTGGTCGCCTCGGCGGCCGCGATCCTGGTGGCGGACCGGACTCCGCGCGGCGGCGAGGCGATCAAGGACATCCTGGTCGGCAGCCTGCTGTGGGTGGACTGGCCCACGATCGCGCGCCTGGCGGGAATTTACGCGGTGATCGGGATCTTCCACTGGGCCCTGCGACGTCGATTCCTGACCATCTCGTTCGAGCCGGAGACGGCGCTCGTGAACGGCTGGAGCATCCGCTGGTGGGACTTCCTGTTCTATCTCTCGTTCGGGATCGTGATCACCTTCTCGGTGCCGATCGCGGGCGTGCTGCTGGTGTTCTCCTTCCTGGTGGTGCCGGCGTCGGTGGCGTTTCAGTTCACCCGCCGCCATCGGGCGCTCGCCGCCATCAGCTGGCTCGCGGGTATCCTCGCCTCGGCCAGCGGACTGTGGATCTCCTTCCACTACGACCTGCCCACCGGACCGGTGATCGTCTGCATGTTCGGGCTGGTGCTGCTGGGCGCGTACGTGCTGCGCCGGGCGGTCGGCCGGGTGCCGGAAGGGGACGCCACACTTCAGCCGGTGGCGGAACGAGTGTAGAAGGAACGACGGCTACGCGCGGTGCTCCCGCTTCCAGCCCGGCCGGAACGGCTGGGGGAGCATCGCGGCCCGGCGCAACAGCTCGAGATGAGGCGCGAGGACGTCGGCCAGGCGCTGGGCCGGCTCGAGATGGGCGGGATTCAGCACGGCGGGGGGCGCCGCGGTCAGGACCAGCGCGCCATGCACCCGGCCCTGTACCCGGAGAGGAACGATGAGCCGGGCCTCGCCGGCCACCAGCGCGAAGAGCCGAGGAGCCTCTCCGGTCAGCACCTGGCCGAGACCGGTGCCGGCTACGGGCAGGGAGGGGAGATCGGGGATCGCCTTCCGCTCGCCCGGCGCGAACAGCACGGCGCGATCTCCCTCGCTCAGTCTGAGGGCGATTCGCAGGTCGTCGAACGGAAGAAAACGGCCCGCCCGCTCGGCCACCTCGCGCACCGTCTGGGCGGCATCGGCTCCGACCGCCAGCAGCCGGGCGATCTCCAGCAACGGCTCGGCCGGGCTCAGCCGCTCGGGCGGCGTCTCACGGAGCAGCGCTCGCTCCACCAGCAGCGTCACCTCGGGCGCGATCAGCGCACCGACCTTCGCCAGAAGCTCGGCGTCGTGCTCGTCATAGAGATCGGCCCCGACGCTTCCCGCCAGGAGCCAGATCGGTGAGCGCCCCGGGCCCACCGTCCGAGCCGCCACCACGGCCCGGAGCTCGGCGGCGCCGGGCTCGGCGGCGGTGAAGTAGCCCCGAGGCCAGCCGCGCTGGCGGGCGGCATCGCCCAGCACCACACGTCCCTCCCCGTTGGCCAACCCCATCAGATCCAGCGACTCGCGCTCGAGCAGCAGCGACGGGTCCGACCACGGAGTGCCGCCGGCATGTTCTCCCAGGCGGTAGTAGCGGCTGCCGGTCGCGTCGCCCAGCAGGAGCTCGAACCGGTCATGCGGGAGGAGGGGATCGAGCGCATGGCTCAGCGCGTGGGCCAGCCGCTGCGGCGTGGCCGCGCCGGTCGAGACCTGGGCGACCAGGTCGAGCAGGGCCGCCATCCGCTCCAGCTGGAAGGCTTGGGATCCGTGCGCCGAGTTCCACTGCCGGGCGAGTCGGCCGAAAGTGGGCGCGAGGCGCTGCGCCACGAGCTCGAGCACGCCGATGCCGACGCTGTCGTAGCGGTGCTCGCGGAGATCGGCCAGGAGCACGAGGCCGACGTCGCGGCGCCCGAAGCGCACCGGCACGCAGACGACCGATGCGTATCCCGCGTCGCGGACAATCGCCTCGACCAGCGCGAGCTGCGCCGGCTGGAGCTGGGGGGACGGGAGCGGAACGGCGAGGTCGTCCTGGGCCAGGGCTTCGGGCCCCAGCAGCACCGCACCACCCTCGCGGGGAAAGAGCCAGAGGCCGAGCAGATCGTGTGGCAGGTCGGCGCCGATAGCGTCCGACAGGACCTCGTGCCAGGTGGCGAGGGCGAGGCGGTCGCCGAGCACCTGATCCAGCCGCAGGAGAGGGACGAGTGGCCCGGGACGGGGAGGCTCCATGGGAGGCAGGCAGAGGGCAGGAGGTGTGCCGAGTGCCGCGCGCAGGGAAGTTGTTCGGCAGGAGTGAGATAGTCGTGCACGATCAGGCAGGCGCTGTGGACTGTGGAGGGCGCCGTCGCGTCCTGCCCACAGCGGTTGCAAGCTGCTGCATCAGCATGATATGGATTGCACCGTTGACATACCCCCTCCCCCTATCTACAATTCTCCATCAGAACCCTCTTGGGAGCCACACATGGAACACGCCATCCTCCACATCGACGGCATGAGCTGCGGACACTGTCTCAACGCCGTCAATCAGGCCCTCGCCCGGGTCCCCGGCGTCCAAGTGGACAGCGTGCGGATCGGACGGGCGGAGGTGAGCTACGATGGAGCGCGCGTGACTCCCGCCGTGCTCGAGGCCGCGGTCGCCGACGCCGGTTACCGCGCCACTCTCCAGCCATGACGTCCCTGCAGATCGGCGTCACGCTTCTCGGTATCGCGGCGATCGCCTGGGTGAACTGGTACTTCTTCCTGGCCGCGCGGCGCCCGGTCGTCGCCGCCAGCCGCGGCTCGGGGCCGCAGTCGGTTCGCATCGTGGTCGAAGGCGGCTACACGCCATCCGTCGTCACGGTGGAGGCCGGCCGGCCGGTGCGGCTCGAGTTCGAGCGGCGGGAAACCTCGGGCTGTACCGAAGAGGTCGTCGTTCCCGACTTCGGCATCCGGACCTTCCTTCCCGCGCACCAGGTCACCCCGGTGCAGTTCACCCCAGTGCGGCCGGGCACCTACGAGTTCACCTGCGGCATGGGGATGGTCCGGGGTCGTCTGGTCGCCCGCGCGGCGGACGGAGGCACGGCCCGATGACGACGACGCAGTCGTCGGTGGAGCAGTGCACCATCCCCGTCTCGGGGATGACCTGCGCCGCCTGCAGCGCCCGAATCCAGCGCACCCTCGAGCGGCACGACGGAGTGAGCGCGGCCAGCGTCAACCTGATGACCGGCGCGGCCACCGTCAGTTTCGATCCGTCGGCCACGGGGCCCGAGGCGCTGGTGGATGCGATCCGCGCCACCGGATACGGCGCGGAGCTCCCTCGCCCCGATGAGTCGCCCGAATCCCTGCTCCGCGCGCAGGACGCCGCCCGCGCCGAAGAGATCGCCGAGCTCCGGCGCAAGCTGGCGGTGAGTCTCGCCGCCGCGGCACTGGCCATGGTGTTCAGCATGCCGCTGATGGAGTCGCTCAGCCACGGCAGCGATCCCCTGATGCTGCTCATGGCGCCGTTCTCCGCGCTGGTGCACCGGATCCTTCCCGGGATGTACTCCGTCTCCCCGCGGATCCTGCGGCTCATCCTGCTCGCCCTCACCGTTCCGGTAGTTGGCTGGGCCGGTCGGCACTTTTACACCCGGGCGTGGACCGCGTTCCGCCACCACAGCGCCGACATGAACACGCTGATCGCGGTGGGCACGGGTGCGGCGTTCGTCTACTCCCTGTTCGCGACCGCGGCGGACCAGTGGCTCGCCGGCCGCGGCGTCGCGCCCCACGTCTACTACGAGTCCGTGCTCTGGATCGTCGCCCTGGTGCTGTTGGGCAACCTGCTCGAAGCGAGGGCCAAAGGCCGTACCTCGGGCGCCATCCGCAGGCTGATCGGGCTTCGTCCCGCGGCCGCCCGCGCGCTGCGAGACGGCGTGGAAGCCGAGATCCCGCTCGCGGCGCTCCGCATGGGCGACGAAGTCGTGGTGCGGCCGGGTGAGACCGTCCCCGCCGATGGTGTGGTCCTGGCCGGCGGCAGCTGGGTCGACGAGTCGATGCTGACGGGCGAGCCGGTGCCGGTGCGGAAGGACGTGGGAGACCGCGTCGTCGGAGCCACCCTCAACCGGAACGGCGCTTTCCACTTCCGGGTAGATCGTCTGGGCGCCGACAGCGCGCTCTCCCGGATCATTCGGCTGGTGCAGCAGGCCCAGGGCGCCCGCGCGCCGATTCAGCGTCTGGCCGACCGGATCAGCGCGGTGTTCGTGCCGGTCGTGCTCTCGGTGGCGATCGGGACCTTCGTGCTCTGGTTCGACTTCGGGCCCGAGCCCGCCTTCCTCAATGCCCTGGTGGCGGCGGTCACCGTGCTGATCATCGCCTGCCCCTGCGCGATGGGGCTCGCCGTGCCGACCGCCGTCATGGTGTCGACCGGCCGGAGCGCCGAGCTGGGCATCCTGATCCGGGGCGGCGAGGCACTGGAGCGGAGTGAGCGGATCCAGACGGTGGTGTTCGACAAGACCGGCACGCTCACCGAGGGCCGGCCGGTGGTCCAGCAGATCCTGCCGCAGCAGACGTCCTCGGCGGAGTTCCTCCGCCTCGCCGCGTCGGTCGAGCGCCTGAGCGGGCATCCGCTGGGTGAGGCACTCGTGACGGAGGCCGAGCGGCAAGGTCTCCCGCTCGACCCGGTGTCCGGACTGGAGGTGCGCACCGGGCGCGGGGTCGTCGGCAGCGTGTCGGGACGCCGGGTCGCGGTGGGCAACCGCGCGTTTCTCGAGGAGCTCGGAGTGGACGCGTCGGCGCTGGCGGACGACGCCAGCCGCCTTGCCGCCGAGGGACACACCCCACTGTTCGTCGCATTGGACGGCGCACTGGGGGGACTCCTCACCGTCGCCGATCCGGTCAAGCGCGAGAGCGCCGAGGCGGTCGCTCGGCTCCGCCGGATGCGGCTCGAGACGGTGCTCCTCACCGGTGACACCTCGGCCACGGCGGCGGCGGTCGGCCGTGCGGTGGGGGTGGATCGGGTGGTCGCGGACGTGCTGCCGGAAGCCAAGCTGGCCGAGATTCGACGTTTGCAGGACCAGGGGCGCTCGGTCGCCATGGTCGGGGACGGGCTCAACGACGCGCCTGCGCTGGCCCAGGCCGACGTCGGCGTCGCGATGGGCACCGGGACCGATGTGGCGATGGAGGCCGGAACCGTCACCCTCATGCGGGGCGACCCTCGCGGAGTGCCGGAGGCGATCCTGCTCGCCCGCCGCACCATGCGGGTGATTCGGCAGAACCTCTTCTGGGCCTTCGTCTACAACGTGATCGGCATCCCGGTCGCCGCGGGCGCGCTCTACCCGGCCTTCGGGCTCCGGCTCACGCCGACGATGGCGGCAGCGGCCATGGCCGTCAGCTCCGTCACCGTCGTCAGCAACAGCCTGCGCCTCCGCCGACTGGGCTGGCGCGTGGGCGCTCACCGGGAAAGGATGGCCGATGTCTGACATCACGGTCGCGTGCGCCTGCGGCACCCAGCACCACGGAGACCGTCACGCGGTGGCGGTGGATCCCGAGATCAAGCGCTCGGTGCTCACCCGGCTTCGGCGGATCGAGGGCCAGGTCCGCGGACTGCAGAAGATGGTGGAGGAGGAGCGCTACTGTGCCGAAGTCCTGACTCAGGTCTCCTCGGTGCACGAAGCGCTCAGGGGCGTGGGCCGGGCGATGCTGCACAATCACCTGCGCCACTGCGCCGCCGAGGCGATCGGGTCGGGAGATCCGGACCGCGCGGAGGCGATGTACGACGAGCTGATGGACCTCATCTACCGCAGCGTGCGCTGACAATCTGCCGGGTAGCCTGGGCCACGGGCGCCCAAACCCGTTGAGTCGGAGGCCCGCCGAGGGCCGATTGACAGGCGAGGGGGCCGCAACCTAGTCTCCTCGCCGTCCCGTATCATCCGGAGGTTTCGTGGCGCGGTGGCTCCGCCGGATCGGCTATGGCTTGCTCGGCCTGGTGGCCTTCGTCATGGTGGCTCTGGCAGTCGTCTACTGGGTGGTCGGGGCACGGCTCCAGCGAGTCTATCAGTTCCCCGCTGCCGAAGTGCACGCCCGCACCGATTCCGCCGCGCTGGCCCACGGCCGTCACCTCGTCGAGGTCCTGGGCAAGTGCTCCGGATGCCACGGGGCGGATTACGGCGGAAAGGTCATCGCCGACAACTTTGCGTTCGGACGGCTGTGGGCCGGCAATCTGACGGCCGGCAAAGGCGGGATCGGGGCGCTCACCGACGCCGACCTGGAGCGGGCCATCCGGCACGGCGTGCGGCCCGACGGTCGACCGCTGGTATTCATGCCCGCCGAGGCTTATGGCGCGATGAGCGACCGCGACCTGGCGGCGCTGCTGGGCTACCTGCGGAGTCTGCCGCCGGTGGACCGGGAGGTTCCGGCGCCCCGTGTCGCGCCGGTGGCCCGAGCGCTGTACCTCTTCGGCGGCTTTCCACTGCTGCCGGTCGAGCTGGTCGATCACAGCGCGGCCCGGCCGGAGCTCGAGCCCGGCGTCACCCTGGAGTACGGTCGATATCTCGCCAGCATCGGCGGCTGCCGGGCCTGCCACGGCATGGCGCTCAAGGGCGACGCCAACCCCGACGCGCCGGCGCTGGACCGCGCGCATATCGGGAGCTGGACCGAGTCCGACTTCTTTCGAGCCTTGCGGGAAGGGCGGCGGCCGGATGGCACCGTGCTCGACCCCGAGAAGATGCCCTGGGTGGAATCGGGCCGGATGACCGACGACGAGATCCGGGCGGTGTGGCGCTACATCCAGCGCACGCTCAGCGCTCCCTAGCTCAGGGGAGTCCCGCCAGCCGCGCGGCTCTCGATTCGACCCGGCTCATGTCCTGCCGCACCGTGCGGGTGGCGAAGAGCGCCACGACGCCGCCCACGATCACGACGGAGGGTAGCAGCAGGATCGCCTGATCCAGCCCGAACCGATCCGAAAGCGTACCCACCAGCGGGAGTGCGATCGCGTCTCCGGCAAGGTGAATGAACAGGAGGTACGCGCCGGCCACGGTCGCGCTGATCCGGGGCGGCACCACGTCGAAGATCACCGCGGTCATCGGGCCGTGGTACCAGGAGAGAAAGAAGAAGGCGACGGTAAAGACGATCTGGAACAGCCCGGGGTCGCGGATGGTGAGGAGCCAGAGCGCAAGCGGCCCGCCGAGCAGGATCCCCATGGCCACGGTCAGCACGCGACCCGTTTCGCTGCGTCGTCGCAGCCAGTCCGCGAGCCATCCGCCGAACAGCGTGCCCGTCGTTCCCCCGATCAGTCCCCACAGCCCCAGCATGGACGCCCCTTCCGCGGCAGTGAGATCGAACTCTCTGGCCACGAAGGTCGGCCCCCAGCCCACGATGCCGTTCCCGAACGAGATCATGGCCCCGGCCAGGAAGATGTACACCAGGGTCGGTGTGTGCAGCACCGTCTTGCCGGCAGCCAGGATGTCGTCGAACGCGCCGCTGATGCCCGTGCCGAATCCAGTGGCGGCCGTGTCGAGCGGAGTGCGGCGGACCAGGCGCCAGATCGTGAAGGTGAGGCCGAGCCCGATGGCGGCGCTCAGCGCGGCGACGTCGAGCTTGGAGTTGGCGCCGTAGACCCGGTCGAGCCGATACGCCGCCAGGACGCCGATCAGGCCGCAGACGAGCAGGGGCCAGAACTGGCGCAGGACCGCGACCGCGTTGAGCTGGAAGTCCCGCAGGAACGAGCGCACCGTGAGCTGCGCGGGCGGGCGCACCGGGTCAGCCAGGCGCGCCACCAGCAGCGCACACACGAACCCGGGCACCCCCACCGTCATGAACGCGACCCGCCATCCGTAGGCCGACTCGAGCAGACCGCCGAGCACGAGCCCGAGCACTCCGCCCAGCGGGACCCCGGAGGCGAGAATGCCCATCGCCCAGGCCCGGCGCGGGCCGGGGAAGTAGTCGGCCACGAGGGAGGACGCGGCCGGCCCATAGGCCGCCTCACCGATACCCACCGCCGCCCGGCAGGTGAAGAGCTGCCAGTAGCTCCGGACCAGGCCGCTCAGGAAGGTGAACGCGCTCCAGACGGTCACGCCCCACGCGATCACCGCTCGCCGGGAGCGCAGGTCGCTCAGCACTCCGAAGGGAAGCGCCGCGACCGAGAACACCAGAATGTAGGCCGAGCCGAGCCAGCCGAGCTGTCCGTCGGTCAGGCCCAGGTCGGCCTTGATCGGCTCGAACAGCGCGTAGATGACGTTCCGGTCGACGTAGTTGAGGAGGTTGATGAAAGCCAGGAGTCCGAGCGCGTACCAGCGATACCGGGTGGTGAGCCGCGGCGGAATCGTCACCGACGAGCCGCCGTCTCGGCTCCTCCGGCCCCCGGGTGCATGTGCGACAGCGACTCCTCCGCCCGCCGGTCGCGGAAGGCGAGTGCGGCCTGGTACTCCTCCGTCAGGCGCGCCATCATCGCTTCCCGGCGGCCGTAGAGGCGCTTGAGCGGGCGGGGCTGGCGCCGGGCGGCGGCGTAGGCGGTGAGCAGCGGAAGGGTGATCGAGCTGTCGGCGTAGACCACCACGGTGCCCGGAAGCTGGTCGGGATCGATCTTGCCCCAGCTCACCGCCTCCGCGGGCGTGGCGCCGGAAAGGCCACCCGTGTCGGGCCGGGCGTCGGTCATCTGCAGGAAGTAGTCGTGCCCCCGCTCGTCGATGCCGAGCACCTCCTGGATCTGGGGTTCGGTCTGGAGCATGAAGTTCTTCGGGCTCCCGCCTCCCACGATCAGCACACCGCTCTTGCCGCCCGTCCGCTTGGCCTCGAGCACGATGCTGGCGGTCTCGTTCACGTCGGCGCTCACGTCGAACCTGAGCTTGCTTCCGGCCAGCGCCTGCTCGGCCACGTTCATCCCGATGGAGCTGTCTCCCGGGGAGCTGGTGTAGATCGGCACCTCCAGCTCGTGCGCCGCGGCCAGCACGGAGCGGCGGCTCAGCCCGAGCGCCTTCTCCCGCTCCCGCACGTAGCCACCCAGCAGGTAGTGATACTCCGCCGTGCTCATGGGCCGCTGGAACTCGGGCCGGGCCGACACCTCGCGCACGAACGCGTCGGTGGAGAGCAGCACGCCGTAATCGAAGAAGATGTCGTAGATCCGGACCACGCCGTGCTCCCGCAGCTCGACGTCGTCGGCCGCCACCGTGCCGCGGTGCATCGCGAGGCCCAGGGCGAAGTGGGCGTCGTGGTACAGGTTGGCGCCCGTGCTGATGACCCAGTCCACGAAGCCCAGCTCCATGAGCGGGATGAGCGAGCTCATCCCCAGCCCCGCGGGCGTCATCGCGCCGGTGAGCGTCATGCCCACCGTGGTATCGGGCTCCAGCATCCGCTGCACGAAGAGCTGGCACCCCTCCCGCAGCCGGCCCGCGTTGTACGCCAGGAAGGCGTTGTCGATCAGGTCGGCCGCGGTCTCGGTCCCGGTGATCGCGCGCGGCTCGATCCGCTGACCCCGCAGGTAGGCCGACGAGGGCCGGCTCATGCCTTCCTCCCGAACTGGAATTCGCTGGTGTGGGGATGACGGATGATCTCGTCGTCCGCCGGCTTGCTCGCGCGGGCCGCGATCACGATGGCCGCCGCCTCGGCCGGATCGTCGGTGACCTGGAAGAGGCGCAGGTCGCTCGGATTGATCTTCCGCTCCTCGGCCGCGGTCCGGGTGAGCCAGTCCACCAGCCCGGCCCAGTAGGCCCGGCCGAACAGAATGACCGGAAATCCCTTGACCTTGCCGGTCTGGATCAGCGTGAGCGCCTCGAACAGCTCGTCCAGCGTACCGTAGCCGCCGGGGAAGACGATGAACGCGGTGGAGTACTTCACGAACATCGTCTTGCGCACGAAGAAGAACTTGAAATTGAGGCTGCGATTCAGGTACGCGTTGGAGCCCTGCTCGAAGGGGAGCTCGATGTTGCAGCCGATCGAGAGGCCTCGCCCCTCGTTGGCGCCGCGGTTGGCCGCCTCCATGATGCCCGGGCCGCCGCCGGTGATGACCGGAATGCCCGCCTCGGCGAGCAGCCGCGCGGTCTCCACCGCCTTGGTGTAGTAGGGATCATCGGGACGGGTGCGGGCCGAGCCGAAGATGGTCACCCCGTCGCTCACGTCGGCCAGGTTGTCGAAGCCCCAGACGAACTCGCCCATGATCCGCAGGACGCGCCAGCTGTCGGACTTGAGGAACAGCGTCTCCGGCCGCTGCGGCGGCGGACTCTCCAGCAGCTGCTCGTCTTCGGTGGGCAGCTTCTTGTCGTCCAGATGACGGTAGGGCGTGTCGGTCATGGGCAGAATATAGGCCGCCGGGACGCTCGGGCGCAGGTGCGCGAGACCCCTCGGTCCCCCCTATACTTCGCTCATGTCCGGAACCTGGAGCACTCTCACCGCGCGCCTGGCGCTGCGTGCCGCGCTCCGCCCGCGGCTGGCGTGGGATCTCCTCCGCACCGGGTGGGCGTTCCGCCGGCGGGGCTGGTGGCGCGTGCCCCCCTTTCTGCCCCTCCCCGACCGGACCTACCTGCGCTGGCGGATGTACACCGCCTACGCCGACGAGTCGGCCGTGCCGCCGGCCGAGGACGTGGTGCGCTTCGCCCGGTGGCGCCGGGAGACGATGGGCCTGTGAGCGCATCCTCCACGCCGAATGTGGTGATCCTGGGCGGCGGATTCGCCGGGCTGTACGCGGCCAAGTCGCTGGCTCACGCGCCGGTGCGGGTGACCCTGGTGGACCGCCGGAACCACCACCTGTTTCAGCCGATGCTGTACCAGGTAGCCACCGCAGCGCTCAATCCCAGCGACATCGCCTCGCCCATCCGCTCGGTGCTCCGCCACCAGCGCAATACCGAAGTGCTGCTGGGCGAGGCCGACCGTGTCGCGGTGGACCGGCGGATCGTGCATCTGACCGACGGCGCCGAGCTGGCCTACGACTACCTGATCGTCGGGACCGGGGCTCGGCACTCGTATTTCGGGCACGACGAATGGGAGCCGCTCGCGCCGGGGCTCAAGAGCCTCGAGGACGCGCTCGAGATCCGGCGTCGGGTGCTGATGGCGTTCGAGCGGGCCGAGCGCGAGCCCGACCCGGTACGCCGGCACGCATTCCTCACCTTCGTCGTCGTGGGCGGCGGTCCAACAGGTGTGGAGATGGCCGGCGCCGTCGCCGAGATCCGTCGCTACGCGCTGCGCCGGGACTTCCGCCACATCGACCCCGCCGAGGCCACGGTCATGCTGCTCGAGGGCGGCCCGCGGCTCCTCACCGCCTATCCGCCCAAGCTCAGCGACAAGGCCAAGGCCAGCCTCCGCCGCCTGGGCGTGGACGTGCGCACCGAGACCATGGTCACCGACGTGCGGCCCGGGTGGGTACAGGCGGCCGGGTGGACCATCCCGACCCAGACGGTGATCTGGGCGGCCGGCAACGTCGCGAGCCCGCTGCTCAAGTCGCTCGGCGCGCCCCTCGACCGCGCAGGCCGCGCGGTGGTCGAAGCCGACTGCACCATTCCGGGCCATCCCGAGGTCTTCGTCCTGGGCGACGCGGCCGCGTACCACCACCAGGGCGGCGACACCCTGCCGGGCATCTGCCCGGTCGCGATCCAGATGGGCGAGTACGCGGCGCGCACCATCGTGGGCGACCTGAAGGGACGCGCCCGCCGGCCCTTCCACTACTGGGACAAGGGGCAGCTCGCGGTCATCGGCCGGGGACGCGCGGTGGCCGATATCTGGAAGCTGCATTTCGGCGGGTTCATCGCGTGGCTCACGTGGATCTTCGTTCACATTTTCTTCCTGATCGGCTTCCGCAATCGGGTGCTGGTGCTGATCCAGTGGGCGTGGTCGTACTTCACCTTCGGCCGCGGCGCCCGCCTGATCACCGAGGAGCCACGCCCCGAGCCGATGGCCCTGCCGTCGGCGCGGGAGACGGCGAAGGCCTCGTGATCGCGGCCGACGACGTGCGGGCGCGCGCGGAGCA
This sequence comes from Gemmatimonadales bacterium, assembly GCA_035278885.1. GTDB lineage: Bacteria > Gemmatimonadota > Gemmatimonadetes > Gemmatimonadales > GWC2-71-9 > CAVVWJ01. The sequence continues at coordinate 32,246 of DATEIR010000018.1, read as the reverse complement.
GCTGGGCTTCGCCGCCTGCGGGATCACCGACCCCGGTCCGCCGCCGCACGCCGATCATCTCGATCGCTGGCTCGCCCGTGGCTACGCCGGCACCATGCGCTACCTCCACCGCCAGGCGCGCAAGCGCAAGGACCCCCGGCGCAACGTGCCGGAGGCGCTGTCGGTCGTGGTGGTGCTGCACAACTACTATGGCGAGGACCTGCCCGGGGAGTCGCGAGCGCCCAAGGTCGCCCGCTATGCGCGCGGGGCCGACTACCACGCGGTGACGCTGGAGCGACTCGAGACGTTGGCGGAGTTCCTGCGGGCCGCGGGCGCGTCGGTGGCGCGGCCCTACGCCGACGCGGGTCCGGTGCCGGAGCGGGAGCTGGCCCAGCGCGCCGGCCTGGGCTGGATCGGCAAGAACACCATGCTGATCCGGCCGGGCCTGGGCTCCTGGTTCTTCATCGGCAGCATCTTCACCGACCTCCCCCTCGCGGCCGACCGCCCGTTCATCACCGATCATTGCGGCAGCTGCACCCGCTGTCTCGACGCCTGTCCTACCGGCGCGTTCGTCGAGCCCAGGGTGCTCGACGCGACCCGCTGCATTTCCTATCTGACGATCGAGCACAAGGGACCCATGCCGGAGGAGCTCGTCTCCCGGCTCGAGGGCTGGGTCTTCGGCTGCGACATCTGCAACGAGGTGTGCCCCTGGAACCAGCGCTTCGCCTCCGCGGCAACCGAGCCGATGTTCCGCTCGCGTGCCGCGCTGGCCGGGACTGATCCCGAGCTGTTCGAGCGGATGGACCAGGAGGAGTTCGACCGGCGCTTCGGCGATACCCCGCTGGCCCGGCCGGGCCTCGTCGGTATGCGCCGCAACCTGCGGGCGGCGCTGGCCGCGTCTCGGAGTGGAGCCTCCCATGACTGATCTCGCGGTCTTCCATCGGCTGTTCCGCTGGGGCCACTGGGCCAACGAGGAGGCGCTGAGCTCGCTCCGCCGGACGCCTGTCCCGGCCGCGGGGCGTTGGCTCGCGCACATCGCCGCCGCCGAGCTCCTCTGGCTGGCCCGGCTTCGCGACGAGGCGCCGCCGCTACCGGTCTGGCCGCAGTTCGACCTCGACGACACCGAGCGCCGCCTGACCGAGTCGCGCCTGACCTGGACCGCGCACCTCGAGGGTCTCGCCGCCGAGGACCTGAACGACGGCGTCGGCTACCGCAACAGCAAGGGTGAGTTCTGGACCAGCACGGTGGGCGACATCCTCACCCACGTGAGCCATCACGGCGCCTACCACCGAGGTCAGATCGCCTCCGCCGTGCGCGCCGCGGGCGGCGAGCCCGCCTACACCGACTTCATTCATGCCGCCCGCCAGGGCGTGATCGGATGACCGGCGGCCCCGGACCCGGTCCCCTCCTCGTCGGCCTCGGCGTGGCGCTGATCCTGATCGGCCTGCTCTTCTGGTCCGGCAGCCTGAGCTGGTTCGGCCGGCTTCCCGGCGACATCCGGATCGAGCGCGGGTCGGTGCGGGTCTACGTGCCGCTCGTCTCGATGCTGATTCTCTCCCTCGTATCGAGCCTGATCCTCTACCTGGTCCGGCGCTTCTTCTAGCCACCGAACCCGTCGCCGCCCGCCAGGGATCGTGCTGGTGTACTTTGGAGCATGGCACGCCGCACGCCGCTCCCGGCCCCGGACACGGTGGCGACGCTCGACCCGGCCAGGGTCGAGCGGCTGCGCCGCCTGGCCGTCCTGCTCGACGACTCGATTCCGATTCCGGGCACCCGCTTCCGCGTCGGCCTGGAGTCCATCGTCGGGCTTCTTCCGGGTGCCGGAGACCTCGCCGGCGGCGCCTTCTCCCTCTACATCCTGCTGCAGGCGGCCCGCATGGGCGTGCCGAGACCGCTGCTGGCGCGGATGGGGACGAATCTGGTGATCGATGTCGTGGTGGGTGCCGTGCCGATCCTGGGCGACCTGTTCGATGCGGGGTTCAAGGCCAACATGCGGAACCTCGATCTCCTCGAGCGGCATGTGAGCCGTCCGGTGGCATCCACCCGGAGCAGCCGCCGATTCGTGGCCCTTCTCGCCGTGCTGGTGGGATGCTGCGTCGTAGGGGCGATCGCCGTGCTGGTCTGGTTCGTCCACCTGCTGCTGACCCGCCCCGTCCTGTGAAGACACCGGCGCCCTCGCTCTATGGCGTCGCGATCTTCGTGAGCGACGTCGCCCGTGCGACCACGTTCTATCGCGACGTGCTGGAGCTGCCGGTCACCAAGCAGGGGTCGTTCGGCCTGGAGCTGTTCGAGGGGCCGACGCACGTGGGGATTCATCCGGCGGTACACGCCGACTCCCGTCAGCTGGTCGGGCGGCACACCGGCATCACCCTCTACGTGCCCGACCTGCTGCACTACTGCGGCGTCCTGCACGATCGCAAGGTGCGCTTCGTCGCGGAGCCGACCCAGCAATCCTGGGGCATCATGGCGATGATCGCCGACCCCGACGGCAACGTGCTGGCCCTGTGGGAGGATCGGCTTCCGGAAACCCCGCCCGGCTCGGTCAGCCAGGCCGACGGAACGGCGTAGCGGTCACGACCCGGCGCGCCGCCGGGTGCCCGCGCGTCGCGTCCTCCACGATCTGCCCCTGTTGCTCCATTCCGAACGACTCGAACGGACGCTCGTCGTCCTCCCAGACGTAGGGATTCCGTCCCAGGCCGAGCCCGCGGTGTACCAGATGCCGGAGCTGGACCGCGGCGCCGCGCAGGTAGTATCGCAGCGGTCCCCACGCCTGATATTGGGCGCAGTGGGTCAGCTCGTGGGCCAGGACCGCGGAGTCGCGCTCGCAGCGATCGGGCAGGAAGACCCGGTTTCCCAGCGCCACCGCCCGCCCGCCGCTCAGCGCCAGCACGGCGCGGCGGAGCCAACCCGGCCCGCCGGCGCAGCCGCTGCGGTAGAGGCGCACCCGGTCGGCGTTCAAGGCCAGCGGCAGCAGGGCCGCCGCGAGACGGTCGGTCGGGTCGAGGCCGCGTGCGGGTCCTCGGGTCACGTTCCCAGGAACTCTCCGATCGGCGTGAGCGACTCGATGTGGTCGCAGACGATCTTGAGGGCCGCCATCATCGGCACCGCGAGGATGGCTCCGGCCACGCCCCAGATGTACCACCAGAAGACGAATCCGACGAAGAGGGCCACCGTGTTGAGTTGCATCCGCCGGCCCAGGATCATCGGCGTCACCAGATTGCCCTCGATCAGATTGATCCCGAAGAATACGGCCGGCACCAGCAGCGCGCGCGATACCGAGTCGAAGGTGACCAGGGCGGCGAGCGCCAGCACCACCATGTTCACCAGCGCGCCGACGTAGGGGACGAAGTTGAGCACCGCCGCCACCACGCCCCAGAGCGCCGCGTTGGGCATGCCGACCAGCCACATCGCGATCGCCGTGACCACTCCGACCCCGATGTTGATCAGGGTGCTGGTGAAGAGGTAGACCGAGATCTGCGCCTCGGTCTCTCGCGCGATGGCCACCGCCGTCTTCTTGTCCTTGAACTGCGGGAGCACGGCCACCAGCTTCTGCAGGAAGAGATCGCCCACCGCCAGCAGGAAGTAGGTGAGGAACAGGACGACCGTCGCATTGCTGAGGAACGCCGCGGTGCCGCCGAAGAGCTGCTTGCTCAGGCCGGGCCCCTTGATCTCGACCTGTCGCGCGTCGTCGCTGCCCGCCACGTCGGTGGCTTTCTCCACCTGCTCGGCGGCCTTGGTCACCTGCTCCACCGAGCCGCGCATCGTCTCCAGCTTCTGCTGCACCGCGGCGGCGCTCCGGGGCGCGCGGGCGATCCAGTCGGCGGCCGGCTCGGCCAGATACCACCCACCCGCGATCAGAATGCCCAGGAGCCCGAGGATCACCAGGCCGGCGCCCGCCGGCTCGGGCACCCGCCGCTTCTTGAGCGCGCGCACCAGCGGACTCAACATGAAGTCGAGCAGCACCGCGAGCACGATCGGCAGGATGAACGCCTGCGCCAGGTGGAGGGTGTACAGCACGGCAAGGACGAAGAGCCCGACCAGGGCGACGTGACGCGCGTCGGCATGCTCGCCGAGCAGGCTGCCGAGCTTGCCCACGTTCGGCTCGGTGCCGGTCGGCGCGGGCTCGGGAGCCAGCGCCTCGGGCGTGATGTCGGGCGTCAGAATCGACCCGTCGTCCGGCTGGATCGACGGCGCGGGCTTCGGCATCGATGTCTCGTGGAAGTAGCTGCCCCCTGCCCCCTGTCGCTCCCCGCCGCCCCGCGCTAAGGTTAGCCGCCTCGGGGGTGGCCGTCTGTGCGCCAGCACACCCGGGTCGGCACTCCATCCGTGACGGAGATCATGTCCCGCCTGTGGCAGTCGATCGCGTCGGTCTGGGCCTGGCTGGTACTCACCAGCTGCGTCCTGCTCTGGTTCCCCGTGATGGCGCTTCTCCGCCTGGTGACCGCTCCGTTCGATCCCGGCCGCTACGTCGTCGGATACGTCTTCCGGCGGATCGGACCGGTCATGGCCACGCTCAACCCGCTCTGGAGCTTCCGCTACGAGGGAACGCTGCCGACGGACCCCCGGCGCCCCTACGTCGTGGTCTCCAACCACGAATCGTTCGCGGACATCCTGCTGATCAGCCATCTCCCCTGGGAGATGAAGTGGCTCTCCAAGGCCGAGCTGTTCCGGATACCCGTCATGGGATGGATGATGCATCTGGCCGGCGACATCCCGCTCAAGCGGGGCTTCGGGCCCAGCGCGGTCGAGGCGATGGCACGCTGCCGGGAAGTGCTGGCCCGCCGGGTGTCGGTCATGATCTTCCCCGAGGGAACCCGCTCGGCGTCCGGCGACATGCTCCCCTTCAAGGACGGCGCCTTTCGCCTGGCCATCGACGCCGGCGTGCCCATCCTGCCGCTCGCGGTGCTCGGCACCCGCAGCGCGCTCCCCAAACATGATTGGCGGTTCAACCGCTCCCGCGCCGCCGTCCGGGTGCTGGAGCCGGTGGACACCGCCGGGCTGCAGCCGGCCGATGCGGCGGCGCTGCGCGACCGGGTGCGGCAGGTGATCGAGCGGGCCCGGCGCGAGCTGGGCGCTCCGGCGGCGTGAGCCGCGGCTGGGGCGTGGCCCTCCTGCTCCTCGCCGGATGCGGGGAGCGTCCCCAGCCGATGGCGGACGTCGATCCGGGCCCGGTTCCCCCTCCACTCCTGCAGGGCGAGCGCACCTATCAGAGCCACTGCCTCGCGTGTCATGGCACTCACGGGATCGGCACCGCGCAGGGTCCGCCGCTGGTGCACCGCTACTACGAGCCGTCGCACCATGCCGACGAGGCGTTCCGGCTCGCCATCCGTTTCGGCGTCCGCCCGCATCATTGGCATTTCGGCCCCATGCCCCCGATCGCGGGACTCGACGACGCGGCGGTGTCGGGAGTGATCGGGTACATCCGCTGGCTGCAGCGCCAGCGTGGCATCGAATGACGGCCGAGCGCCGCTACTCCCGTCCCAGGTCGGCGGGAGGTCGGACCCGGCCGACGAACCCGGCGAGCGCGAGCAGAGTCAGGCCGTAGGGGAGCATGAGGAAGAGCTGGTAGGGAACGTCCCAGCCCAAGGTCTGAAAGAGGAACTGCAGCGCGGTGGCGGCCCCGAAGAGAAGCGCCGCGAGACCGACACCCGCGGGGTGCCACCGACCCAGCACGACGATGGCGATGGCGATGAACCCGCGCCCCGCGGTCATCTTCTCGGCGAACGTGCCGACCTGGGCGAGCACCAGCGTGGCGCCGGCCAGTCCCGCGAAGGCGCCGCCGACCAGCGTCGCCACCGCGCGCACCAGGCCGGTGCGCACGCCGGCCGCCCGCGCCATCGCCTCGGATTCTCCGGTGGCGCGAAGCATCAGGCCCGCGCGGGTGCGGAAGAGCGCCCACCAGACCACCGGCAGCGCCAGGATCGCGAGGTAGGTCGGCGCCGGCTGGTCGAAGAAGGCCGGGCCGATCAGGGGAATCTGCCGCAGGCCCGGGATCGGGATCGACCCCAGGGTCGGCAGCTCGAGGCCCGCGCCCGCGGTCCCGTACGACTGGCGGTAAATCATTCCCGTAAGCCCCACCGCGGCCAGCGTGACCGCCGTGCCGGTGATGATCTGATCACCTCGGGCACCCACCACCACGGCGGCGAACAGGAGCCCGAGGGCGGTGCCGGCACCGACCCCCGCGATGACACCGGTCCAGGGTCCCGCCGCGCTCGCCCCGAGGGCGGCGGCCAGGGCACCGGCCAGCATCATGCCCTCGATGCCGAGATTGATCACGCCCGCCCGCTCGGTCACCGTCTCACCCGTGGCGGCGAGGAGGAGCGGTGTCGCGACCCGCACGGCCGCAGCCAGGAAGCCGGCCGCCAGCTCCTCGAGCCCGCTCATGCGGCGCGCCGCCGCCGTGGCCACAGGGCGGCGGCTCCGGTCCTCCGGACGCCCGCCGCCGCGATCACCACCACGATCAGCACCACCGCTTCGACCACACTGACCGCGACGGCCGGGACCCCGGCGTCGCGCTGCATGGCGCCGGCGCCGGCCTCCAGCGCACCGAACAGAAGGCCGGCGCCCACGACACCGAGCGGGTGCAGCCGGGCCAGGAGCGCCACGGCGATGGCGGTGAACCCGTAGCCGGGCGACAGGTTCTGGTAGAGCGCGTAGCTCACGCCGGTCACCTCGACGCCGCCCGCGAGGCCCGCGAGGGCGCCGCTCGCGAGCAGGGCCTGCGCCGCCACCCGCCGGCTGTCGATCCGGCCGCTGACTTCCGCCGCCCTGGGGCCGGTGCCCACGGCGCGGAGCATGAAGCCCCATCGCGTCCGGGCGAAGAGGTACCAGAGAGCCCCGGCGCAGCCGAGCGCGAGGAACAGTCCGACGTGCAGGCGGGTGCCAGGAATGAGGGGGAGGCGGGCCGACGGCGCGATCGGGTCGCTTTGCGGGTAGATCCCCTGGCGCTCCTGCAACGGGCCCTGTACCACGTAGCTCACCAGCGCTTCGGCCACGAAGTTGAGCAGCAGAGTGCTGATTACCTCGAGCACGCCGTAGCGCACGCGGAGACCGACGGGCACGGCCACCCAGCAGGCGCCCGCCAGCAGCGCCGCGCTCCATACCGCGAGGATCGCGAGCGCGGCGGGAAGATCGCCGACGTGCAGGCCGACCCAGGTGGCGGCGATCGCGCCGGCGTAGAACTGCCCTTCGGCGCCGATGTTGAACGCGCCCGCCCGGAACCCCAGCGCGATGCCGAGTCCGATCAGAATGAGCGGAACGGCGCGGACCAGCGTGGTCGACGTGAAGGCGTACCACGACCCGAGCGATCCGTCCCACAGCGCGGCGAGGGCCGCCCCCGCGTCGTATCCGGCCAGCGAGAGGCCGACCGCGAGACAGGTGAGCCCGAGTCCCACGGCCGCCGCGGCGATCCCCCAGGCGCGCCGCTGCACCTCAGCCCCCGGCCAGCATCATCGCGCCGATCTCATCGCGGCCGGCGGCTCGCCCCGAGGGCGGCTCCGCCAGCACGCCACGACTCACCACCAGGATTCGATCCGCGAGCTCCAGTACCTCGTCGAGGTCGCTGGAATGCACCAGGACGGCTGCGCCCGCCTTGGCCACGTCACGAAGCCTGGTGTGGACCGCGGCGGTGGCGCGCAGGTCGAGGCCGCGGGTGGGATTCTCCGCCACGACGACCCGCGGCCTCCGGGACAGCTCCCGCGCGATCACCACCTTCTGCTGATTGCCGCCGCTGAGGCTCGCGGCCTGGGCTCGAGGGCCCGCCGCAACGACATCGTAGGCTCGGAGCAGCTCCGCGGTGTGTCGCTCGGCCGCGCGCCAGTCGATCCGGCCACCGCGCATCCAGGGCTCCGCCGGACCGGAGCCGAGCACCACGTTCTCGGTCAGGCTCAGCTCCGGAATCAGCCCTTCGCTGGTGCGATCTTCGGGAATGAACCCGACGGGGCTCGCCACCTGGAGCCTTCCCCGCAGCGGGTGGACCCGGCCGGCCACCGCGCGGAGCAGCTCGCGCTGGCCGTTGCCCTCCACCGCGGCGATACCGACGATCTCCCCCGGACGCACCTCGAGCGAGCCCTGCCGGAGCGCCAACCCGTAGCCGCTCTCCCGCGCCACCTCCAGCGCCTCGGCGCGGATCGCCGGCGGCGCGTCGGGCGATGGCGGACCTGAGGCCACGGGTCGAATGACCGGCTCGTCACCGATCATCGCCGACGCCAGGCCGCTCCGGTCGAGCTCGCCCCGGAGCGCCCGCCGCACCACCGCCCCGCGTCGAAGCACCGTCACCCGGTCCGCCGCCGCGAGCGCCTCATCGAGCTTGTGGGTGATGAGCACTGCGGCTCCGCCCGATGCGGTGAAGCGGCGGATGACGCCCAGCAGCTCGGCGATCTCCGCGGGGGCGAGCACCGCGGTGGGCTCGTCGAGCAGGAGGATGCGCGCGTCCGCCGCGACGGCCTTGACGATCTCGAGCCGCTGCCTGAGCCCGACGCTCAGGCGGCCGGTCCGGGCATCGGGGTCGAGCGGCAGTCCGATCCGCTCCGCGGCCTCGCGGACCCGCTCGCGCAGGAGCCCGGGCGTCACCCGCCATCCGGTGGCGAGCGCCACATTTTCGGCGACGGTGAACGCGGGGATCCCGGTGAAGTGCTGGTGCACCATCCCGATTCCGAAGCGGCGTGCCTCGGTCGGAGTGAGCGACGGGCGCTCGACGTCGTCGATCAGGATCCGGCCGGCATCGGGGCGCACCAGGCCGTCGGCCACCTGCATCAGCGTCGTCTTCCCGGCGCCGTTCTCGCCCAGCAGGGCGTGGACCTCGCCGGGGTAGAGCGTGAAATCGGCCCCGCGCAACGCGTGCACGGGGCCGTAGCGCTTCTCGATCCCCTCCAGCCGGAGCACCGGCGCCGGTGGTTCGCTCACAGGCCGGTGGGGTGGTCGTGGAACTCCCAGTCGAGACCGAACCGCTCGGCAAGGTGTGAGGCCAGCGCCTGGACTCCCAGGGTCTCGGTCGCATAGTGACCGGCGTAGATCACGTTGAGGCCCCACTCCACCGCATCGAAATAGGTGTGATGCGCTCCCTCGCCGGTGATGTAGGTGTCGAGCCCGGCATCGCGGGCCGCGCCGATCATGCTCCCTGCACCGCCCGTGATGATGCCGACTCTGGAGACCCGCTCCGGACCGCCGGCGATCAGCCGGGCGCCGGGAGTGAACGTGCCCAGAGCGCGGTTGACCTCCGCCACCAGTGCCTCGCGGGTGGGGTGCAGCGCGCCGGCCTGCCCCCAGACCCCGATCGGACAGCCACGATAGTCGCCGAACCAGCCACCGACCGCGATGCCCAGCCGCTCCGCCAGCACCACGTTGTTGCCCACTTCGGGGTGGAGGTCGAGGGGGATGTGCGCCGCATACAGGGCGGCATCATGCTCCAGGAGGGCGGCCACACGCCGGTAACGGCGGCCGGTCAGCGGCACGTTGCCGTCCCAGAACAATCCGTGGTGGACCAGCAGCAGAGCGCCCGGCGAGCCGACGGCGAGCCCATCGATCGTCGCCTGCGATGCATCCACCGCCGCGACGATGCGGGTGATGGTGCCGGCGTTCTCGACCTGCAGCCCGTTGACGGCGTTCCGCTCGTCGGGCACGGCCCGGATGCGGAGATACTCGTCGAGGTAGGAGACCAGCTCCCCGAGGGGGACGCCGGGCATGCTATGCCGCGCGCCGGTGCGGGCCGCGAGCCGGACTGGGCGACTTCAGGGCTTCCATCGAGGGCGGCCGGGGCGCCGCGATCAGAGTGCCCGCGGAAATCGAATCCGCCGCTCCCTTGAGCCGGGCGTTCAGGCCTGCGGGAAGCATCGAATCCAGGGCGGGGTTCGGAACGTATCTCACCACGCCGCTCTCGAGGCCGAACGACTCCACCTTCGGAGTGAAGCGGCCCTCCTTGAGCTCACGAGCCACCAGAAGGAGGGCACGGGGCAGATCGATGACGGCGCTGCCGACCACCCGTTCGGGCGCGAGGTGCGCCTGGTCCGCGTTGGAGCCGAACACATAGACCCCCGGGCTCTCCTTCACCGCCTGGAACACCCCGAGCGCCGCCTGGTCGGCGTTGTGGTGGAACATGTCTACGCCGGCTCGGATCAGCGCCAGCGCCGCCTCTCGGCCGGCGGCGGCATCGTCGAAGCTGTTGAGGTAAACCTTGCGGGAGCGCACCTTCGGATTCACCGCCGTCGCCCCATTCACCCATCCCTGGTACGCCGCCTCGATCGGAGGGAGCTCGATCCCACCCACGAAGCCGATGACGTTGCTGCGGGTCAAACTCCCGGCGACCATGCCGGCGAGGTAACTGGCCTCCTCCAGCCGGAAGATCAGCGGGGCGACTCGGCCGCGGACCCGTCGGCCGGACGTGATGATGAAGGTCGTCGCCGGGTACTCCGCGGAGACTCGTTCCGCGGCGTCCTGGAACTCGAATCCATGGGCGAAGACGAGAGCATACCCCTGGGCGGCGTAGGCCCGGAGCGCCTCGTCCTGCTCGGCGGGTGTCTTGGCCTCGACGTGGCTGATGGGAAGGCCGAGGGAGTCGTGAATCCAGGTGAGTCCCTGGTAGGCACCGGAGTTCCACGCTGCATCGGCCACCGACCCGGGTGTGATGAGGCCGACGCGCATGCCGGACTCCTTGGGGCTTCCGCCGCACGCCGACAGCGCCACTAAGACGCCACCAATCACCCACTTATATGACATCGGGGTAACCGATTTGCCGGTGGACGTACCAAAACGGCTTGATATCCACAGACTTAGCGACATTGTCAACTATTTGTGGGTATCCGACGCGGCGGCCATGTCCATTTTGACCTCGCCGCTTACCTTGGCGCCTTCGACGATGGCGATCCGAGGCGTGTGAATGTCCCCCGACACCACCGCCGATCCCTGGAGCTCCACCCGGTCGGTCGCCCGGATTCCGCCCGACACCTGGCCCGCGATGACCGCTTCCTGCGTGTGCAGGTCGCCTTCGATGACGGCGCCGCTCGCGACCAGTACCTGCGCCCCCACCCGCACGGTGCCCTTGACGCGCCCTTCGATCCTCACGACCCCGTCGGTCTCGAGATCGCCGATGACCGTCATGTCACTGGCGATGATGGAGAACGGGATCTGGTCGGTCTTGCGCCGGCGCAGTTCGTTCCCCTGCTCGTCCCTCGCGGGGTTGGAGAAAATGCCCATTACTCCCCCTGTTTGACCATGGTTCGTGGATCCAGCGATGTCCCGCGCTGCCGGATCTCGAAATGAAGATGCGGGGCGGTCGAACGCCCACTGTTTCCGCTCAGGCCAATCACCTGCCCAGCTTCGACTTCCTGTCCAACTGTCACGATGATGCGCGAAAGGTGGCCATACATCGTCTGATACTCTTCCGGATGGCTCAGGAGGACGAACTGCCCGTACTCCGGATCTTCTCCGACCTGCGCCACCGTCGCTCCCCCTGCCGCCCGTACCAGGGTGCCGACCGGTACCGCGATGTCCAGTCCCGGATGAGCCTCCTCCTGGGTCCCGGTTCCGACCTGGCCGCGGGTGACGTAGCCGGCTTCGTCGAGCGGCCATTCCCGAGGCACGGTGGGGCCGGGGCCCGGCGGCCTGGAAGCGTCGGCCGTTCGAGCCTGGACCGGCGGAGCGAGGGGGAGGGCGGAGGACAACGCCAGTGGATCGCGGACGATGTCGGCCCCGATCATCTGCCGCAGCTGGCCGTACCCCATCTCCACGCTGTCGAGCTCGATCGAGAGCTGGCGCACCTTCGCGTTGTCGGAAGTGAGGCGGGCCACCTGGCGTTCGAGTCCCGGCACTCGGGCGGCGGCGCGTACGATCGGAAGGTACAGCACCGCCAGCAGTCCCAGGCCGGCGAGCACGCAGACGCCGCCCAGCAGGGCGAGCCTGACCGTCCAGAGGGAGAGACGGATTTGTTGCGACCGCGTCATCCCGTCCCGCTGAATGACGACGGTAATGCCGCGGGAGCGGCCGGTCATCCCTCGAACGGGCTGCCGAGGATCAGCTCGAGCAGTCGGGCGAGATCGTCGTTGGAGTAGTAGCTGATGGTAACCAGCCCGCGGCCCCGCCTTCGGGCGGTGACCCGGACGTCCGTGCCGAGGCGTTTGCGGAGGGCGTCTTCCACCCGTTTCACGTCGGCCGTCGCCGGCTTCACCGGGGCTGCGCCGCGGCGACCCGCCTTGGCCCCCGCGCGGGGACGCTGTCCGGCGACGACCGACTCGACCTCGCGCACCGACCAGCCCTGCTCCACCGCTTCGCGCGCCAGAGCGATCTGGCGCTCGGCGTCGCTCACGCCCAGGAGCGCGCGGGCATGCCCCTCGCTCAAGCGGCCGTCGTGCAGCATGGCCCGGACGTCATCGGGCAGCTGCAGCAGGCGCAGCAGATTGGCGACGGTGGAGCGATTCCGTCCCACCACCCGGGCGATCTCGGCATGGGCGAGCTGGAACTCCTCGCCCAATCGGCGGTAGCCCGCCGCCTCGTCGATGGGGGAGAGATCGTTGCGCTGGAGATTCTCGATCAGCGCCAGCGTCAGCAGGGTGCGATCATCCACGTCCTTCACGACCGCGGGAATCTTGCTCCACCCGAGGCGCTGGGCCGCGCGCCAGCGACGCTCGCCGGCGATCAGCTCGTAGCCGCCGCCCTGCGAGCGGACCACGACCGGCTGCAGCAGTCCCGACGCCCGCATGGATTCGGCGAGCTCCGCGAGCGCCGGCTCGTCGATCCTGGTGCGCGGCTGATAGGGATTGGGTCGAACCTGGTCGATCGACAGCTCGCGAAGACTGCCGGACGCTTCCGCCTGCTCTCGGGAGACCGGCCCGAGGAGGGCCTCGAGTCCACGACCCAGCCGCTTGGTCTCGGTCACGTGGTCACCTCGGGTAGCGGTTCCGACGATGCTTCGATCGGCGCGGGCGCCTCGAGGCGCCGCACCAGATCCTGGGCGACGGAGAGATAGCTCTTGGCTCCGACGGATTGCACATCGTACAGCAGAATCGGCTTGCCGAAGCTGGGCGCCTCGGCGAGGCGCACATTCCGGGGAATCGGGGTATCGAACACCTTGGGGCCGAAGTACTCCTTGGCGTCTTCCGCGACCTGTCGGCAGAGATTGAGCCGGCTGTCATACATCGTGAGCAGGACGCCGCTGATCGCGAGGCCAGCATTGAAATTCTGTTGCACCAGGCGCACGGTATTGAGGAGCTGGGAGATCCCCTCGAGCCCGTAGTACTCGCACTGAATCGGGATGATGAGCCCCTGGACCGCGGCCAGGACGTTGAGCGTCAGCAGCCCCAGTGACGGAGGACAATCGACCACGATGAAGTCGTAGTCGCCTTCGAACTGCTGGAGCACATGGCGCAGCGCCGCCTCGCGACCCTCGCGCTCGACCAGCTGCAGCTCGGCGCCGACCAGGTCCTGGGTCGCGGGCACCGCGCTCAGGTAGGGCAGGCCCGGCACCGGCAGTACGACCTCGCGAGCCGGCCGACCTTCGACCAGCGCATCGTACAGCGAGCTCTGAAGCTCGAGCTTGGCGATGCCGAGTCCGCTGGTCGCGTTGCCCTGCGGGTCGGCGTCCACCAGCAAAGTCTTCCGCTCGGCGATGGCCAGCGACGCGGCGAGGTTGACGGCGGTTGTGGTCTTTCCGACGCCGCCCTTTTGATTCGCGATGGCGAGTGTATATGTCATCGTTGTTTAAGTCGTTGTTGTACAACGAGTTAACGATATAAGCTATGGCTGGGCTTCGTGGGCTGTGAGACGAACACAATATAGAAGAGTGTTCAATAAGCGCCACCGGTAAGAAGGTTTCACGTGAAACGAGGCATGCTGACAGGTAACTTCAATGTACGCGACGACATAGACGTTAATTTCATGCCCCTTAGTCACGGGACGCTAGCAAGATGCACGTACCACGACGATTTCCGCTGCCTGATGCCGAACCGGAAGAGACTGCCGGCGACGAGCTCGATCGGGTATTGAAACGTTCCGGAACAGGAAGGAAGAAGCAGTCCACCGAATCGTGCTCACCGACCTTGGACGGTCTCGCCTAGTCAGCACTGGGCCAGGACGAACCCGCCATCTGTGCGTGTACGGGCGGGCCACGCCTCGCCCGCAGGCTATGGAGAGCAAGCCAGTTCGGGGAAGTGCCTGGCAGACTGTCAAAGGTCATCCCCGAACCCAACTGAGCGACAACCAACCGCTAGACCGTGATTCCGCAGGCTTAGCCTTGCCAGCGCCGAGTTGGCGCACATGAGCCCGCGACACGACCGCGGTCGCGGAACCGGGTAGGTCTGATGCCTGATTGGTCGGTGGCTTGTAAGGGGAGTAGTGCCGATGAGTGTAGGACAGGGCATCGCATGACTCGTTTCACGTGAAACGCGCCTACCTCCTCGTTTTCACGACCGCAAGCGCCAGGTTCTGGAGGTCGCTGGGCGAGACACCCGGAATTCTCCCGGCCTGACCGAGGGTCTCAGGCCGAGCCGCCGAGAGCTTCTGTCGAGCCTCGAAGGACAGAGCCTGAAGGTGATCGTACTGAAGATCGTCCGGAATCCGGAACTCGTCCATTTCAGCCATTCGCTGAGCCGATCGGCGCTCCCGGTGGAGGTACCCGCCGTACTTCAACTCGATGTCTGCCCATTCGGTGGGTGCGCCGTCGTATTCGGATCCAGCATGAAGCAGGTCTGCCAAGGGAACCCCCGGTCGGCGAGCCAATTCTGAAGCCCGCTGGCTCGCGGCGATCGGGGTGGCCCCGGCCCTCAGCAGCACCGGATTGGCCTGGTCGGGGGTCAATGTGACCGCATCAGCCAAGCCCAACACACGCTCCTCCACTGCGAGGCGTGCTTCTGCGGCGCTCATTTCATCCTGCTGCAGCAGCCCCAGGCGCGATGCAACCGGGAGCAAACGACGGAGCGCGTTGTCCTGGCGCAGGAGGAGGCGGAACTCCGACCGTGACGTGAACAGTCTATACGGCTCGTCAACGCCACGGCTCACCAGGTCGTCCACCAGCACGCCGATAAATGCGGTGTCCCGGGAAAGCACGAGCGGCTCCCGATCGAGCGCCCGCGCCGCGGCGTTGATGCCGGCCAGCGCGCCTTGGCCGGCTGCTTCCTCGTAGCCGGTGGTGCCGTTGATCTGACCGGCAAGGAAGAGCCCGGGTATGCAACGCAGTTCGAGCGACGGGCGGAGCTGAGTGGGCGGGACATAGTCGTACTCGATCGCGTAACCCAGCCGGGTCATCCGCACCTGCCCGAGGCCGGGAACGGTCCGAAGGAACGCGAGCTGGACTTCAGCGGGCAGAGAAGTGCTCAGCCCATTCACATACATCTCGGTGGTGTCGAGGCCCTCGGGTTCCAGGAAGACCTGATGGCGCTCCGCGTCGGGGAACTTGACGACCTTGTCCTCGATCGACGGACAGTACCTAGGACCTCGCCCGCTGATCATGCCTCCATAGAGAGCAGATTCTTCGAGGTGCCGGGTGATGATCTCGCGCAACCGAGGAGTCGTCCAGGTGAGATAGCACGGGCGCTGTTCCGGGTGATCCGGCTGCGCGTAATGGGAGAACCAGTACGGCGCCGGATCGCCATCCTGTCGATCCATCCGAGCAAAATCGACGCTCCTGCCGTCGATTCTTGGCGGGGTTCCAGTCTTGAAGCGTTCAAGTCTAACTCCATGTGCCTCAAGCGTTTGTGCCAGCTCCACTGACGGCTGGTCACCGGCTCGTCCCGCTGGAATCCTGGTGTCGCGGCCTACATGGATCCGCCCCCGCAGAAAGGTTCCCGTTGTCACGACCACGGCCCTGCCCGGGAAGGTCCGTCCGTCGGTCGTGACCACGCCGGTAACCGCGTCTCCCCGCACCCGAAGTGCGGCCACCATGCCCTGCGTCAGATCCAGCCGCGGCAAGCGCTCGAGCAGCGACCGGACCGCGCGCCGATAGAGTCCTCGATCGCACTGGGCTCGCGGCGACCATACCGCCGGGCCCTTGGAGCGGTTGAGCATCCGGAACTGAATCCGGGCGAGATCCGTTGCCCGACCCATGATCCCGCCCAGAGCGTCGACCTCCCGAACCACCGTCCCCTTCGCGATCCCGCCGATCGCAGGATTGCACGACATCTGGCCGATCGTTTCGAGGTTCTGGGTCAACAGGAGGGTGCGCGCGCCCATCCGCGACGCGAGGGCAGCGGCTTCGGCGCCGGCATGGCCGGCCCCGATCACGATCACGTCATACTGCTCGGACATGAGAGGAATCTAAGAACAATCCGCGCCGAGCCATGGCTCAGGGCCGGCTCGGCGCGGATGTCGGGCAGGGAACCCGCTACAGCTCGATCTGGCCGAGCGGGGTAATCACGGCGACGTCGGACGCATCGATCGTAAGCTGCGGCCGGTCTACCCGGATTCCGAACTTGGCACTGCGACGGACGTAGTCGTCCCGGGTACCGTGGGCCGGATCGAATACACCGACGTCGAAGAGATGCACCCCTCGCTGGTCCTGAGAGTCGAAGCGGCCGACGTAGGTCTCGGCGCTGCGGGTGTCGAGCACGACGGTGACGCCGTGCAGCTCGTGTCGGTCGTGATGGAGCGGGCGCCCCGAGAGTCGGTGACTCACACCGCCACGCCGTAGTACTTGTCGAAGGCCTTGGTCAGCTCGCCGGCGATGATCTGCGGCGACCGGCCCTCGATCATGTGCCGGTGCACGAAGTGTACGACCTCGCCATCGCGGAGCAGCGCGATGGACGGGCTGCTCGGCTGATACTCGGCGAAGTATTGGCGGGCCCGCGAGGTAGCCTCGAGGTCCTGTCCGGCGAACACCGTCACCACGTGTTGCGGGGTGACCGAGTGCTGGAGTGCCAGCCGAAGCGCCGGACGAGCGTTGCCCGCGGCGCAGCCGCACACCGAATTGACGAAGACCAGCATCGACCCCTTCTGGTCGCCCAGCGCCTCGTCGACCGCGGCGATGGTGGTGAGCTCCTGGGCACCCATGCTGACCATCTCTTCACGCATTGGCGCGACGAGGGCTGGATTGTACGGCATCAGCGAGTTCCTCGAATCGTTAAAGGTCTGTGGACTGCGACGGGTCCGGCTCCCGGGCCTGGTCCAGCGCCGCCTTCATCGTATGCCACGGCAAGCTGGCGCACTTCACCCGGATCGGGTACGCCGATACCCCCGAAAACACCGCGAGCTTGCCCAAGGTTTCCGGGTTGCCCGCCTCCGAATGCCCGGTAACCATCTGATGGAACTGGCGAAAAAGCTCGGCCGCCGCCTCAGGCGTCCGACCCTTGATCGCCGCGGTCATGAGCGACGCCGAGGCCCGGGAAATCGCGCAGCCCGAACCCTGAAACGCGGCATCCTGGATCAGGCCATCGGCGACCCGCAGGCGCACCGTCACCTGGTCGCCGCACAGCGGGTTGTGGCCCTCCGCCTCGCGATTGGCGTCCGCCATCGTCCGGTAGTTCCGGGGCGACCGGTTGTGCTCCAGGATCACGTTCTGGTACAGCTCGCTCAGGCTCGGCATCAGCGGAATACCTCGCGGACCCGTCCCAGGCCCCGAGCCAGTGCCTCGACCTCGTCGAGGGTGTTGTAGAACGCGAACGATGCCCGCAGCGTCGCCGGAATGCCGAAGTGGCGCATGACCGGCTGGGCGCAATGGTGACCGGCCCGGACCGCGATGCCCTCGTCGTCGAGAACCGCGCCGACGTCGTGCGGATGAACTCCATCGACGACGAACGACAGCACGGCCGCCCGGTGCGGCGCGGTGCCGACGAGACGGATCTCCGGCATCGACCCGACGAGCTCGGTGGCTCGGCGCAGCAGCGCGCCCTCCCAGGCGGAGATCGCGCCGAAGCCGATGGCGTCCACGTAATCCAGCGCCGCCGCGAGCCCGATCGCTTCGGCGATCGGCGGCGTCCCCGCCTCGAATCGCGCCGGAGCATCTGCCCAGGTCGAACGCTCCAGCGTGACGCTCGCGATCATGCCTCCCCCGCCCTGCCACGGCGGCATCCGCTGCAGCAGCTCGGCACGGCCATATAAGACTCCTACCCCGGTCGGCCCATACAGCTTGTGTCCGGAGCAGGCGAAGAAATCGCAGGCCAGGGCGCGGACATCGACGGCGAGATGTGGAGCGGACTGTGCCCCGTCCACCAGGACCACCGCGCCGCGCGCCCGGGCTGCCTCCGCCAGCTCGCGCACCGGGTTGAGCGTGCCCAGCGCGTTGGACACGTGCGTAACGGCGACGAGCCGAGTCCGGTCGCTCAGGAGCCGGTGCCACGCCTCGAGATCCAGCTCTCCATTCGCGGTGATCGGCGCCGCCCGCAGCACCGCGCCGGTCTGCTCCGCGATCAGCTGCCAGGGAATCAGGTTGGAGTGATGCTCCATCGCCGTGACGAGCATCTCGTCGCCCGGCCGAAGGTGTCCCCGCCCCCAGCTCTGCGCCACCAGGTTGATGGCCTCGGTCGTCCCGCGCGTGAAGACGATCTCGGACGGACTCGCGGCCCCCAGGAAACGTGCTACCCGGCTCCGGGCCTGGTCGTACGCCACCGTCGCCTGCTCACTCAGCGCATAGACGCCGCGGTGAATGTTGGCATTGCCGGTGGCGTAGAAGCGGCTGACGGCATCGATGACTGCCTGGGGCTTCTGGCTGGTCGCCGCGTTGTCGAGATAGACCAGCGGCCGGCCCCGCACCGTCGTGGAAAGGATCGGAAAATCGCGGCGGACCGCGTCGATGGGAAAGGGTGGCGCGTCGGCCCGTCCCGAGACCGCCGGCTGCTCCAGCAGGCCGGAGCCGCCCTGGGCCTGCGCCGCCCCGTCCTTCGCCGTCATCATCCCCCCAGGCGCTCGAGCACCAGGCGGTCGAGCTCGAGCCGGACCGGCTCCAGCGCCACTTCGTCGATCACCTCCGCCGCGAAGGCGTAGGTGAGGAGCCGCTCCGCGGCTGCGGCGGGAATACCGCGACTCTGGGCGTAGAACAGACCGATGTCGTCCAGCCGTCCCACCGTGGCGCCGTGCGTGCACTTCACGTCGTCGGCGAAGATCTCCAGCTGTGGCTTGGTGTCGACCTTGGCCAGGTCGCTCCGCAGCAGGTTCCGGTTGGTCTGCTTGGCGTCGGTCTTCTGGGCCTCCGGCTGTACGAAGACCTTGCCGTTGAACACCGCCCGGGAGCGGTCGTCCAGCACCCCTTTGTAGACCTCCCAGCTCCGGCAGTTGGGCCGGTCGTGGTAGATGGCGGTGTGATTGTCCGCCACCTGCTCGCCCCGGGTGAGATAGAGCCCGTACATCAGGGTCTCGGTGTTCTCGTCGTTCAGCCGGACGTGGAGGTTGTGCCGGGAAAGCGCCGCGCCCATCGCCAGCGTGAAGGAGCGGTAGTGGCTGTCACGCTGCTGGTCGACGTGGGTCAGGCCGACGTGGAAGGCCCGCTCGCTCTCCCGCTGGATCCGGGTGTGCTCCAGCCACGACCCTTCGGCGGCCGCGACCTCGGTGACCGGGTTGGTCCAGGAAACCGCGCCGTCGGCCAGCGTCACGTAGCTCTCGATGACCGAGGCCCGCGCCCCGCGCTCCACCACGATCAGGTTGCGGGGGTGGATCGCCGCGCCGGCGGCCTCGCCGGTGGTGACGAACACGAGATGCACCGGACTCGCCAGGTCGAGGCCGCCGGGGACGTGCACCAGTCCACCGTCGCGGAAGGCCGCGGCGTTGAAGGCCGTGAACGGGCTCCCCCCGATCGGCGCGTGGCGGCCCAGGTGCTGGCGGAGGATCGGCAGATCGGCCCGGAGTGCCTCGGCCACGCTCGTCACGGTCACCCCCGGCGGCAGCGGGCCGATCGACCCGAGCGCCGGACTGTAGGTCCCGTTGACGAAGACCAGCGTGCTCCACTCCGGGTGGCCGAAGACGAACGGCGCCAGGCTGCCGGTTTCGAGTTCATCGGGCTGAGGGGGGGCCGGCCGCCAGGCCGTCTGGGCGATGGGCCCGATCGGCGTGAACCGCCATTCTTCGTCCCGGCTGGCCGGAAATCCGACCTGGCCGAACCGCTCGGCGGCGGCCCGGCGCATCGGCTCCAGCCACTCGGGGCTTTCGCTCAGTGCTCCGCCCGCGTGCAGCTCCAGGTCCGCGATCGCGACTCCGCTCACGCCGGTGCTCCCGCGGCGGCGTCCGCCGCCGCCTCCACCCACTCGTAACCCTTGGCCTCGAGCTCGAGCGCAAGGTCTTTCCCGCCGGACATCACGATTCGACCGCCGGAGAGCACGTGGACGTAGTCGGGCACGATGTAGTTCAGCAGCCGCTGGTAGTGCGTGACCACGATGAACGATCGGTCCCGGGACCGCAGCTTGTTGACGCCGCTGGCCACGATCCGGAGCGCGTCGATGTCGAGCCCGGAATCGGTCTCGTCGAGAATCGCGAGCCTGGGCTCGAGCACGGCCAGCTGGAGGATCTCGTTGCGCTTCTTCTCGCCGCCGGAGAACCCGGAGTTGACTGCCCGGCTCATGATCTCGGGCCCCCATTCGACCAGCTTGAGCTTCTCTTCCAGCAGGTCGAGAAAATCCATGGAGTCGACCTCTTCTTCGCCCCGCGCCTTCCGGATCTCGTTGTAGGCCGCGCGCAGGAAGTAGGCGTTGGTGACGCCAGGGATCTCGACCGGATACTGAAAGGCGAGAAACACGCCGGCCTGAGCCCGTTCCTCCGGCTCCATATCCAGGATGTCCCGGCCCTCGTACGTGGCCGACCCGCCGGTGACCTCGTAGGCGGGGTGCCCGGCGAGGACCTGCGCCAGCGTGCTCTTGCCCGAGCCGTTCGGCCCCATGACGGCGTGCACCTCTCCCGGCCGCACCGAGAGGGTGATGCCCTTGAGGATTTCCTTGTCCCCGGCCGACGCGCGCAGGTCCTTGATTTCCAGCACTATCCGAGTCTCCTCAGGTGATTGGAGCGCCTTACCCGACGCTTCCTTCCAGACTGATACCCAACAGCTTCTGCGCCTCGACCGCGAATTCCATCGGCAGCTCCTGGAAGACCTCCTTGCAGAAGCCGTTCACGATCATCGAGATCGCGTTCTCGGTATTGAGGCCGCGCTGCTTCAGGTAAAAGATCTGATCTTCGCCGATCTTGGACGTCGAGGCCTCGTGCTCGGTGGAGCTGGAGGCGTTCTGTACATCGATGTACGGGAACGTATGAGCCCCGCACCGGTTGCCGATCAGCATCGAGTCGCACTGGGTGTAGTTGCGCGCGCCCGCCGCCCGGGGCAGCACCTTGACCTGTCCGCGGTAGCTGTTCTGGCCCTGGCCTGCGCTGATTCCCTTGCTGACGATCGTGCTCCGGGTGTTCCGGCCCATGTGAATCATCTTGGTCCCGGTGTCGGCTTGCTGGTGCCCGTTCACGACGGCCACCGAGTAGAACTCACCGACCGAGTCGTCACCCTGGAGAATGACGCTGGGATACTTCCAGGTGATGGCGGACCCCGTCTCGACCTGGGTCCAGCTGATCTTCGACCGGGGTCCGGCGCACTTGCCCCGCTTGGTGACGAAGTTATAGATGCCGCCCCGCCCTTCCTCGTCACCGGCATACCAGTTCTGCACCGTCGAGTATTTGATCGTGGCGCCTTCCAGGGCCACCAGCTCGACGACCGCGGCGTGCAACTGGTTCTCGTCCCGCTTCGGCGCGGTGCAGCCCTCGAGGTAGCTGACGTACGCGCCCTCGTCGGCGATGATCAGCGTCCTCTCGAACTGGCCGGTTTCCGCGGTGTTGATGCGGAAGTAGGTGGACAGCTCCATGGGACAGCGCACGCCCTTGGGGACGTAGACGAACGAGCCGTCGCTGAATACCGCGGCGTTGAGGGCGGCGAAGAAGTTGTCGCTCGCCGGCACGACCGAGCCCAGGTACCGGCGCACCAGCTCGGGGTGCTCCTGCACCGCCTCGCCGAAGGAGCAGAAGATGATCCCCTGCTCGGCCAGCTTGGCCTTGTACGTGGTGCCGACGGACACCGAGTCGAAGATCGCGTCCACCGCCACCCCGGCCAGCACCTTCTGCTCCGACAGGGGAATACCCAGCTTGGCGTAGGTCTCCAGGAGCTTGGGATCGACCTCGTCCAGGCTGCCGAGCGGCTTCTGGGTCCGGGGGGCGGCGTAGTAGCTGATGGCCTGATAGTCGACCGGCTTGTAGCGGATGTTGGCCCAGTGGTGTGGCTCCTGCATCTTGAGCCACCCTCGGTACGCCTTGAGCCGCCACTCCAGCAGCCACTCAGGCTCCCGCTTCTTGGCGGAGATGAGGCGGATCAGGTCCTCACTCAGCCCCTTGGGCGCGACATCCGCTTCGATGTCCGTGACGAAGCCGTACTTGTACTGCTGATTGACCAGATGCTCGACCGACGAACTCATGACTGCTCCTGGGTCTCGTCTTCAGCGCCGAAGCGCACGTGATACTCGCAGGCCGGACAGCCGCTCAGGATGTGCTCCCGGCGGTCCACCTGGCCGCCCAGTGCCTCCGCCAGAAACCGCGCCTCCGCGGCACAGATTTCGGGGAACCGCTCGGCCACCGCCGCAAGCGCGCAGTTGTGCTCTACCAGCACGGCGCTCCCCGCCTGCGCCTTGCCCTCCGCCATGTATCCCTCTTCGGAGAGCGCTTTGGCGACCACCTGCAGCCGGGCCTCTGGCGCCGCGGCCGCGAGGTCGGTCCGCAGCCGACGGGCCAGGGCACCGAAATACGACTCCAGCAGCGCGACTGCCGCCTCTCGGCCCTCGCGCTCGACCACGTGGTCCAACATGGCGGTGAGTGCCTGCCCATAGCGTCGAGGGAAGAGCGCCTCTCCGCCGGCGCTCAGCCGATACACGAACACCGGAGCGCCCACCCCGCGGTGCAGCCGCTGGTGGCCGACCAGCCCTTCCAGCTCGAGCTCCTTGAGATGGTGCCGCACGGCGTTCAGTGAGAGTCCCAGCCGACTTGCCAGGTCCTTGGCCGTCAACTCGCGCCCTCGCTTGAGCTGCAGCAGGACGGCCCCGCGCTGGCCACGCTGGCCTAAAGGAAGGTCTGGATCGATCAATGGTAGGGCGCTTGCCATACGGGAATGCTAAGGTCGGGAAGAGCGATTGTCAAATCGTTCGATACAATTGGTGCGAATTTCCTATCCCGAGATCCCGCAATGCCTTGCGATAGCATTAGCGTTGGCGGACTTATTGGCGCCAACCCGCCCAGCTTCGGGCCGCTGCAAGATAGGAGTTGTTTTATATACTACGTCTATCGAGCCTCTGTATCTAGACCACCCAATCCGCATCTCCCATATTGGGTCGTCGATTCGGCCTGATTTGCACCGATCCGGAGCATGCCACAATGACTATCCACCGCATCCGCCTCCTTGGTGACCCGATCCTGCGAGCCAAGTGTGAGCCCATCACCCGGCCGGGGTCGACCGCGGTGCGCGTAATCATGGATGACATGCGGGAGACCCTGCGGGACTGGCAGTCCAGGTTCGGGGCCGGTCGCGCCATCTCGGCGCCGCAGATCGGCGCCCCGGTGCGGATGATCTACCTGGAGATGGACAAACCCTGGCCCATGATCAACCCGGAGATCGTGGACATCGGCAACGAGGACTTCGAAGTGTGGGACGACTGCTTCTCCTTCCCCAACCTGCTCGTCCGGGTCAGTCGCGCGTATCGGATCCGGGTCAAATACCAGGATTTCAAGGGAGAGTGGCACGAGGTGGACCTGGAGGGCGACCGGGCGGAGCTCCTGCAGCACGAGATCGACCACCTCGACGGCGTCCTGGCCGTCGATCGGCCGCACGGGCTCGATCCCTTCTGTCTCCGGGAGGAGTGGCACCGGCTGTATGGTCCGAGCCGGCGCTACGGTCACCCGGAACCACGCGACGAGAGCTACGCCTCACCGATCTCGGAGTCGCTCTAGCACTCGCCCGGGGTCAGAACCAGCGCCCCAGCCTCACATATAACGCGCCCCGGTCCTCCGTTCCATAGCCGTACTCGAAACTAAGCGGCCCTACCGGGGTGTCCGCCCCGAGTCCCGCCCGCGCTCCGCCGATCCAGCCGTCATCGCCCAGCAACGCGCCGTCCGCCGCGGTTCGGCCCGCGGCCAGCTCCAGCCGCGCGAGGACCGGACCCAGCACGGGCACCGAGAGCGCCGCTCCGAGCATCGCTTCCCGGCTGCCTCGGCGCTCCCCGATATGCAGGCCGGGAAAGCCGTCGTCGCCGCCCAGCGGGAACTGGAGCTGAAGCGGTAGGGCCTCACCCCAGCCGATCCGGACGCGCGGGATGAGTCGCACCACGCCGAACCGCACGCGCGGCTCGGCCTGGAGCGCGGCACGCTGGTAAACGCCGGTCCAGGTAGCCTCGACTCGGGCCTCCCGCCCGCGGTCCGCGGTGGCCCGTTCGGCCCGGAGCGTCACGCCCGCCGTCGAGAGATCCGAGCGCTCGGGCTCGTCCCACACGTGGCCCACCAGCCCCGCGGCCGCTTCCCACCCGTTCGGCAGCGTCCGTTCGAACCCGGCGAATCCCACCGCTTCCCGCACATCGGCCTTGTCGAGCTCCTCGCCGCTCGCGTCGAACTGCCGGACATGCTCGCTGGCGAGCCGGGCGGTGAGCGTCGGCTCGATGAGCTGACGGCCCACCTGATAGTTCCGCCGGAATCCCGCATAGAGCTCCTTGCGCAGCTCGCCGAGAAAGAGCGCGCCGCTGCCTTCGAGCGCGAGTCCGAGCAGCCTGCGATCGACCGCGCCGGCCCACATGCGGCCGCCGAGCTCGTTGTCGTAGGCCAGGCCCAGACCCGCGACGCGACGGGCGGCTCGCCGGAGGGTCAGATCGAACTCGACCGAGTCTCTCCCGCCCCGGGGCGAGAGCCACACAGCGCGGTAGGCTTCGGACGCCACGCCCAGGCCGCGCAGGCGCGACCGCAACAACGAAGGGTCGAGCGAGTCGCCGACCCGGAGCCCGAGGAGACGCTCGAGGGCGAGCTGCTCGGAATGGTTGCCGTCCGGTACCCGGAGCCCGCTCACACGGACCGGCAGCGGGACCGGCGGCGAGCGATCCCGCCGGCAGACGGGCGGTCTGAGCGCGCTGTCGGCGGCCTCCCGACCGACCTCGAGCAGCCGAGCGATGTTCCCGCTGGAAAAGTTGAGGCTGGTGAACCGGCCCACCTCGGGGCGCACCAGTACGTCGGCGTCGGTGAGCGAGTCGGTCGGCTGCAGGAAAAGGAAGCGGACCAGGCGATCCGCCACCAGCAGCGGGGAATAGGCGTCGAACTCCGCCGGCAGGTGGTCCGTCGCGTCCGACACGATCACCTGCTCGACCCCTTCCGCCCGCGCGATGGCCACCGGAAGGTTGGCCGAGAGTCCGCCGTCTACCAGATAGCGGCCGTCGCGCAGCTCGGGATCGAACAGCAAGGGCACGGCGATGCTCGCGCGAACCGCCTGAGCCAGGTCGCCGGACTTCATGACTACCGGGGTCCGATCGGCCAGATCGGTCGCGACGGCGCGGAAGGGGATGGGAAGCGAGTCGAAGTCCCCGCGCGCGAGAAGATTGCCGCGGAGCAGGGCCGCGTTCACCAGCGCATTGACGTCGGACTCGACGATCGCGGCGCTCTGCAGGTTGAAGCGATGCTCACCCTGCTCCCACATGACCAGCGGCTGGAGCACGCCGAGGCTGCGGGGCGCCCGCGGCTGGTAGGTGCGGAACAGCTGCGCCAGGGGCACCACTCTGGCCAGGGAGTCCAGCTCTCTTCCGGAATAGCCGCTGGCGTAGAGCGCACCGACCGCCGCGCCCATGCTGGTGCCCACGATCAGGTCGGGGCGGATCCCCAGGCTGTCCAGCGCGCGGAGCACGCCGACGTGGGCCAGTCCCTTGGCGCCGCCGCCCGAGAGCACCAGCGCGGTTCGCGGCGGGGAACAGCTCTGACCGAAGAGGGACGAGGGTCGCGCCAGGGTGAGACAGAGCGCGAGCAGGAGTGCCGGTCGGCCCGGACGAGGCATGACCGGGTAAGATATCATGCCCCTTGCGCCGGTCCGCGGGGTTCCCTATACCTTTGCGACGAGACACGACCTGATCGGCACATCCAGGGAGGACGCGCGGCAATGACTTACGTGATCGTCGAGGCCTGCATCGGGGTCAAGGACCGGGCCTGCGTGGATGTCTGTCCGGTGGACTGCATCTACGAGGGCGAGGACCAGCTCTACATTCACCCCGACGAGTGCATCGATTGCGGCGCCTGTGAGCCGGAGTGTCCGGTCACGGCCATCTTCCCCGAGGAGGATGTTCCGGCGAACATGACCTCCTACATCGAAAAGAATAAGGAAGTCTTTAACGCCGATACGCCGCCGGGCCGGCCGAAGCGCTGACCTTTCGCGGTACACGCTTGCGACCCTCCGGCGCCACGCGTCGGAGGGTCGTTCGCTTCTCGGGGTTGGACAGGAGAGCGGCCCCGCACTCGAACTGCATGGCCGCGAGCACGGAGCCGTCGTTGGTAGGAACGGGATCGGATCGGGCTGAAACGCCCCGTGGCCACCCGTCACAGTGACTAACGCCGCGCCCGGGGAAAAGGTTTCAGCGCAGGGTTCGGAGGAATTCCAGCAGCGCGCGGGTGGTCTCGACCGGACGCTCCACCGGCGGGAGGTGTCCGCTGCCGGCAATGGTGACCAGTCGGGCGCCGGGAATCCGGTCGGCCATGGCGCGGGCGGTGTCCGGTGGCGTGAGCTCGTCCTCCTCGCCTACGACGACCAGGGTGGGGAGTCCGGCCAGCTCGGGAAGAAGCGGAGCACTGTCGGGCCGGTCGCGCATCGCGGCGAGGGCGCCGACCAACCCGGGCACCGGCGTCGACGACATCATCCCCCGGACCCGCTCCGCCGTGATACTGGCGCCGGTTCGGGTGGATCGGCCCAGGACCCGCGGCAGCAGCGATTCGGTCACCGCCGCCGCGCCCCGATCCCGGGCCTGGGCAGCGGCCGTGTCCCTGGCCTTGCGCCCTTCCGCGGTATCCGGCTCGGCCCGAGTATCCATGAGCACCAGGCCGCGCACCCGGCGGCGCCACCGGCGAAGGCACTCGAAGGCGATGTACCCGCCCATCGAGAGACCGCACAGGACGACGTCCTCCACCCCAAGCACATCGAGCAGGGCCGCGAGATCGGCCGCGTAGATCTCCATGCTGTAGCCGAGGTCGGGCGCATCGGACGCGCCCATACCGCGGAGGTCCGGCGCGATGCGGCGATAGCCGTCCAGCGCGGCGACCTGGTGCGACCAGATCGACCGGTCGAAGGGGTAGCCGTGCACGAAGAGCACCGCCGGCCCCTCACCTCGGACCTCGACGGCCAGCGTCACGCCGTTCACCGTGAAGCGACGGGCATCCCCGGTCGGATCGACGCCGCTTCCCATGTAGCCCGCGAACTCCGCCGGCACCGGCGTGGGACGGTTGTCCGGGTTGATGCAGACGAAAACGAACTCCGCCGTGGCGATGAGCACGTCGTCCTTCACCCGGCGCGCGGTCTGGCGCATCGTGAAGCTGGTGCGGCCAAGATGGGTGAGCGACTGGTGGAAGCGGAGCACGTCGCCCGGAAACGCGGCGGCGTGGTAGTCGATCACCGATTTCCGCACCGCCGGCCAGGCGCCGGATCGGCTGAAGACGTCCATGCCCGGTCCACGCAAGAGCATCTCCCACCGGGCTCGCTCGAACAGGCTGAGGAACGATGCCTGGTTGAGGTGCCCGAAGGCGTCGCATTCGTCGGGATAAACCGGAAGATCGATCTCGGGTGTCATGGGCTTGGGGGAGATATACTACAGCATTCGACCCTCGGTGAGCCCCTCGACCACCTCCACCCGGCGCCGCCATGAAGCCAGCTACCGACTATATCCGCCACGCAGCGCGGCTCGCGCGCAAGCTCCAGATGGATGCGGCCATGGGCGGCAGCCCGCCGCAGCCCGACGCGGAGTTCTACAAGACGCTCTCCAAGGCCTTCGACGAGATCGCGGCCGGCCTCGAGCTGGCGAGCAAGCCCCGCGAGTGACCCCGTGCAGCTGATCCAGACCCCGGCCGACCTGGCCACGCTGGTCGACCGGCTTCGGCGGGAGCCCCTGGTCGCGGTGGATACCGAGGCGGCGAGCTTTCATCGCTACCAGGACCGGGTCTACCTGCTTCAGCTCTCCTCCCGCGAAGAGACCGCCGTGGTGGATCCGCTGGCGACCGGAACGCTGGCCCCGCTCGGCGAGCTGCTGGCCGATCCCGCCGTGGAGATCGTATTTCACGACGCCGACTACGACCTGCGGCTGCTGGACCGCGAGTACGGCATCCACGCCGACGCGCTGTTCGACACCCGGGTGGCCGCGCAGCTCCTGAATGAGCCGGGCATCGGGCTGGCGGCGCTGCTGGAGAAGTACCTCGGCGTCAGGCTGGACAAACGCTTCCAGCGGGCCGACTGGTCGGCGCGGCCGCTGTCCGCCGAGATGCTGGCCTATGCCGCGTCGGATACGCACTATCTCCCCGAGCTGCGCGACATCCTGGCTCGGCAGCTGGAGGCGCGGGACCGGATGGGATGGGCCAGGGAGGAATTCGCTCTCCTGACCGGCATCCGGGCCGCCGACCCCGACGCCGCCGAGCCTGGCTGGCTGCGGCTCAAGGGCGCGAAGGCGCTCCGGGGAAGGGAGCTGGCGGTGCTGCGGGAAGTGTGGGAATGGCGCGAAGGCGTGGCGCGACGAGCGGACCGGGCCACCTTCCGGATCCTGAACAACGAGCCGCTGCTTGCCGTCGCCAAGGCGGCCCCGGGCGACGTCGCAGCGCTCAAGGCGATCCCGGGCATCAGCGGCGACCAGGCCGAGCGGCGGGGTCGGGAGATTCTCGCCGCGGTGCGTCGCGGACTCGAGCTGCCGGAGGACCAGCTGCCCCGGGTCACGCGCCCGCCTCGGCGGCAGCCCGATCCGGCCTTCGAGGCGCGGATGGAGCGGCTCAAGACCCGACGTAACGCCCTGGCGCAGGAGCTCGATCTCGCCCCCGGGGTCCTCTGCCCCAACGGGAACCTGGAGGCCATCGCACGAGCCAATCCCCCGAGCGTCGAAGCACTCCAGGCCGTTCCCGAGCTTCGCCGGTGGCAAGCCAGGGTGATCGGACCGTCGCTGTTCGAGGTGCTGCAGGAGACGCAGCCCGCGGCAGGCTAGCGGGCTGCTCCGGTCAAAATCCGAGGAAGGCGCGCACCCGCGGGTCCATCCGCTCCGGTGTCCAATAGGGGTCCCACACCAGCTCCACCTCCGCGCTCTTCACTCCTTCGAGATCACCCACGACTCGCTTGACGTCCTCGATGATCTCGCCCCCCGCCGGGCATCCCGGGGAGGTGAGGGTCATCCGCACCAGAACGTCGCCGGTCTCGCGGACCTCCACGTCGTACACCAGGCCGATATCGATGATGTTGAGATTGAGCTCGGGATCCTTGACCGCCCGGAGCGCCTTGCGGACGGTATCGGCGGCCGGAGGGGTCGGCGCGGAAGTGGGTGCGGGGGATGCGGCAGTCGGCTCCATGCCTGCAATCTAATCCAATCCCGGCACCCGGGCTCGGAATTACGGCAGTGCGCATCTGTCGCCGCAGCCGAATCGATGACGCCGGGCGGAGATCCAGGCATACAGACGATCGGCGATCGGCAGGACACCAGGGATACGGAAAAGGGAGGCGAGAAGACGTCCGCCAGGGAGATACGGGAGGAGCGCGGGCAAGGCGCGGGCGCCGGCAAAGACCCGCCCCTCCGGAGTGACGAACTGCATCGCGCGGTCGAGCGACGCGTCCGGAATCGGCGGCAGGCCGGGCAGGGTTGCCCGCTCGGCACCGGGAAGCGTCTGGATCGCTCCCCGGCGATCCCAGCGGCGGAGCCGGGCGACCCACTGGCGGCAGAAGCCGCACTGCCCGTCGAACAGCAGCACCGGACGGCTCAGCAATTCGAGACCAGCTCCTGCCCACAGGCGTGCGGTACCAGGCGGATGGCCGCATCGGACAGCGATGTGCGGATTGCCTTGAGACCCTTGAGGGAATCGCGGGCCTTGGGATCGAAGGCGCGGTTGGTGAGGAATACCAGGAACAGATCGTTGGTCGGGTCGATCCAGACCTGGGTGCCGGTGAAGCCGGTGTGTCCGTAGGCCGCCTTGCTGATCAGTGTGCCGAAGATGCTGGGCTCCTCACCGTCGAACTCCGGGGTGTCCCAGCCAAGAAGGCGGGACCCGCTGTTGGGACTCTTGCTGAGGAAGGTTCGCATGGTGGCGGCGCGGACCCAGGCGCCGTCGGGACCCATCCCGCCCCGTAGCCAGACCTGGGCGAACCGGGCCAGGTCGCGGGCCGTGGTGAAGACGCCGGCGTGGCCGGACACTCCTCCCATCGCGGCGGCGTTCTGGTCGTTCACGTCGCCGGGTACGGGATGTCCCCGCCAGATGCCGCTGGGGACGGTGCGGGGTTTGAGCCGGGACGGCATGCGGAACCGGGTCTGTTCCATGCCCAGCGGCTCCCACACTTCCTGGCGCGCGACCCGGTCCAACGAGGCGTTGGCCGCTCGCTCGATCACCAGTCCCAGCAGCATGGCGTTGAGATCACTGTATTCGGCCGAGTCGCCCGGAGCGCGGACCAGCGGCTGGGCGTAGAGGAGATCGATCATCCGGCTGCGCCGGCCGCGCGCCTTGCGGTACAGCGGCACGTAGCTCTTGAGCCCGCTGGTATGGTCCAGCAGCATGCGGACGGTGACCTGGTTCTTGAGCCCGCCGGAGAAACGGGGCAGGTAGCGCCGAACCGGCGCGTCGAGATCGAGCCTGCCCTGGTCCACCAGACGCATGGCGGAGGCCGCGGTCGCGACCACCTTGGTGATGGAGGCGATGTCCCAGTAGGTGGAGTCCGCATCGGGCACCCGGGACGATGGGTCCCAGGTGAAGTGTCCGTACCCGCGGGTATAGAGGATGGAATCACGGCGCCCCACCATGACGACGGCGCCCGGGTACAATCCCTCCCGGATGCCTGCCTGGGCCGCGTCGTTCACCATGGTGAACGACTGCGCGGCGGCGGGGCCGGCCAGCGAGAGCACCGCGACCATCGTCATGAATCCCCGACCTCTCCACCGTCGCATTCCGTGCACCGCCTCCCGGGCATCGCCCGCTGAAACGTCCCCGCTCCACCCTCGATGGCGGCGGCTACCGGCGGATCGGGAACTCCGAAACCGGGCCGGTGGGGAGCCGGTACAGCGCCTCCACGGTCCGCCGATCCCGCTCGGTGAGGACCCCGGTGCGGGTGGCGGGAAACATGACGTCGTTGGTGTCGGCCGAGTGGGGCAGACCGATGGCGTGGCCCGCCTCGTGGACTGCGACGGCGAGCAGCGCGCCATCCGGAAGGGGAGTGCCGGTGTGGCTCCGGATGGCGAGCGAGATGGCGGCGCGGCGGACTCGACCGGACTGGTCCCAGGTCAGGTCGGTCTGGCCTGCGCGGTCGAAGTCGAAATGATCGATCCAGCGTACCACGATGTCGGCGCTGGCGGAGTCCGGCACGATGCGGAACCGGACACCGATCCCGGTCGCCTCCCACCGGTCGAAGGCGTCGCGGACATCGTCCCCCATCTTGGGCAAATATCCCGGCACCTCGCCTTCCACCAGATTGACGGTGATGGGCGTGCCCCATCGGTCGGGCCAGCGCCGGACGACCGAATCGGTGCTCACGATCAGCGAGTCGAGGTAGGTCCCATCGGACAGCCGGCTGAGCCGATCACGAGCGGACAGTCGGGCCAGCCGGGCCTCGTCGGCGGTCGGAACTCTGCCAGCTTTTGCACCCAAGCGGCTATCCTCTTTGCCCGCATCAGGATGTGCCGACCCCGACTGGGTGGCGCTGGTGCCCTGCACCGCGGGCGTCGCGTCACCCATTCGCTGGGCCAGATCGCCGACCCGGTCCAGCAGGACCAGGGCAAGGAGGATCAGGGTGATCGAGGGGAGTACTAAACGGCGCATGATCTGGTGAATATGGGCAAAGGCCGCGCCACCTCGCCAGCAGCGCTGGCGCAAAGTCGCACGGATACCTAACATACCGCCGCCCGCGCGGTCGTGCGCGGCCCGATCGCGCGGAGGGACGACTGAAGCTGATGGAGCGTTTTGCCCGCGTGCTGGTACGCTGGCGATGGGTGGTGCTGGCCGTGTGGGCGGCGATCGGAGCGGTGGCGGCGGTCCGCGCCCCGGCCACGCCGGCCCTCCTCAACATCCGCGGCGGCAGCGCCCGCGAGACCGAGGCCTCCGAGGCGGAAAAGCAGCTCAGCGCCAGGTTCAGCCGGCCGATCGCCGAGTTCTTCGCGGTTACACTC
>DATEIR010000017.1:0-20652 GCA_035278885.1 Gemmatimonadales bacterium | reverse complement strand
TGATGGTGACCGGGACCTACCAGGGTGGCTGACGGGAATCGAACCCGCAACCTCCGGAGCCACAGTCCGGCGCTCTAACCGATTGAGCTACAACCACCGCGGCGGAGCCAGGGGCTCCTCATACGGGCCGCAAAACTAGCCCCTTCACGGGGTTGGGTCAAGGCCAGAACGCACGCGCGAGCGCCATTGTGGCGCCTTCCGAGGGCACGTCGACACCGTCCAGCGAGGCCACCGGCACCACCCCACGCACCGCGTTCGCCGCGAACAACGGCCTGCCCCGGAGGTCGTCCATCCGGACCCGCCGCTCGACGATCCCGCCGGCCTGCTCCTGGATCCGAGCCCGGGCCACCCCGGGCAGCACGCCGAGCGTCAGCGGCGGGGCGGCGACGCGGCCACCCTCCCACCAGAAGAGGCTCCAGATGGCGGCCTCCGCGACCCAGCCTCCCTCGGCGAGCAGCACCCCGTCATCCGCCCCGCGAGTCCGGGCCTGATCCGTCGCCTCGGTGAACTGGCGACGCTCGGTGGTCTTGTAGGGGTAGGGCCGGTGCACCACCCCGGAGACGGTGATAAGCCGCAGCGGATCCGCCGGACCGACCGCTCGTTCGCTCACCGTCGCGCCCTTCCGGCCCACCTGGATTCGATGCACCCGGTCGGCGCCGCCGCCCGGCGTGGGGAGCTCGCCCGGCAGGGGGATCCCGAGCGCCTTGCAGCTCGCCGCGAGCCGACGGAGATGCAGATACCAGAGCGGGGCCACGCCGCCCCGGATGCGGATCGTCTCGATCAGGTCGGGCATTCAGGCCTCCACCACCGGGGACGGCGCGCGGGCATCGATCAGCGCCTTGAGCATCGTCGCCCCCAGAATCAGCACGCCGCCGAGCAGCGTCCACGGGCTCGGGCGCTCCCCGTGAAAGACCCAGGACCAGACCGGGTTGAGCATCGGCTCGATCAGCAGAATCAGGGAGGCCTCGAGCGCAGGAATCACCCGCAGCCCCCGGGTCACGAAGGTGTAGGCGACGGCGATCTGGAACACGCCCAGATAGATGATCAATCCCCAACCGAGGGCGGAATGAGCTCCCACCGGCAGGGCGAACGGCAGCGCCATCGCGAAGGCGATGAAATTGCCGGCCACCACCGCCGCGGCCGCGGAGCCGCGCTCCGGCCGGGCGCTCATCCAGCGGAGGCCGCAGACGGTGAGGGCCCAGAAGAGGCCGCTCGCCGCCGCCAGCAGGTTACCCCGGCCCGGGTCGGGCGCGGTGGCATGCGGCTGCTCCGTGCCATGGAAGGTGAGCCCCAGTCCGACGACGATGGCGACCATGACGAGGAGGTCCTGCCGTCGGGTCCGCTCGTGCAGGAGCCAGGGCGCGAGCAGCGCCAGGTAGAGCGGCGCGGTACTCTGGAGAAAGATCGTGTTGGCCGAGGTGGTGAGCCGATTCGCGAGCACGAACAGGGTGAGAGTCACCGCGTAGGCGACGCCGACCAGGAAGACTCGCCACGTCCACCCGTGCCGCGCCTCTCCGGCGATCAGCCAGATGGCGACGGCCGCGATGCCCGACCGCAGGCAGGTGATCTGCCAGCCGACGAAGTCGGCGGCCTTGATCGCGGCGCCCCCGGTGGAGAAGAGCACCGCGGCGGCAGCGAGCTGGAGTCGGGCGCGGCCCGGGGCGGACATGGGACGAACATACACCACCGCGGACGATTCTCATCCCCTGGCTGCGGAGGCACTCCGGTCAGGAAGCCCCTGCTACCGGCTGCTTGACCCGGGGGATCCCATACCGGTCCAGCAGCCGATCGATGTCGGCACGGCGCCGGACCAGGATGGCGTCCAGGCGGTCGCGCAGGACGGTATCCCGACGCGCGACACCCAGCGACATCGCGAAGGTGAACGGCAGGCTGGGCCCGTCGGCCGTCGGCTCGACCGGCAGGATGCGGAGCTTCACCGGCTGGCGGGGCCCGAAGTACCCGGCGAACGGTCCCCACACAATGGCGAGGTCGATGTCGCCCCGGGCCACCGCGGCGACGATCTCCGAGGGTGGATTCGGCTTGGCGTAGTCCCCATAGATGGTGTAGCCGACCACGTTCTGCACCACGTGCCTCCGCGCCAGCGCGTGGGCCGGCGGCGTGTTCTGATAGTCGTCCCCGATCAGATGCACCCCCACCCGCAGCGTACGCAGCAGCGAGTCGTCCAGGCTTCGCACCACCCGCGGATCGTCGGCCCGGCTCAGGAAGACGTAGGTGGACCGGTAGTAGGGTCGCGTCGCCAGCACGGTCTCGAGGTGCTCGGGCACGCCCAGCAGCATGTCGCAGAGCCCGGCATTCAGGGTCCGGCGCACGTAGCCCCGACGCTCGGGCAGCCAGACATAGCGGAGCGGCCGATGCAGGTCGCCGGCGACCATGGCGGCGAGGCGGTTCTCGAATCCCTCCTGCCGTTGATTGGAGAAGGGAAGGTTGTTGGGGTCGGCGCAGACCCTGAGCGGCGGCGTGGGGGCGCGGGATGTCGTCGGCAGCGCCGGCCCAGGCAGCAGCGCCGGCCCAGGCAGCAGCGCCAGGAGCAGCGCGGCCAGGATGATGGTGGCGAGCGCGACCGCGAGGTCCCGCCAGCCGTGCGCGACGCGGGCAGTCATCTCTCCCCCTCCCGCTGCTCCTCCTTGTCGGCGGCGACCTGACCGTAATTGAGCAGCGCCACCAGGATCACCCCGCCGATCGCGTTCCCGATCACCGCCGGCGCCACGAACTCGCCGAACATGCGTCCCCAGGTTGCATTCCCGGCCGCGGCCCGATAGAACGCCTCCACCGCGCCCGCGATCGAGTGGCGGAAGTGGAGCGCCGAGATCGGGGCGGTGCAGAGCCAGACGAAGACCACCTGGGTCGCCGACGACTGGGTGCTGGCCAGGAGCCAGGACAGGAGCGCGATGAGCCAGCCGGCGAATACCCCGGCATACAGCACGTTGCCGAAGCCGCCTTCGGTCGTGGTCTGCGCGATCTCCATCAGGTGCCGCTGCAGCGAGGTCTCGACCATCCCGGTGCGCGCGAGGGTCCAGGCGAAGATGACCGCGCCGACCAGATTGCCGATCAGCAGCAGCGCCCACATGCGGACCAGGTGCACGAACGTGTCCCGGTCCCGGTGCTCCAGGAACGGGATCACCGGGGTCAGCGTGTTCTCGGTGAAGAGCTCGCTCCGGGCCATGACCACGAAGATGAAGCCGAGCGGGTAGGCGGCCGAAGCGGCGGCATGGGCGTAGGCCGGCGCGGCCGTGGCGGCGGCGTACGCGCTGGCCAGGAAGCTGAAGCCGATGACCAACCCGCTGGCCAGCGCGGACATGAGCAGCGAGATCGCGGGGCGGCGCATCTCGTGCCGGGCCGGCTCCAGGATGTTGTCGTGGATCTCGACCGCGGTGAGCCGGGTACCCTTCTCCGGGCGTTCATCCGGCGTCATGCCGCCGACTCTCCGGGCAGCGTGACCTCGTCCCCCACCACATCCTCGACGTACAGCAGCTTGACGGCCACCAGCACGGCGCCCACCAGCGGCACCGCCACCAGGAGCCCCAGGAAACCCAGCACGAGCGCGAAGGCCGCCTGGGCCAGGATGGTCAGTACCGGCGGGATGTCCACGCCCTCCTTCATCAGGAGCGGAATCAGGATGTGGTTCTCGGCCTGCTGAATAGCCGTATACGCCAGCACGACCCAGAGAGCCTTCTCCGGCCCGTCCAGCAGGGCCATCGCGATGGCCGGCACCGCCGAAAAAATGGGCCCCACGTAGGGAATGAACTCGAGCAGCCCCGCGATCACGCCGAGCGCCACGGCCGCGCGGACCCCGAGCAGCAGCAGGACCAGCGTCGTGACCACGCCGATCACCACCATGGCGATCAGCTGGCTCACCAGCCAGCGCCGCAGCGTCGTCGCGATGGCGCTCAGCACCTCGCCGGCCCGGCGGCGGTCGCGATGGGGGAAGAGATGCATCAGCCCGGCGTGGTAGAGGCCCGGGTTGATCGCGACGTAGATCGAGATCGCCAGGATGAGGATCAGCGAGGCGAGCACGGCCAGGGTGGACGAGAAGAACGCGAAGAACTGCTGCCCGACCTTCGATGCCTGCTGGGCCACGCCTTCCCGCAGTACCGCCGGATGCTCGGCCTGCTCGCGCGCCGACGTGGCCGTGGTGTCCGGCCGGAGCAGCTGCATCGCGCCGGCCTGCCGCTTCGCGATCCAGCGCTCCACCTGACCGACGGCCTCGGGCACCTGCTCGCGCACCTCACGGAGCTGGCTGGCGATGCGCGGGGCCGTGAGCGCTCCCACCCCGACGAGCGCGCCGAGGATGAGCAGCACGATGAGCGGCACCGAGGCGCCCCGTGGCACCCGCCAGCGCTGGGCCCGATCGGCCCCCGACCCCAGCGCGAGCCCGAACAGCACGCCCAGGAAGGCGATGCAGGCGACCGACCGGACCGACCAGAGGAACCGCAGGGCGATGATCGTCCCCAGGACGAGGCCGGTCACCCGCAGCACGTCCCTCGTGCGCCACCCGCTCACGCGCGTCGTGTCAGCCATGGGAGGGCACTCGCAGCGCGGGCCGCTCGGGATCGGACAGGTCCAGCCAGTCCCACCGGATGGGCCGGCGCCGGATGCGGCGGCCCAGGAACGGGATGTGACGGAGCAGCGGCACGCCCGCCGTGAAGTCGAAAATCTCTTCGAGAAACCCCTCCGGGCCGCTCAGATATTCCCGCACCACGTAGTCCTCGCCCCTGGGCTCGAGCACGATCTCCTCGATCCGCGCGTCCACCCGCCCGCCGGGCCCCAGGACCTTGCGGCCCAGCAGCAGCTCGGCCCGCACCTCACGCCTGCTCATGAGGAGGTCCCCGGCATCCGGCAGATCACCTTCTCGCGCAGCCACTCCTCCCACGCGCGCGCGGGCGTACCGTCCGCCTCCAGGTCCACCCGGACGTCGACCCCGATCGCCCGCACCTTGGACCAGGGGATCCGGAGGGTGCCGTCGTTCCGGGGTCCGTGCCGCCGCAGCCAGCCGGCGAGCCACTCGGCGAGACGCGGGTGCATCCGCCTGGCCAGGGTCACCGGACCGACCTCGAGTGCCGCGATGCGCGGCGGCTGGCCGTCCCTGAGCTCCAGGATGACACCATCCACCTTGCCCAGCCTCTGGCCGGTGCGATCGACGACCTGCTGGTCCAGGATGTCCCGCGTCAGGTTCACCGGTCACCCTCCCATGAGCTGCAGCGGAATCGCGACCAGCGCGATGAGCGACGCGAGCACGCTGATCCCCACCACCGCCACGTTTCCGATCCAGCCGTTCCTGTACTCCCCGACGTAGGCGCCGTCGTTCATCAGGACGATGAACGGAATCGTCACCAGAGGCAGCGTCACGGCGGTCAGCGCCATGCTGAACACCGTGAGCGCCAGGGGGTCGATGCCGACGGCGATGAGGACGGCGGCGGACGCGATCATGACCGTATACACCAGGCTGAACCGGGCGGAGTTCGCCGGGAGCGAGTTGAGGGTGTAGTTCCACCCGAAGCCCTGCGCGAACACGTAGGCCCGACCCAACGCCACCTCCAGCATCGCCCCGAAGCAGGTGACCGCCAGGGACGCCGCGAACAGGTACAGGCCGGAGCGTCCCAGGGGCGCCACCAGCATCAGCGCCACCTGCTCGTACCGCTCCACCCGGATCCCCCGGGGGTGGAAGACCATGGCGGAGGCCAGCAGGACGCCGAAGGCGAGCACCGCCCCGAAGCTCATCCCCACAATGGCCGTGAACCGGTTACTTCCGATGTGATTCTCGTCCCATTGGTCCTCGATGGCCCCGGAGGAGTAGAAGAAGAAGAGGTAGGGGCTGATCAGGGCGCCGAGGATGCTGACGGCGAGAAACCAGTAGCTCGCCCCCTCCGACCGGGGGTAGCTGGGCAGCAGGCCGGTGACGACCGCATGCAGCGGTGGGTGCAGCTTCACGGCGGCCACCACGAACGCGAGCGCCACCAGGCCCAGAAAGGCGACGCCGTTTTCGACCAGACCGAGGTTGCCCTTCCACAGGAACAGCCACCCGGCGATCGCCACCGGAAAGGCCCACCACTGGTAGCTGATCCCGGTCACCAGCTGGAGGGCGAGCGCGACGCCGCCGATCTCCGCCCCGAGGACCAGCCAGTCCACGATCAATCCCGGAATCGTGCTCACCAGGTAGAACCCGGCGCCGAACCGCTCCCGCATCGCGTCCTGCAAGGTGTGTCTGCTGGCCGCCGAGAGGCGCCCGGACATCTCCACCAGGAAGATCACGCAGATCGTGCCGAGCAGGAGCACCCAGCCGAGGCGGAAGCCGAACTGGGCGCCCGCCTGGGCAGTGGTGGCGATGGCGCCGACCTCGAGAAAGCCACCGATGCTGGTGAAGATCCCGAGGGCGACCTCGAGGTACTTTCGCATCGGCTCAGGCGACCGTCGGGCGGAGCCGGGGATGCTCCGGGTCGGCCAGGTCGAGCCAGCCCCAGGGCAGCCGGCGCGTGCGCGGCTTGCGGCCGAGCCCCAGGGCCCGGAACGTCGGCAGCTGATACCCGAAGGCGAACATCCGGGCGATCCGCCCCTCCGGCCCGAGGATGACGTGGGTGACCCGGTAGACCTCCCCGTCGGGCCGAGTCTCGACCTCCTCGATTCTGCCTACGGCGACGCCGAGGTGGTCCACCACCAGCCGCCCGAGCAGGCGCTCCAGCCGGATGCCCGGATGCCGGGTCATGCGCCCGGGATCCGGCCGATGAGATGGTCGCGCACCCAGCGCTCCCAGTGGAACGCCGCCATGCGGGGCGCCGCGACGTCCACCTTGATGTCCACGCCGATCTTGCGAACCTTGGACCAGGGCACATACGTGGCGCGCCCTGCCCCGCCGATCTTCGCCTCGGCCCAGCGGGCCAGCCTCGGAGAGAGGCGCCACAGCAGCGTGGTCCCCCCGATCACGACTCCTCCGATGTGCGCTTCGCCGTCCCGGTCCAGCTCGAGCACGACACCGTCCACCTTGCCCATCAGCCTCCCCTCGGCGTCCACCACCTGCTGATCCATGATGTCGCGGCCGATCAGCATGTCAGCCCCCGAACAGCTGCAGCGGCAAGGCGACCAACGCGACCAGGCACGCGATCACGCTCACCGCCAGCACGGCCGCGTTGCTGAACCACCCGTTGGTCCGGTCGTTCAGGTACTGGGGGTCGTTCATCAGCACCAGGAGGGGCACCACCGTGACCGGCAGGGACAGGGCCGTCAGCGCCATCGACATCACCGTGAGCTTGAGTGGATCGATGCCAGCGACGATGGGAAGCGCGGCGAGCGGGAGGGCCGCGGTGTACACCAGGGCGAAACGAGCCGCCTCCCGCGGCCGGAGGTTC
Source organism: Gemmatimonadales bacterium (assembly GCA_035278885.1). Lineage (GTDB taxonomy): Bacteria > Gemmatimonadota > Gemmatimonadetes > Gemmatimonadales > GWC2-71-9 > CAVVWJ01. The sequence goes on along the minus strand of DATEIR010000017.1, from coordinate 13,291 downwards.
TCCCCCCAGCGCCAGCCGAATCCCTGGGCGACGAGGTACCCGAGCTCGAGCGCGATCTCGAGCGCCGCGCCGAAGCAGGCGATGAACAACGCGCCGACGAAGAGCCAGAAGCCCAGGCGCGCGAGCGGAGAGGTGAGCAGGAACGGGATCTGCTCGTAGCGCTCCACCTGGATCCCGGCCGGATGCAGGACGACCGCGGCGCACACCAGCGCCGCTACCGCGACCATCCCGCCGAAGGTCATCCCGAATCCTGCCGTGATTCGATTGATGGTGAGATAGCCCTCGTCCCATCCATCCTCCACCGCGCCGGCGGAGTAGAAGTAGAACAGATACGGGCTCACCGAAGCGCCGACGATGCTCACCGCGGTGAACCAGTACTTCGCCGGGTCGTGGCTCGGTCCTCGGGGCACCAGGCCGGCGGCGACGTCGGCGGCGGCGGGGTGCAGCTTGAACGCCGCCACGATGAACGCCAGCGTGACCAGACCCAGCATGGACGTGCCTTTCTCGATCAGGCCGAAGTTGCCCTTCCAGAGCAGAAGCCAGAGCGCCAGCGCGCTCGGAACCGCCCACCAGCGATGGGAGACGCCGGTCGCGAACTCGAGCGCGAGGGTCACGCCGCCGATCTCGGACGCGAGCACCAGGAAGGAGATGACGCCGACCGCCGCGAGCGGCAGCAGGAAGAAGGCGATGCCGAAGCGCTCGCGCATGGCATCCGGCAGCGTGTGATGGCTCACCGCCGCGAGCCGCCCCGCCATCTCGACCAGGAAGGCGATGCAGATGCTTCCCACCGCGATCGCCCAGATCAGCTGGTAACCGAACATCGACCCGGCCTGGGCCGCGGTCGCGAGAGAGCCGGCCTCCAGGAACCCGCCGATTCCGGTGACGATCCCGAGCGCGATCTCGAAGAGCTTGCTCACGGCGAGCGCGCCTTCCGGAGCTGCGCGGCCGCCTCGTCACGGGCCTCCCCCGCCGCGCGGCGCACCTGTCGGGCGTAGACGTCGGGCACCGCGCCGCGGGCCTGCTGCTGCTCGAGCAGCTGCACCGTCGCCTGCCAGGAGTCGAGCGTGGTCTTCGCGGCCTTCGCCTGTTCGGCCGCCGATTTGCTGCAGCCGGCTAGCGAGACCACCCCGACGAGGGTGAGACCGCAGAGCAGACGCACCCGCCGCATTCCGGGACGTCCCTACCGCAGCGTGTAGAGGTAGGTGGCGATATCCCTGGCCTCTCGCTGACCGACGCCCGTCATCGGCATGGCGGTCAGGGAGTCCACGCCCCGGGGATCGACGATCCAGCGCACGAGGTGGTCGGGCGTGTTCGTCAGCACCCCGGCGATGTAGGCGCGGCCGCCGATGCCGCCCAGGGGTGGTCCCACCAGCCCGTCGGCACCCACCACGCCGGGAACGGTGTGGCAGGCCCCGCAGCCGTACTGGCGCAGGGCGACCTTGCCTCTTGCCGCATCGCCGCCGACGAGCTGCGCCGCCTGGCGGGATGAGAGCGCGCTTCCGCCTTCGTGGCTGCAGGCCGTCATCAGCACGACCAGCAGCAGGATCGGGAGGACATGGACCGGCACCCTGGGCCGGGGCCGCCCCGGCTCGTCGAGCCAGCTCGCCATGAGCGCCAGCGCCGCGATCAGATAGACCAGTCCTCCCGGGATCCACATGATGAGGCCCGCGAGCTGCTGGTCCTCCAGCGGGGTGAGACCCCAGGCGGCGGTGGCCGGGGCGTAGATGGGGTACCAGAGGCGATTGGAGAAAGTGAGCAGCGCGCCGAGCAGTCCGGTGTGCACCGCCGTCGTGAACAGGGCGATCACCGCGCCCGGCCAGCCCAGCCGTCCCTGCCGGCGCTCCAGGACCGTCCACCAGAACACGAGGCCGGTGCCGAGGAAGCTCGCGTGCTGCAGGGCGTGAACGGTTTCGCTCCGGAGGGTCGCCTGGAACAGGGCCGGCAGATGCCAGCCCCAGATGGCGGCGGCGTGCAGCGTCCAGGCCACCCCGGGATGGGTGAGCCCCTCCCACCCGGCCCGGAACGGCGCCGCCGAGGTGACCCGGCCCGCCGGCCGGCGCCAGCCCGCCGGGAGCGCCCAGACCCAGGGAACCAGCGGCCTTCCGAGCACCAGGAGCGGCGCGGCCACCGCCATCAGGAGCTCGTGCTGCACCATGTGGGCCGAGAACAGGGCCTCACCCAACCGGTGCACGGGCGACACCAGGGCGACCACCAGCGTGAGCCATCCCAGGCCGAACGCGGTGACCTCGCGCGGCCGGACGCCCCGTCCCGGCGCGGCGCGGCGCCAGAGCGCGCGGACGCCTCGGACATAGAGCCATCCGGCGAGCAGCAGCGGCAGGACCACCCCTGGCTCGAAGCTCCAGGCGCCGAGCAGGTCGTGCGGAGCGAGGCCCGCGCCGGGGTGAACCATCATTGGCAGGGGCTCAGCAGGAAGCCGGGAAGCCACTGCGCGACGATCACCAAGGTGAACATCGCGCCGGTGAGCAGCCCGAGTCCCGCCAGGAACCGGGTCCGTCCGACCGTGCCCCCACCCTGGCCGGGCCACTCGGCGCCTTCCGCCCGCCACACCCGCCACGCGGCCCAGGTGCCGCCGAGCGCGAGCAGCAGGCAGGCGACATGGGTCAGCTGGATGAGCAGCTGGTCCCCCCGGCCGCAGGAGCGGGTCACGAAGGCGTAGGCCACCGAGAGGTTGAGCAGAAACGCGACCGGCGGCAGCACCACGCCGGTCCACAGCGCCGCGATGCGGCCGCGCTCGCGAATCGGAGTGGCGGGGTCGATCGTCATGGCTACATCAGGTAGGGCGAGAGGTAGACGATGACGTACAATGGGACCCAGGAGAGCGTGAGGAAATACCAGTACACCGCGTTGTCGCTCGCTCCCGCGAGGTCCCGCTGCTCCAGGTTGGGGCTGAAGAGCAGGACGGTGAAGACGATCGACTCCAGCGTCTCCAGCAGCAGCAGCGTCCCATGGGCGAAGACAGTGGCCCAGGCCACCGTGCCGTAGGCGTTGCTGTCCCAGCGGACGTTGAGGTCGCGGAATTCGAAGGCACGGAGCACGCACATCGCGAGCGCGAGCGTAGTGCACACCACCATCCCGATCTGCACCGACCTGAGGTCCACCCGCCGGGCCGCCCGGTCCACCCACCACATGGGAATGTTGCTCAGCACCATGAGCGCGACCTGCACCGTGGCGATGGTGAGCCCGGGCAGCAGGACGTGCTCCGGCGGCCAGCTCTCGAAGTTGCGTCGGATGTAGAAGTAGCTGATCGCGCAGATGAAGAGCGTGGACCCCTCGATCATGATGAAGCCGAGCGTGCCCCACCACATGAGGCTCCGATGCCCGTACACCGTGCTGGGCAGCTCGGTCACGTTCGAGACGATCCGGTAGTCGCTCATGCCTCGGCCTCGATCATCCGCTGCTCCCGGTGGTCCTCGCCCCGGGGCCACGCCCAACCGATGAAGGCGGCGAAGAGGAGTGGGAGGCCGAGCACCAGCCCCCAGGGCGTGAAGATCAGGGTGATGAAGGTGATCGCCGTGGCGATGGCGGCGTACAACGGCCAGATCGTCGGCGCCGGATGGCGGTGCCGGCTGTCGGGCTCGGCGTCGAGCATGGTGGTGACCAGCACCTCGCGCACGTCGGTGCGGAGGCCGGCGACCACCGGCAGCTCGGCCGGGCTGCTCCAGAGCGGCTCCCGGCTCTCGACCACCGGAATGAAGGGGAAGTTGTATTCCCGCGGCGGCGAGGCGGCGGCCCACTCCAGGGTCGGGGCCTCCCAGGGGTTCTCGCCGGCGTGAACGCCCTGCCGAAGGCTCCGGGCCACGTTCACCAGGAACACCACGACGCTGGCGGCGATCGTCACCGCCCCGACGCTGGCCAGCAGATTGAGCTCGCCCCACCCGGTCTCGGCCAGGTAGGTGTAGACCCGCCGGGGCATGCCGTCGAAGCCGAGCTGGTGCATCGGGAAGAAGGTCAGGTTCATCCCGATGAAGAAGAGCCAGAAGTTCCACCGGCCCAGCCGCTCGTCCAGCATCCGGCCGGTGAACTTGGGGAACCAGTAATAGAAGGCCCCGAACAGCGGGAACACCGCGCCGCCGATCAGGACGTAGTGGAAGTGCGCGACGATGAAGTAGGTGTCGTGCACCTGCTGGTCGAAGGGCACCGAGGCGATCATCACCCCGGTGAAGCCGCCGATGATGAACAGCACCACGAAGCCGAGCACGAAGAGGAACGGCACCGCGAACCGCGGCCGTCCCGACCAGATCGTCGCGATCCAGCAGAAGATCTGGATCCCGCTCGGGATCGCGATCATCATGCTGGCCGCGGTGAAGAAGCTGGCGCCGAGCTGGGGCAGCCCGGTGGCGAACATGTGGTGCACCCAGAGCCCGAACCCGAGGAAGCCGGTGGCCACCATGCTCAGCACCATGACCGGGTAGCCGAATACCGGGCGACGGGTGAACGTCTCCACGATGCTGGACACGAAGCCCAGCGCGGGGACGAAGATGATGTACACCTCGGGGTGGCCGAAGAACCAGAAGAGATGCTGCCACAGGAGGGCGTCGCCGCCCTCGGCGGGATTGAAGAAGTGGGTCGCGATGAGCCGGTCCATGGCGAGGAACTGGCTCGCGGTCGCGATCCACGGCATCGCGAAGAGCACCATGAATGCCTGCACCAGCATCGCCCAGACGAAGAGCGGCATCCGGTTGAGCGTCATCCCCGGCGCGCGGGTCTTGAAGATGGTGACGATCAGCTCGACCGCGGCGACCAGCCCGGCGATCTCGGTGAAGGTGACCGTCTGGGCCCAGACGTCCACCCGCTTCCCCGGGGAGAACTCCGGGCCCGCCAGCGGCACATAGCTGAACCAGCCGGTGTCGGGGCCGGTGTTGAGGAAAAACATGACGTAGAGGAAGAGCCCGCCGAACAGGTACACCCAGTAGCCGTAGGCGTTGAGCCGGGGGAAGGCGACGTTGCGTCCGCCGATCATGAGCGGAACCAGGTAGAGCCCCATCGCTTCCATGATCGGCACGGCGAAGAGGAACATCATCGTCGTCCCGTGCATGGTGAAGATCTGGTTGTACGCGTCGGGCCCGAGCAGCCCGTTCTCCGGACGGGACAGCTGGGCCCGCATCATGGCCGCCTCGATTCCCCCCAGGAGGAAGAACAGGAACGCGGTCAGGATGTACCGACGGCCGATCGACTTGTGGTCCACGCTGCGGAGCCATCCCCGGAGCCCGGGCTCCTGCCGCCAGGTCGTCTCCAGCTGGCCGATCACCTCCGCGGCGGAGCGTGGCGCCCGGCCGGGCTCGTGCGGGACTTCGGGGAGCGCCACCGTCATCGCAGGGTCCCCAGATAGGCGAGCAGCGCGTTCAGGTCCGCCGGGCTCAGCTGGTTGGGCGGCATCCTGGCGCCCGGCTTGATCCGCTGCGGATCCACGATCCAGCCGGCCAGATTGCCGCGGGTGTTGGGCAGCGTGCCCGCGGCGATCGTCTGCCGGCTGGCGAGATGGGTGAGGTCCGGGCCGACCCGGCTCCCCGCCGGGGTGCCCGCGATGGCGTGGCACATCACGCAGGACGATGCGAGGAAGACCTCCTGTCCCCGCAGGCTCAGGCTGTCCGCCGGAGTGTGGGCGGTGTCCCGTTGCTGCTCCAGCCATCGGGCGAAGCTGTCGCTCGACTCCGCCACGACGATCATCGCCATCTTGGCGTGCTGGTAGCCGCAGTATTCGGCGCACTGGGCCCGGTAGACGCCGGGGCTGTCAGCCCGGAACCAGAGGCTGTTGACGTACCCCGGGATCAGGTCGCGCTTGGGGCTGAGACTGGGCGGCCAGAAGCTGTGGATCACGTCGGTCGAGCGGAGCTCGACCACCACCGGCCGGCCCACGGGCACGTGGATCTCGTTGGCGGCGGTGACCCAGTTGTTGGGAATCGAGTCCGGGTACTGGACCTCCCACCACCACTGGTGCCCCGTGACCCGAATCGGAATCGCGCCGGGGCCGGGCGAGGCGGTGAGCGCGCGTCCGACCGAGATGTCCAGCACCAGGAAGACGAAGAGGACCACCACGGTGACGCCGACCGCGACGCCCACCGTGCCGGTCAGCGTGCCCTCGGCGCGTTCGGCGCCCGCCCCCTCGACCGGCGTTCGACGGCGGAATGCTGCCCAGAGGAGGGCCGCCACGACCAGGACGAACACGACCACGGCGGTGATGAACATCGGGTCCCACAGCCGCTGGTCGATGACCCGGGCCATGGTGCCGGCGGGGGCCAGCGCCGAGTGTGCACCGGGGAATTGCACCGCCTGCAGCACCGTCATGGGTGCTCCGCCGACGGAGGCAGGGTCGACTGGACCGGTTTGGCCTTCTCGGTCGCCTGCTCCTGACTCCGGACCTGCATACCGTCGTTCCTGCCGGGGGCGACGTCCTTGGCCAGCAGGCCGCTCATCGAGCGGACGTACGTGACCAGCTTCCAGACCTGGTCGTTGCCGAGGCGTCCCTTGAAGGACGGCATCCCGTTGGGCCGGCCCTCCACGATGGTCTCGTAAATGTTCTCCGGCTCGCTGCCGTAGATCCATTCCGCGTCCATGAGGGGCGGGCCGATGCCCCCGCCGCCCTGGAAGTGGCACCCCGAGCAGTTGAACTGGTTGTACAGCTCCTTCCCTTCCGAGACCGCCCAGCCGTTGCTCTCGTACTCCGGGTGGAGTGTGTCCTCGCGGGTCGTCGGCCCGGGCTGGAGCGGACTCTCCCGGATCGCGGTCGTGGCCGAGGCCGCGGGCGGCCAGTTGCGGAACTGGCGATCCTCCCGCTCGCACGCCGCGAGTACCCCGACCGCGAGCAGCGCCAGCAGGACGCCGCGGCCGTCAGGGCAGCGCGAAGACATAGAGCATGCCTCCCTTGGTGGTCGCGTCGGGAAGGTCCTTCATCGCGTTCACGAACCCGAGCGCCGCGCTGGAGTCCCGGATATCGAGTCCCCCGGCGACCACGGCGCCCGCCCATCCACCCACGCCGGCGAGCACCGCGACGTACTGCTTGCCGTCGGGTCCACGGTAAGTGACGGGCTGACCGATGATCCCGGAGCCGGTCTTGAAGCGCCACAGCGCCTTGCCGCTCCGGGCATCGAGGGCCTTGAACCACCCGTCCATCGTGCCGTAGAAGACCACGTCGCCGGCGGTGACCAGCGACCCGCTCCACACCGGGAACTTCTCCTCCACCTGCCACACCGCCTTGCGGCCCACCGGGTCCCAGGCGGTCACCAGGCCGCGGTGCCCCCCCGGACCGGCGTACATCTTCACCACCGCCGCCACGTACGGCGTCCCGGCGATGTAGTTCGCCTCGGTGCCTTCCTCGTCCTGGCAGAGATTCTGATGGGGGATGTACAGCAGGCCGGTGCGGGGCGACCACGACGACGGCTGCCAATCCTTGGCGCCGGGTGCCGCGGGGCAGATGTTCCGCACCACGACGCCGGTCTTGGGCTCCTTGTCCTTGACCTCGATCGGACGGCCGGTCTTGAGGTCGATACCCTTGCTCGTGGTGATGTAGCCGAATGGATCGGCCGAGAGCACCTCGCCCGTCGCGCGATCCATGACGTACACGTACCCGTTTCGCTCAGGGGCAACCAGGACCTTTCGCGTGGACCCGTTGATCGGCAGGTCGAGCAGCACCAGCTCGTTGATGCCGTCGTGATCGTAGAGATCGTGCGGGTTCCACTGGTAGGCCCAGACCGCCTCGCCGGTGTCGGGGTCGCGGGCGAAGACACCCGCCGTCCATTTGTTGTCGCCGGGACGCAGATCGGGGTTCCAGGGCCCGGGGTTGGCGGTGCCGTAGTAGATGAGGTTCAGCTCGGGGTCGTAGCTGATCCAGCCCCACACGCCGCCGCCGCCGTACTTCCAGCTGTCCCCGGGCCAGCTCTTGACGCCGAGGTCCGTGCCTCGGTCCAGCGGATAGAAGGGCTTGAAGCGTGAGCCGATCAGGACCTCGTGGTCGGGGCCCGTGGTGTACGCCCGCCAGGCGAGCTTCCCGGTCTTGGCATCGAGCGCCGTGAGCCACCCACGGATCCCGAACTCGCCGCCGCTGTTGCCCACCAGGACTTTGTCCTTCACCACCAGCGGCGCCATCGTGATGCTCTCGCCCCGGTTGATGTCGCCGACGCGGGTGCGCCAGACCTCCTTGCCCGTCCGGGCATCCACCGCGACCGTGTGGGCATCGAGCAGGTTGTAGATGATCTTCCCGTCGTAGTACACCGCTCCGCGGTTCACCACGTCGCAGCAGGCCACGCCCTGGGCGGCCGACAAGGGCTGGGGCTTGTACGTCCACTCGAGCGGCGCGCCGGGCTGGGAGAGATCGAGCGCGTAGAGGATGTTGGGGAACGGGGTCACCACGTACATCGTGCTCCCGACCACGAGGGGCGCGGCCTCCTGCCCCCGATTCACCCCGGTGGAGAACGTCCACGCGAGCCCGAGGCGGCCGACGTTCGCGCTGGTGATCTGATCCAGACCGCTGTAGCGGGTGGAGGCGTAATTCTTCGCGGGAATGGTCCACTGGGCGTCGCCGCTGTCCGGAGCGATGGCCGCCGCGCGCGCCGCGGTTCCGACGCTGCCGCCTGGAACGGTGGCGGCCTCCGAGGACACCCGGGCATTCACCGGAGCGCGGTCGCGCGAGGACTGCCCGGAACACGCCGCTGCTGCCCAGGCGAGAATGCCGACCACAAGGGACGTCTTGCTCATTGTCCGGCCCTCAGGTCCGGCCGCCACGATCGACCGGAGTCTGGTAAGTAGAATCCGCCAGGAATGTGGCCGGACGCGGGAGGGTCAGCAGGGTTCTACGTCACACGGGTTCGGTGTCTGTCGCCCACCCGTGAGCGGTCGGCTCCGGTCGCCGCCGTGCGATGGTGCGGCGGTGCGCGGGCTTAGCCGCACGGATCGATCAGGAACAGCACGATCACGTTCATGATCATGGCGAACAGGATCATCCCGCTGAGCAGCAGTCCCCCGAGCGCCATGAAGCGGGCTCGACCCTCGCCCACCTCGGTCTGATGGTGCAGGGAGTCCTCCCGCGGTGGCCGGGTGCGGATCCACGAGCGGTACGCGGTGGCTGCGCCCGCCGCTCCCAGCGTGAAGAGCACGATCACCAGGGCCACGGTGACGCCCCGGGTCCCGGCCGCCCTGGGCAGGCTGTAGGGTTGCCACGACGGATAGCAGGCGTGAGAGACCACCGCGTAGGCGATCAGCTCCTGCAGCGTCCAGGTGAGCGCGGCTCCGAAGAGTCCGATCCAGAGCGCCGTCAGCGCGACCTGGTGGCGGGCGGGAGCGGGATGGGACGCCGACTCGGTCATGGCCAACTCATCCGAGGTAGGGTGCCACGTACAGGCTGGTGAAGACGGTGAGCCAGACCACGTCCACGAAATGCCAGTACCACGATACGTTGGTCACCGCCTCGTGCCGCCCCGCCGCGAAGTGCCCGAGGAAGGCGCGGACCGTCACCACCGCGATCATCAGCAGCCCCACGGCCACGTGCGCCCCGTGAAAGCCGGTGATGGTGAAGAAGAGCGAGCCGTAGGCGTTGCTGGTGGGCGTGAAGTGTTTCTCCCCGTACTCGATGCCCTGGACCACCAGGAACACGACGCCGAGCAGGAGGGTGAGCAGCAGTCCGACCCGGAGTCGCAGACCGTTTCCCCGGCGGATCCCCGACTCGGCCAGGTACATCGTGCCGCTGCTCGCGAGCAGCAGGACGGTGTTGGGCAGCACCAGGTGGAGCGACGGCGGGCCGTCGGGGGGCCAGGGGCCGGTGGCCATCGAGGCCAGGTACCAATAGCTGAACAGGAGGTACGCGAACAGCGCGGCCTCGGTCGCGATGAGCAGCATCATGCCCCAGAAGCCGGTGCTCCGCGCCCGCGCCGGCTCCAGCTCGATCAGCTGCGCGGCGGCGGTGCTCATGCGGCGGCCTCCAGCTCCTGCCGCGAGGGCCAGAGCCACCCGATCGTGCACGCGATCACCAGCACGACCCCGGCCACGGCCAGCACCGGCGAGCGGAGAAGCAGGCCGTAGAAGGTGAGCGTCACCGCCAGCGCGTGGAACAGCGGGTACAGCGAGTCCTCCGGCATGTGGAGGACGTCGGTGAGCTGACCGTCGAGGGGCGAGGTCTCCAGCGTGAGCTTCGACTGCTCCAGGGTGGGCCCCCGGTCCACCACGCTCAGGTCCGCCTCGTCCAGCCGGTCCTCCCAGAGCGGATGGCGGCTCCCGACGGTGGGGATCACCGCGAAGTTGTAGGGCGGCGGCGGCGACGGCATGCTCCACTCGAGCGTCGGCCCGTCCCACGGGTTCGGCCCCGCCGGGACCCCGTGCCGCCGACTCCGCCACACGTTGACGAACAGGAGGAACACGCCCACGGCGAAGAGATAGCTGCCGATGGTCGTGATCAGGTTCACCGTGTCCCACCCGAGTCCGGCGGGATAGGTGTAGATCCGCCTCGGCATCCCCAGCAGGCCGCTGATGTGCATCGGGAAGAAGCCGAGATTGAAGCCGATGAACATGATCCAGAAATTCCACCGGCCCAGACGCTCGCTCAGCATCCGCCCCGTCATCTTGGGGAACCAGAAATACAGGCCGGCCATCACCGGAAAGAGGTTGATGCCGATCAGCACGTAGTGGATGTGCGCCACCACGAAGTAGGTGTCGGTGAGCTGCTGGTCGAACGCCGCCGCCGCCGTCGCCACTCCGCTCACGCCACCGATCACGAACAGCACGACGAACCCCGCCATGAACAGGAACGGCGTCCGGATCACCGGCTGCCCGTGCCAGATGGTCGCGATCCAGGCGAACACGGCGATGGCGCTCGGGATGGTGATCGCCAGGCTGGCCGCGCTGAAGAACGAGATCGCGAGCGGAGGCAGCCCGGTGGCGAACATGTGGTGGACCCACACGCCGAAGCCCAGGATGCCGGTGGTCACGGTGGCCAGCGCCACCGCCGTATAGCCCACCAGCGGCCGCCGGCAGAACACCGGCAGCGCGTCGGAGACGATGCCCATCCCCGGCAGCACGACGATGTAGACCCAGGGGTGGCCGAACATCCAGAAGAGATGCTGCCAGAGCAGCGGATGGCCGCCGACCGACGGGTCGAAGAAGTGGGTGTTGAAGCGGCGGTCCAGGTAGAGCATGACGCACGCCACCGTGAGCGACGGCAGCGAAAACAGGACCGCGAACGACGTCGTGGTGGTCCCCCACATGAAGATGGGAATCCGGTTGATGGACATTCCCGGAGCGCGGAGCTTGAACACGGTCACGATGAAGTTGATCGCGCCGACCGTGGTCGAGAGCGTGAGGAAGATCAGGCCGAGGGCGTAGAAATCGAGGTTGAGCCCCGGCGCGTAGGCCTGGCTCGTCAGCGGCACGTAGGCGAACCAGCCGCCGTCGGGCGCCTGCCCCACCAGGACGCTGCTGTAGAGGAACACGCCCGACAGGAGGAACGTCCAGTAGCTGTAGGCGTTGAGGCGCGGGAACGCCATGTCCCGGGAGCCGATCAGCAGCGGCCAGAGGAAGTTGCTGAACCCCGAGAGGACCGGCGCGGCGTACCAGAAGATCATCGTCGCGCCGTGCATGGTGAACAGCTGGTTGTATTGCTCGGGGGTGAGCAGATGGCCGTTGCTGTGCGCCAGCTGGAGCCGCATGACGGCCGCCTCGAGCCCCCCCAGGACCAGGAACACGAAGGCCGTCACCAGGTAGCGCTTGCCGATCGTCTTGTGGTCGACCGTGCCGAACACGCCCAGCAACCCGGGCTTGCTCTCCCAGATCTCGAGGAGCCGGTCGTGCAGCTCCGGCGTGGCAATGACAGGGGCGGTTCCGGCCACCGGCACCTCCGCTAGTGCAGGCTCTCCAGGTACGCCAGGAGAGCGGTGAGATCGGTGGGGGACAGGGGAACGGCCGGCATCAGCACGCCCGGCTTGAGCGCCTGGGGGTTGGCCACCCAGCCCGCCAGGTGACCACGGGTGTTGGGCAGCAGCCCGGCGCCGATCATCCCGCGGGAGGCGAGATGGGTCAGGTCGGGACCCAGCGCGCCCCCGGCCCCGCTCCCCCGCACCGTATGGCAGAGCGAGCAGGCCGACCGGCTGAACACCGCCGCCCCCGCCTGCGCGGGCGGCTCCGACGACACCCGGGCCGGTTGCCGCTGCCCCTGGGCCCAGCGGGCGAACTCGGCCGGAGATTCGGCCACCACCGTGAGCATCATGTTGGCGTGCTGCAGCCCGCAGTATTCGCCGCAGTGGCCCCAGTACCGCCCCGGCCGGTCGGCCTCGATCCAGGCGACGTTCCGCTGCCCGGGTATGAGATCGGTCTTCCCCGCCAGCTGAGGGACCCAGAAGCTGTGGATCACGTCCGCCGTGGCGAGCTCGAGCCGCACCGGGCGGCCGACCGGAATGTGCAGCTCGTTGGCGGTCACGAAGTGGTTCGACACGGAATCGCCGGCGTAGCGCACCTCCCACCACCAGCGGTGTCCGATCACCTGGACCGTCACCGCCTGCCGGCTGGGCGGCCTGGCGACCGCCGCGAACGTCGCCGTGCTGAAGAACAGCACGCCGAGCAGGATCACCGCCGGGACCACCACGCCGCCGACCACGATCCAGCGGACCCCGGCACCGCTCCGAACCAGCGTCGTGCCTGCTTCGGACCGACGCCGGTAGACCGCCGCCAGGACCAGCACCGCGATCACCACCACCACGGCGGAGGCGATCACCAGGAGCACCCACCCCAGCCGTGCCTCGCGATCGCCGATGATGCCGGCGGTCCGGAGATAGCTCGGCGATTCGGCGCATCCCGCGAGCGCGATCGTCGCCAGCCACGGGCCCCGCGATCTCATCCCTTCGTTCCGGGTGAGGCAGGCACGTCCCGCTGCGACGGCACCGGCGGCTTGTCCGGCTCGGCGGGCGTGTTCAGCGTGCGGATGTAGGTCACCAGCTTCCAGATCAGGTCATCCGGAAGGCGTCCGCCCCAGGCCGGCATGCCGTACGGCCGCCCCTCGGCGATGGTGGAGAAGATCTGCTGGTCGCTGGAGCCGTAGATCCACAGGGAATCGCGCAGGCTCGGTCCCATGCCGCCCCCGGCATAGCCCGAGTGGCACCCCGCGCAGTTGAAGCCGACGAAGAGCTGACGGCCGGTGGCCGCCGCGGCGACGTTGCCCGCGTAGGGATTGTGCACCGAGCCCAGAACCGTCTGGGGCGAGATCCCCGGCACGACCCCGGGACCGCGGCTCGCCGAATCGGCCGGGCCGCGGCGCGCCGCGTCGGCCCGCGTGAGCCCGGCGTCCCGCGTCGGC
>DATEIR010000016.1:0-2912 GCA_035278885.1 Gemmatimonadales bacterium | reverse complement strand
CGTCGTCCAGCGCATGGTGCGACCGGCCGGCCGATACGCCGAAGCGGTGGGCCAGGTCTTCCAGCCGGGCGCTCTCGTCCAGGAGCGACCGCGCGAGGGGCAGGGTGTCGAAGAAGACCAGCCCCTCGAGCCCGGGCAGGTCCGCGGCGAGGCGGCGCAGGACCGGCACGTCGAACTGCTGGCCGTTGTGCGCCACCAGGAGATCGGCGCCCACGAAGGCCAGGAACTCGGGCCAGACCTCGCTGAAGCTCGGCTGGTCCACCAGATCGGCGTCGCGGTAGCCGTGGATGGCCGTCGCCGCCGGACTCACCGGGCGCACGGTGCGGACGAGCCGGTGGAACTGCTCGACCGGCACGCACCCGCGCACCCGTACCGCGGCCAGCTCGAGGACCTCGCATTCGGCGGCATCGAGGTCCGTGGTCTCCACGTCGAAGGCCACGTAGTCCTGCAGCGGATCGGTCAGGCCGCGGCAGTGGAGCAGCTGCAGCGCCTTGAACAGCAGCAGGGGAGACGGGTTGCGCGGGCGGAGCACCAGGTCGCGCGGGCCGGGGTGATCGCCCGGACCGAGGCGGCGCACGTCGCCGCCCAGTGCGCCGCGTACCAGACGCACCAGCGCGAGCTCCACTCCCCGGTCGGGCTCGATCCAGATCACGCCCTGATGCGCCGCCGCGTCCAGACGGCCCGCCAGCGCCTCGGCGCCGGGCCACCCGGCGGGATCGCCCAGCTCCGCGGCGCGCTCGTCCAGCGGATTGCGATAGCGCCCGATGCGCTGGGTCAGCAGCTCGTCCACCAGCGGGCCGAGCGCGTGATGCGAGCGGCCGAGCGCCACCAGGTTCTCCAGGTGGTAGATGAAGCGCCAGGCCCAGCGCGCCTGCGCGTCACCCCGCGGGGTCACCCGGCCGAAGGCGCGCAGAGCGTCGACCAGCTCGAGGCCGCGATGAGCCGCCCGCACCTGCTCGATCAGCGGCTGCGGCAGGACCTGGCCGGCGAACGCATCGACCGCGACCGGATCGTCCGGCGAACGGATGACGCGGAGCGAGGCCGCCACGAAGCCGATCACCTCGTCGTCGGCCAGCGCCTGGCCCCGGGCCAGGCGGCAGGGAATGTCGGCCTCGACCAGCCGGGTCTCCAGGTATTGCCCCAGCCGGTGCTGCCGGTAGAGCACCGCGTACTCGCCCCAGTCGAGCCCCGAGGTCATCCGGTCGTGCAGCAGGTCGGCCAGCAGCCACTCGGCCTCGGCGCGCTCGTCCTCGAAGCGCAGCGCCGCGACGCAATGCTCCGACTCGCGGTCGGCCGCGAGCTGCTTGTCGAAGAGCGCCGGGTTGCGGGTCACCAGGCGTCGGGCGGCCTCGAAGATCTGGCGGGAGCATCGGCGGTTCCGGTCGAGCACCACGGGGGTCTCGATCTCGAAGTCGGTGCGGAAGCGCTCGAGGATCGCCGGGTCGGCGCCGGTCCAGCTGAAGATCGACTGCTCGTCGTCGCCCACGGCGAAGCAGTTGCGATGGACCGCGGCGAGCCCGGTCACGACGGCGTACTGGGCCAGGCTCAGATCCTGGAACTCGTCCACCAGGACGGCGTCCCAGCGGGCGCGGATTTCCGCAGCCGCGGCCTCGTGGCAGCGGAGCAGCTCGCCCGCGAGGGCGATGAGGTCGTCGTAGTCGAGCAGATGACGGGCCCGGAGCGCCTCGCGGTAGGCCCGGAAGAGCTCGAGATCACCGGCGGTGAGCGGTGTGTTCTGGAGCCGATGCCGGCCGAAGAGGCCGAGGAGCTGCGCCTGCCGCTCGGGGCGGACGCGGAGCCGGTGGAGCACCCGCCGCTGATAGTCCTCGTCCGCGATGCCGAAGCCCCGCCGCAGTCCCATCACCGAGGCGTGATCCCGGAGCAGGCGATGGCACAGCGAGTGGAGCGTCCCGCGGGTGATGGCGTCCGCTGCAGGTCCCAGGTCGCGGCGGAGCCGGTCGGCGATCTCGTCCGCGGCCTTGTTGGTGAAGGTGACCGCGCAGATCCGCCTCGGCTCGATGCCGTGCGCCGAGATGAGATGCCCGATCCGGGCGATGAGGCAGAAGGTCTTCCCCGCTCCGGGCCCGGCCACGACCAGCACGGGCCCCGGCGGGGCCTCGATGGCGCGGCGCTGTGCGTCGGACGGGAGAAAGGTCAAGGTCGGCAGGAAGGGTGTCGGTTCTTGCTAATGTAGCATGTGGGGGGGACATAGCGAGGGTCGGGGGTCGGCTTTGTCACGCTGAGCGAAGCGAGGCGGCCATGCGCTAAGGCATGCCCCCCTCGCTTCGCTCAGGGTGACACACGCACTCCCCACCCTCGACCCTATCCCCTCGACTCCGCGCTCAGCTCGGCCCAGTCCAGCTCCTCCTCCACCTTGTGGAACGCGTCGTCGCCGATGGTGCCGTCGGCCCGCAGCTCGACCAGCCGCCGCCGCTCGGCGGACACCGCCCGGCGCAGGAGCTCCCCCGCGAGGCTCGCGGTCTCGTCGCCGTCCAATCGGGCCAGCCGGGCCTCATACTTCCGCCGCACCAGCCGGCCCAGCTCGTGGTCCCCGCCGTTGCCGTCGAGGGCGGCGACGGCGGCCCGCGCGGTCTCCTCCCGGGCGATCTGGACCTCGCGCTCCACCTCGTCGTCCTGCTCGATGCCGAGCCGGCGCATGAGCGGCCGGAGCGTGAGCCCCTGCACCACGAGGGTGCCGAGCACCACGCAGAACGACGTGAAGAGGATGAGATCGCGGTGGGGGAACTCCGTCGGGAGGGCCAGCGCCGCGGCCAGCGTCACGATCCCCCGCATCCCGCACCAGGCGACGACCACCGCGTTCCGGGGCGATCCGCACCGGCTCCCGTCCAGCCCACGGTGCCGGAGTCGCCCGATCGTCTCGGAAGCCCACACCCAGACGATGCGGACGACGA
>DATEIR010000015.1:0-34492 GCA_035278885.1 Gemmatimonadales bacterium | reverse complement strand
GAGGAGCGCCTCGGGCGGCGGCAGGGGCGAGGCCGCGCCGAGGACCGCGCGCGCCTCGCGGACCAGCTCCCCGATCGTGGTGTCCTTGCCGCACTGATCGGCCGCGAGCGCCAGCCCCGCACCCAGCGCGCGGGCGACGCGCCCGTCCACCACCGGCTGGTCCGGCGCCGCGAGCAGCGCCTGCCGGAGCGCCACCAGGTGCCCCGCGAGGTTGCCACTGTCCACGGTGGAGACGTAGGCCGGCTCCAGCACCTCCAGGGTGGCGAGGTCGTACCAGTTGAAGAAGTGACCACGGTAGCGCCGCAGGCGTCGCAGCGTCGCGAAGGCGCGCTCCAGTCGGTCGGCCACGTCGTCGAGCGTGATGAAGCCCAGGTCCCACGCGCTCACGGTGGCGAGGAGCTGCAGGCTCACGTTGGTGGGCGAGGTCCGCATCGCCACCACCGGCTCGGGGTCGTCCTGGAAGTTGTCGGGTGCCAGCCAGTGGGTGGAGTCGTTGACGAAGCGCTCGAAGAAGCGCCAGTGCAGCAGAGCGTAGCGCATCGCCGGCGCGCGGCTGGCGCGCGGCAGCCGGCGCTCCAGGCGCACCGCCGGCGCGCTGATCGCGTGGGCGATCCAGGGACTCGCCAGCCACAGCGCCGCGACCGGCAGCGCCGCGCCGATCAGCGGGTCGAGCCGGGTGCCGCCTCGCAGCAGGAGCACCAGCACGTACAAGGCGACCGGGCCGAGCCCCAGGGCCAGCGCGGGCCACATAGTCTGCCAGGTGGCACGGGCGCCCCCGGTCAACGTCCGCTCGGCCTGCGATGCGGTACGCCATTCCAGCAGCCCGCGGCGGGTCACCAGCATCCGCCACAGGCTTCGGACGATCGCGTCGAGCGAAATCCAGGCCTGGTGCGGCAGGAACGCGATCGCCAGCGCGAGCTGCTGCAGGCTGGTCGCCGCGTCGCCGCCGATCGGCGCGTACCAGGCGAGGAGGGACTTGCCCCGCGGCGGCCGGAGCACCACCAGGAACACCGAGACGATGTGAGGCGCCGCCATCGCTCCCAGGGCGAGCAGCGTCCAGCGCAGCGGCTGGCCCGGGAGCACCAGCCATCCGGCCAGCAGGAAGAGCAGCCAGGCGGGCTCCACCACGCTGCGCCGCAGGTTGTCGAGAATCTTCCAGCGGGACAGCAGCGAGAGCCGGTTGGGCTCCGGACCGTCCGGGCCCGGCACCCGGGCGCGGAGCCAGGGGAGGAGCTGCCAGTCCCCCCGGATCCAGCGGTGTTTCCGCAGCGTGAAGGTGAGGTACCGCGCCGGATAGTCGTCGTAGACCACGATATCCGTGACCAGCCCGGCCCGGACGTAGTTGCCTTCGATCAGGTCGTGCGAGAGGAGCGTGTTCTCGGGAAAGCGCCCGCGCGTCGCCTGTTCGAATGCCGCCACGTCGTAAATGCCCTTGCCGGTGAAGCTGCCTTCCCCGTACAGGTCCTGATACACGTCGGAGACGGCGGTGGTGTAGGGGTCCACGCCCGGGTGACCCGAGTGGACCGCCGCGAAGCGCGAGCGGTGCGCACTGGGAAGGCTCACGCCCACGCGCGGCTGCAGGATCCCGTACCCACGCACCACACATCCCCGCGCGGGGTCGAGCTCGGCGCGGTTGAGCGGGTGAGCCAAGGCGCCGATCAACAGGCGAGCGGCGCCGGGCGGCAGGATCGTATCGGCGTCGAGGGTGATCACGTAGCGGGTCCGGCGGAGCGCCGCGACGTCGCCGGCCACGCTGGAGAACCCGCCCAGCCCGCCGCCCCATATGAAGGCGTTGAACTCGGCCAGCTTCCCCCGCTTGCGCTCCCAGCCCATCCAGACCCGCTCGTGCGGGTTCCATCGCCGGCTTCGGTGGAAGAGAGCGAAGGGCCCCGACTCGCCGCTGCCGTGCCGGCGATTGAGCGCCTCGATCCCGCGCATGGCCGCGGTCAGGATCGCGGCGTCGTCCGGCCGCTGCTCGCTCGGTGAGTCGGTAAAGTCGCTCAGCAGCGCGAACTGGAGGTTGGCGTCGCGGTTGGCGAGATACTGGACCTCCAGGTGCTCCAGCGCCTCCGTCACCGCTTCGACGCTGCCGAACAGCGTGGGCACCACGACCGCCGTGCGCAGGTCGGGGGGAACGCCGGTCCGGGAGAGGTCCAGCTTGGGCAGCACGTGCGGCGGGAAGAAGGCGGTGACGAGCTGGTTGACCGTGCTCACCGCGATGTCGTTGGCCGGGATCAGCGCCAGCAGCAGGACCAGCGGCCAGGTCGCGACCTCGGGCCAGCCGGCCAGCCAGAGCAGCGCCCACAATGCCGCGAGCGTGCCGAGCAGCACGCCCCCGACGAATACCACGTTCGGGTGCCGGAGCGCCCAGCGCAGCAGCGCCAGGCCGGGCGGGGGCCGGTAGCCGGTGAGCGCCTCGAGCTGGGCCAATCCTTCGTCCACCAGGAAGTAGCCGACGTGCCCGGCCCTGCCCTCGCCGGCCTCCCGGCTCAATCGCACCGCCTCCGCGGCGACGGCGGGCTCCTCGCGCGACGTTCGCTTGGCGATCCGCTCGACGACGTGGCGATACTGGTCGCGGGTGGCGAAGGTCATCTGGGGGTAAACCCCGGCCGGGTCCCGCCGCAGCTCGGCGTCGAGCGCGCTCTGGTCCTCGACCAGGCTCTCCCAATCGAGCCGCGCGATGGTGCGGAGACTGGTGATGCTGTTCGCCATCATCACCTGGGTCAGCGCTACCCGCTCGGTGGCACGCCCGGCCGCGTCCTCGGCGCTCATCCCGTGCTCGATCACCCAGTGCTCCAGCGAGCGGAGCGAGGGGGCCGCGCCGTCCTGGAAGCGAAGCTGCTGGAGAAAGCGGGAGACGAAGGTAGGGGTGAGCTCGGGTGGGGCGCGGAGGAATCCGGCCAGCGCCGTCTCCAGGTCCCCGCCGGCCCCGCGGGAGGCCTCCGCCAGGCGAGCGGCCCACTGGTCGGCCGTCTCCAGCTCCTCCAGGCGCCGCACCGAGCGGAGCGCCATGCGCCTGACGCTCTCGATCAGGCCGAGACGGAGCATCGCGGGCAGCGCCCAGAGCTCGCCGATCCGGAGCGGGACCACCTCCTGGAACGCGGCGACGAAGCGGGTCAGATCGTCGAGCTCGACCCGCGCTTCGGTGTGGGAGATGAGCGCGATCGCGATCTCGTAGACCCGGGGATAGCCGGCCAGCGGACCGCCGGCGAGCTCCGGAAGCTCGCGGTAGTACTCCTTGGGCAGGCTCTCGCGGACTTCGAGAATGTGCTCCTGCACCACGTGCAGGTTGTCCAGCAGCCATTCTCCCGCCGGCCCGACGTTGTGGTCCCGCTCGGCCGCCTCGGCCAGGCGGTCGTGGGCGTCGGACAGGATCTGCCGGGTCTGATCCAGTCGGTCGAGCAGGCGGTGGCGGGCCCGGGGAAGCCGCCCGGCGAGTCGCTGGGCGCGGGCCAGCGCGCGGGCGCGCTCGGCCAGCAGCTCGGCGCCGAGCAGCTCCCCCCGGATGGGACCGGTGAGCACATCGTCCACCGCAGGCTGGGACGTGGCACGGGCAAGGCGGCGGGCGAGGGCCGGGGGCAGCGCGACGCGAGGAATGGCGGACTCTCTCGTAACGGAGATGCGAAAGACGGACGGCGAATGTGAAGTAAAGGATGGGGGATCGGGGGAGTCCAGAGCGGTCGGGTGCGGCGCGCCGATTGTGTGACGCAGGTTACCGAGCCGCCGGACTGTCGCGCCGGCCAGTCTCCACCGCCGGCTAACGAGGCGAGCGAGATGTGGAGCAGCACCACGGTGCGCGCGCGGATGACGTCCAGCAGACGGCGGAAGGTCGCATCGTCCAGCGCATACCAGTAGGGCACCAGCGCGACGTCCACGCCTTCGGCCGGGAGGCCGAGGTTCGACCAGCTCTTCGGATCGCTGTTGCTATCGCCCAGGTGGAGGGCGGTAGGGCCGCCAAGCTCCACGAGATACCAGGTGCGTCCCACCGGCCGAACGGTCGGGCCGTGCGCCAGGGCGATCGGCCGAACCCGGGCCCAGCCGACGTCCACCGGGCGCACCGCATCGTGAGGTGGGAGGCCCGGCGGACCGACCACGACGGCACCCGGATTGCTCGCCGCATAGCGAGCAACCGCGGCCGAGTCGAAGTGGTCACGATGCGCGTGGGTGAACAGGACGAGCGCAGGCCCGCCGTACACTCCCAGCGCGTGCTCCAGCGAGTCCCGCGCGGCACGCGGCACCACGGCGTACTCGGGAAGGCCGTCCCCGAAGAGCGCGTCGATGAGGACGCGGCCTCGAGCGGACGACAGCATGACGCCTTCGTTGGCGAGGTAGGTGAGGCGAACCGGCGGCTCGCTCGCGCTCTGGGCGGCCGCCGGGACGGTGAAGACAGCCGCAAGAAGAGCGACGCGCCACATGCTTCCGCTACGGGCCGCGCTGCGGCACTGTTTCAGCGGGCTGGTGAGCCTAGTCGCCGACCAGGACGATCTGACCGACCGACGGCACTCCCGCGAGGTTGACCAGGAACAACATGTAAGGTCCGGGCGGCGCGAGGTTGCCGCTCGCCGGCTCGGTCACGGTGAGGGTCTGCCCGTCCGTGCCCACCTGGTAGCTCAGGCTGCGGAGCCGTTGGCCCATGTCGAAGGCGTGCGTCGTCGAGGCGAGCCGGATGATGTGCACCTTCCGGATCGACGCCGCGTCCGGAGTGGTGACGGTGAAGGTGCCACCGTAACCCACCCTGTTGGTCGCCAGCGCGTAGCTCGGCCGGACCCCCTGATAGAGGTACGGCGGCGAGTAGATCTCGTAGGTGTTCTGCGGGGTCGTGTTGCTGCCTTCACCGCTCCCGGTCGAGAGCACCCGGCCGTCGGCCATGAGCACGGCCGTGCTGTGGTAGACTCGCACCACGCTCGCGTTCGCCATCGTGGTCCAGGCGCCCTGGCCGTTGCTGCCCGCGCTCGGGTCCCACCGCTCGGCGGCAAAGACCGCCCCCGCCTCGTTGGTGAAGCCGCACTGGCTGCTCCCGCCGGTGACGAGCACCGTCCCATCGGCCAGGATCGTGGCGTTGAGCATGCGCCGACCGATCGCCATGGGAGCGATGGCCTGCCACGCCGGCGTGGCTGCTCCGAGATCGACCTTCTCCGCCGTTCGGTTGGGGAGGTTTCCCGGGCAATTGTTTCCGCCCCCGCCGCCGAAGTAGACCACCGTGTTGTTCAACATCACGGCGGCGCCATAATCCCGGGTGGCGACCACTCGGCTCGGCCCGGTGGTCCATCCACCGGTGCCGAGCGGGTTCAGGAACATCGACGGGCTCTCCTGGCCGGCCACGAAGATGCGACCGTTCTTGGGCTCGACGAAGGCCCGTGGATACAGCGCCAGCTTGCGCGCCGCGGAGGTGAGCGGGGCCCAGACGCCCGCGCCGTAGCGCTCTGGAATCGTGGCGACGTTGCCGGGCGCCTGGTCGCCCGAGAGCGCGACGACCCGCCCGTCGAACATGGTCACGAGAGTGGGATACCAGCGCGCGTACCGCATGGAGCCGGTCGCGCGCCACCCGACGCCATCGAAGATGCTGGCCTGGGTCAGGCCGTTATCGTCGCCCAGCGCCTCGTTGTGCCCGCCGGCCACGAGCAGGCTCCCATCGGGGAGGAACGCGTGTCCGGCACAGAAGAGCTCGCAGGCCTGCGGGTTGGTGCAGGTGGCGTCGGTGACCTGGGTGAAACCGCCGACCGGATCCCACAGCTGAGGCTCTCCGGAATGCCCCCAGAGAAGGAACTTGCCGTTGAAGAGATGGGTCACGTTCATCCCGATGACCGGGTTGAACTCGGGCGCATCCCAGTGCCCCACCGAAGCCTCGATACCGGCCGGCGCGGTGAACCCGGCCGCCGCCGCCCGATTGGCATCCATCGTCAGCGCGCACCCGCCGGTGCCGGTGCAGTCGCCGCCCCATCCGTCGAAGCTGTGCCCTCCCGAAGGGCTGGCCGTGAGGGTGACGCTCGTTCCCTGGGGATAGGTAGCGGTGCAGGCCCCGCTCACCGCCGTACCGGCCGAGATCGCGCAGTTGATGGCCGGCGTGAGACCGCTCTGGCTCGCGATGGTGCCGCTGCCGGTGCCGCTGCCCGTCACGTTGAGGGTGTAGGTCGGGGCGGAGCTGCCCGCGAAGCTCGCTTTGACCGAGCGGGACTGGCTCATGGTGAGCTTGCAGGTCAGCGCAGTCCCGGTGCAGGCCCCGCTCCACCCGGTGAAGCGGCTTCCCGGGTCGGCGACGACGCTGAGGGTGACCACGGTCTTCCAGCCGTAGCTCCGGGTGCAGTTCTCCGGCCCCGAGCTGCCGTTGGTGATCACGCAGGCGAGCTCGGCGGTCTCACCGTAGGCGGGCGCGGTGACGACGCCACCGCCGGTGCCGCCGCCGGTCACGGTCAGCTTCTGGTTCACCTTGGCCGCCGCCAGCTCCAGGCTGGTGGTGTCCTGAGCGGACTGGCAGGCGGACAGTGCCAGGGATACCAGGGCGGCCGGCCACAGGCGGAGCACGCCGGCGGCGGTCGCGAGCGGGAAGCGCGCGAACATGAAAGCCTCGAGGGAAGACGGAACTAGCACTCACTTACCGTCAGCCGGGACACCTGTCAAGAAGACTCAGGTGAGGGGGCTACGGGGGTTCCCGGGCGTATCGACCCGTGCTCCTTGGCCACTGGCGAGGAGTTCCAACGGGCCTACGGAGTCGATCCCCGGATCGGGATCCTCCCCTCCTCCCCTGAGGTCACCCAGATGAGCTGGGGACCCCATTGCGACTTCCCCGACGGCTCGATCGACCTGTTCACCAAGAAGTCACCCAGCGCGGACCTGGATCGGGTGCTGGCGCTGACCAAGGCGCCCAAGCAGCGCACGCCCGTCGCCGGCTTGGGCAAGCGTGCCTTCTTCACGGAGGTCTATCCCGGCGACTAGTACCGCCATCGCGGCCTTCTGGCCATCGACACGGGCGCGCACCTGATCGCCATCACCATGGATGTCGGCACCGGGGAGCCGGCCGAGACCACTCGCCCGAAGCTCGAGGGCCTGGCCAAGCTGGTGCTGCCACGGCTCAAGTAGGAGGAAGCCGGCACCACGTTAGTGAGCGGGCACACGGCCCCGGGCACTGAATTTCCTCAACTTGAGTCGGTCCGTTACCGATCGAGGAAACCGTGCGCCCTGGGCTGCGTTTCGCAGCCTGCGGGATGGCGGCGGCCGCGTCCGCGGCCATGGCCGGCTGTCACCGCGGGCTCGACCGCGAGGTCGAGCGTGGAATCGAGCAGCGTGTCGCCCAGCGGCAGGCGCCAACCTGGCTGCGCGGCACCCACTGGCGGCTGATTCAGCAGGTCTACCGCGACCGCGAGTATCGGCCGATCTGGCTCTCCGGAGGCACGCCGGGCGGTAAGGCGCGCGACCTGATCCGCGCGATCTGCCGGAGCGACGACGAAGGCCTCCGCCCGGCCGATTACGACCTCGCCGGCCTGCGCTCCTCGCTCCTCGCGCTCAAGGACGCGAAGGATCGCGACCCTGCCGAGCTCGCCTCGCTCGACCTCCGCTTCACCGCTCTGCTCCTCGGCTTCGGCGGCGATCTGCTCTCCGGCCGACTGGACCCCCGGGCCGTCGACGACGGCTGGTTTCTCACCGCTCGCCGCTCCAGCATCGACAGTACCCTCCGGGCGGCCCTGCGGGACGACGCGTCGCCCGACGTGCTGGCGTCGCTCCGGCCGAAACAGAGGGAGTACGGCGAGCTGGTGAACGCGCTGGACGGATATCGGAAGATTCTGGCCGAGGGCGGCTGGGGAACCGTTCCAGCCGGCCGCTCACTCGAACCGGGCGACAGGAGCGAGCGCGTCGCGGCGCTCCGGAAACGACTCCACGCTACCGGCGACCTCGGCAGTGGCAAGGACTCGGACGCCTTCGACCATGACGTGGCGGAAGCGGTGTCCCGATTCCGCGTGCGCCATGGCCTCTCCGCCGACAGCGTGGCTGACGCGGCCGTCATCGGGGCCATGAACGTCCCGGTGGAGACCAGGATCCGGCAGATCGAGCTCAACCTCGACCGCTACCGCTGGCTGCCGGCGGAGCTGACCGACCGCTATATCCTGGTGAACATTCCGGATTTTCATCTCTATGCCTACGACGACGGCAAGCTCGAGTTCGAGCAGCGGGTCATCGTCGGCGATCAGTACCAGAACGCCACGCCGGTCTTCGCCGACTCGATGACCTACCTCGTCTTCCGGCCGGAGTGGAACGTCCCACCGAGCATTCTGGCCCGGGAGATCCTGCCGCGACTTCAGGATGACGACCACTACGACCTCGCCGCCCAAGGCCTCGAGGTGGTGGACTCCACCGGCAAGGTAGTGAAGGATCCCTCCGAGATCGACTGGGACGACGAGGATACCACGGATCTCCATTACCGCATCAGGCAGAAGCCGGGTCCGACCAACGCACTGGGACAGGTGAAGTTCATGTTCCCGAACCGGTTCAACATCTATCTCCACGACACCCCGTCGCGAAAGCTGTTCGAGCGGTCCCGCCGCACTCTGAGCCATGGCTGCGTTCGGGTGGAGAACCCGGTGCAGCTCGCCGGCTTTGCATTGGAAGGACAGAAGGGATGGAACGCTGGAAGGATCGAAGCCGCGATGAACGACTCTGCCGGCAAGGGGAACCGGATGGTGTCGCTGGCGGAACCGCTGCCGGTGTATCTACTCTATCTCACCGCGTACGTGCGCGACGGGCAGGTCCAGTTCCGGAACGATCCCTACGGTAAGGACAGGCGAAGCCTCTCCCGGCTCGGCGCACCGGCGCTGGAAGAGCCGCCGGTGTGCCGGGAGGTGCTCGAGCTGCTGGGCGGTTGAGACCGTCCGCAGAAGGCTAACTGCTCTCCTTCACCGCCCTGCCGTTGGACGGCTGCGTCGGCCTTGCGTTGTCGTGATAGAGCTTGTCGAACGTCGCGATCTCGGAAGGCGAGAGCTCCCGGGGCTCCCGGAGCACGATCCATCGCACGCCCTCGGTGCATGGCGGCGTGGTCAAGGACCCGTCGAACGCGTAGTAGCCGCGATGCTTGGGCAGGAAGTCGGCCGCATTCACCCGCACGTGGGGCACCGTCTCCTCGTGCCCCACACGTTGCGGCAAATGCTCCCACAGCGTCCGGATCAGCGAATTGGCCTGACCCTTGGTCAGAAGGACCGCGACCACCGCCAGGTGGCCTTCCGCATCCTTGTGGACCAGGTGGGCCACCATGTCGTACGCGTGCCCGTCCACCTTCTCTTCACTGGGATGATGGAAGTGGAACTGCACCAGCTGATACTGGTGCCCCTCGATGCGCACGAAGCTGCCAGGCGCGTAGTTGACCTGGATGGTGTGGCCGTTGTTCACGATCGTGAGCGGGACGGCCTGATACGCGAAGTGGAGCGCCGGGAGGTGGGCCGGTTCCGCCTTATGGATGTCGATCGGCGACTGGCGCGTGCCGCTCTTGCACGCCGAGTAGTCCGACTCGAGGTCGCCCCAGTGCCCGGGGCCGGTATCACCCCCGTAGCTCCAGTGCGGCGCGGCGTGCGGGTGCTCCTGCGCCATCAGCAATGCGGGCAGCAGCCCCAAAAGGGCAAGGCTCAGCAATCGTCTCATCGGCGCAACCTGGGTCGAGGGTTGCGCTACGATAGAGGCCGGCCGCGAGCCGGTCAACGCGACCAAGGGCTAGGAGGGCCGGGTCACGCCGGGCGTGCGGCAGCCGCCGTCGGGGCAGGCGCCGCGGGGCGGACGGCATGCTCCATCTGAGCCCGCCGCATGAGCCAGGCCCCGGCCAGGCACACGGCCCCGCCGACCACCGACAACGTCGCCACGTGCTCGTGACGCACCAGCACGCCCAGCAGCAACGACACGGGCGGGATCAGGAAGGCGGTCGCGGCAGCCTTGGTCGCCCCGACCCGGCCGGCCGCCATGACGGTAAGCACGTACGCCAGGCCGGTGCCGAGCGCGCCCAGCGCGAGGAGTGAGAACAACGGCGCCGGAGACCACTGCGCCCGGAGCAGCTCCGGCAGGCCGAGGGGCGCCGTCAGTACCAGCGCCACCGCCTGGGCCCGCCAGATCACCGGCAGCGCGCCCGCTCGCTGTTGCACCGGCCGGGCGATGTTGAGCGCGAAGCCGTAGGACACCACCGCCGCCAGGATGAGGAGGACGCCCACCACGGTGCTCCGGCCCTGACTGAGCGTCGGCAACCCCATCAGCACCGCCCCCAGCAGTCCGACCGCGAGGCCCAGCGTGATGTCGCGGGACGGCCACCGCCGCGCCAACGCCGCCGCGACGATCGCGATGGCGAGCGGCACCGTGCCGTTCAGCATCCCCGTGAGCGCGGAGGACACGTGCCGCTCGGCGTAGGGAAACATGCTGAGCGGAAATGCCATCCAGGTGACGCCGACCAATGCCGTGGCGGCCCAGTCCGAGCGGCTGATCGCCCGGCGTGACCCCGAGACCAGCGACAGCGTGAGGAAGCCGACGAGGATGCGGGTGAACGTCACCCCGTTCGGCCCCATCGCCTCCAGGCCTTCGGCGATGAAGAGGAAGGACGCACCCCAGATCGTGCCGGGGACGACGAGCAGGATCCAATCCATGTGTGCTCCGATCAGACGCGCGCGGCGGCGTCCACCTGGCCGCCGCGCCACTCCGGCAGCCCCTCGCCCAGCGCCACCGCCACCGCCTCCCTCGCGAGCAGCCGGGTCGAGTCCAGCGTCGGGAGCGGAGAGACCTCGGGCGTGATCAACAGCGGGATCTCGGTGCAGCTCAGCGCCACCGCGTCGCAGCCGACCGCGCGGAGCCCCGCGATGATGCGGACGAAAGCGGCGCGGGACCCGTCCTCCAGCCGGCCCTGGGTGAGCTCGCCGAAGATCACCCGGTCCACCAGGCCGCGGTCCTCGGGCGTGGGGACGCGCTGGGCGATGCCGTGGCGCTCGAAGGCCGCGGGGTAGACCGCACCCTCCATCGTCCACTTCGTGCCCAGCAGCCCGACCTGACGGTAGCCCAGCGACTCGGCACGCCGGGCCACGATCTCGGCGATGTGCAGCGCCGGCAGCGGCAGCGGCTCACCCGGGTGCTCCAATGCCAGGTGCGCGGTGTTGTCGGGGCAGACGAAGAAGTCGCAGCCCGCGTCGGCCAGGCGTTGGGCCGTCCGGGCGAGATGCGCCCGCACCGTCGCGAGGTCCCCCCGGTCGTAGGCCTCGAGCGACGCTTCCATGGGGAGGATGGAGAGGGTGATCTCGGGGTGCCGGTGCGGGCCCAGCCGGCGCGACGACTCCCGCACCGTCTCCAGGAAGCAGAGCGCCGCGCCGTCCGCGCTATGGGCCAGGATGCCGATGTGCCGCATGCGCTCAACCCTCCGTGACCGCGTCGACCGCGGCCAGAATGGCGTCCGCCGAGCGATCCACGTCCGCCGCGGTGGTGGTCCAGTTGGCGATCGAGATCCGCATCGCGGGTTGACCCTGCCACCGGGTGCCTCCCGCCCAGCAGACGCCGCCCTGTTGGACCCGCAGGATGACGTCGCCCGTCATGGCCTCGGCGGCCGAGTCATCGCCGGCCGGCGGGCGGAACTGCACCAATACCTGGTTCAGCACCACCCGGTTCAGGATCCGCACGCTGGGATGCTTCGCCAGCCGCGCCGCCATCCGCTCCGCCAGCACGCAGCAGCGCTCGACGATCTCGCCCACCCCGTCGCGCCCCAGCGCGCGGAGCGCGGCATAGAGCGGCAGCGCCCGGGCCCGGCGCGACTCGTCGGGAGTGAAACCCCGGGGCTCGCGCTCTCCTGGAGTGCGTTGGATGTAATGGGCGGGAATCAACAGCGCCTCCTGATGCGCCTCCGCGTGTGCCGTGAGCACGATGCCCAGATCGTAGGGGACCAGCCACTTGTGTCCGTCGGTCGCGATGGAGTCGGCCTGGTCCGCGCCGCCGACCAGCCAACGCCGGTGCTGGCTGGTCGCGGCCCAGAGTCCGAACGCGGCGTCGACGTGCAGCCAGGCGCCCCGCGCGCGCGTGAGGCCGGCGATCTCCTCCACCGGATCGGCGTCGCCGGTGTTGACGTTGCCGATCTGGGCACAGACGAGACACGGCCCCTGGCCTGTGTCCAGCAGCCGCGCGAGGTGCGCCGGCCGCATCCGCCCCTGCCCGTCCGTCTCCACCCGCCGAATCCGCTCGGTTCCGAGGCCGAGCATCCGGAGGGCGGTGAAGACGGTGCGATGCGACTCGTCGCTCACGATCACGTCGATCGGCGGCGCCCCATTCAGGCCCAGCCGCTCGACGTCCCAGTCCATCCGACGGAGCAGCTCGTGCCGAGCGACCAGCAGCGCGGTGAAGCTCGCCATCTGCGCCCCGGTCACGAAACCGACGCTCCACGCGGCCGGCAGGCCGAAGAGCTCCTTCACCCACTCGGCCACGACCTGCTCCACCACGGCCGCGAAGGGCGACATCACGAACATCTGGGCGTTCTGGTCCCACGCCGAGACCAGCCAGTCCGCGGCCATCGCGGCGGGCACGCTGCCGCCGGTCACGAAGCCGAAGTAGCGGGGACCTTGCGACGCGACGGTGCCGCCGCGGGCGGCGTCCGCCAATGCGTCGATGACGCGTCCGGCGTCCTGACCTTCGGCGGCAAGGCTGCCGCCGAGCAGGGCGCGCAGCTCGTCCGGCGTGAGCGTCGCGCCTACGGGGCGCTCACCCACAGCCTCCAGATACGCTCGGGCGTGAGCGGCGGCGCGGTCGGCCAGAGTCTCGATTGACACCGGAGCAAGCTATGGCCAAACTGGTAACCACAGAAGATCCAGTTGAGGAGCGAAAACCTTGACCAGTCGGCCTCTCGACCTGCTCGTGGCGGTGGACCGCACCCGCCCCAGGACCCTCGGTCGGCAGATCGAGGACCAGCTGCGTAACGCTATCCGGGATCTCACCTTGCGCCCTGGCTCCCGGCTACCGTCCACCCGCGACCTGGCCCGCGAGCTGGGGGTCTCCCGACCGATCGTGGTGGAAGCGTACGCGCAGCTCTCCGGAGAGGGCTACCTGGAGCTCCGCCCCGGCGCTCGGCCGAGGGTGACCGGCTCGGCGCCCAGACCCGAGCCGCCCGCCACCACTCGGCCCCAGCCTCCCGCCGAGCCGAAGTACGACTTCCGTCCCGGCGTCCCGGACCTTTCCTCCTTCCCTCGCTCGGTCTGGCTCCGCTCCCTCCGCGAAGCGCTCTCCACCATGCGGGACGCCGACCTCGGCTACACCGATCCGCAGGGCACCGAGGTGCTTCGGATCGCGCTGCGGGATTACCTCGGGCGGGTCCGGGGCGTGGTGACCGATGCGGACCGGGTCGTGATCACCAGCGGCTACTGCCAGGGCCGCTCACTCGTGTGCCGGGCACTGGTCGCGTTGGGCGCCAAACGCGTCGTCGTGGAGGATCCGTGTCACGATGAAGTGCGGAGCTCCGTGGCGGGCGCGGGGCTCACGCTGATCCCGATGCCGGTGGACGCCGACGGAATGCGGGTCGAGGGGCTGGATGACGCGAAAGCCGACGCGGTGATCATCACCCCGGCGCACCAGTACCCCACCGGCGCCGTGCTGTCCGGTCATCGGCGGGGCGCGCTGCTCGAATGGCTCCGCCGGACCGGCAGGTACGCCATCGAGGACGACTATGACGCCGAGTATCGGTACGACCGAGCCCCGATCGGCGCGCTGCAGGCCCTGGACCCGGAACACATCGTGTATGCCGGGACCGCGAGCAAGACGCTCGCACCGGCCCTGCGGATGGGCTGGCTGGTGGTGCCGGCGCGGCTCTTGGGCGCGGTGCAGCAGCATCAGCGGCAGATGGACTTCGGCGTCTCCCGGATCGATCAGCACGCCTTCGCCGATTTCCTCGGCAAGGGCGAGCTCGACCGGCACCTGCGCCGCATGCGGGTGCGCTACCGCGACCGGCGCGACGCGCTGGTGGAGGCGCTGAGCGAAGCGTTGCCGGAGGCGAGGGTGCACGGGATTCGCGCGGGGCTGCATGTGGCGGTGCAGCTCAGGGACTACGATCGGGCGAGGACGATTCGCGAGGAAGCACTGCGTCGAGGCGTCGCACTCACCGCGATGAGCGAGTATTACCTCGACCGGACCCCGGATTCCTCCATGCTGCTGCTCGGGTACGGCCGGATCTCGGAGGCGGGCATCCGGGCCGGTGTCCGGGAGCTGGCGGCGGCGGTCCAATCGATTCGCCGGACGGACGGCATATGACGCGAGGCCTGTGACCGTCCGACCGTCCGACCCTCCGTCCTACTTCCCTTTCAGCGTCTGCAGCCAGTTCTCCGCCACGATCAGCTCGCTCTGCTGGGTGGACTCTCCCTCCCGCACCATGAGAAAATGCTCCCCGTCGGGCGCGAGCGAGTAGGAGGGAATCGGCCCAGTACGGGTGAACTGTGCCACGTTGAACAGCGGGCGCTGCTTGCCCAGGGTGAAGCCGGGACCGGCCGCGACATCCGCCGAGATCATCTCGTTCCTGCCGCTGATGTAGAAGAGGCGCCGCCCGTCCTTCGACCATGCCGGCTCGGAGCCTCCCGCAGTCGAGACCTGCCACTTGGCCGACGAGGTTTCGGGAAACGGACGGACGTAGACCTCGAAGGTGCCGGATTCGTTCGACGAGTACGCCAGCCAGCGGCCGTCGGCCGAGAGCGCCGGATGAACTTCCTGAGCGGGCGTCGCGACGAGCGGGACCGTTGCCGTGTCGGGCGGGTGAAGGCCGAGGATGTCCGGACTGCCGCCTGCCACCGGCGCGGTCCTGAGCAGCAGCCACTTCCCGTCCCGCGAGATCAACGCCTGTCCGTAATCGTCCCGCTGCGACGACTTGAGCAGTCGCGCGGCGCCCGTCCCATCGGCCCGATGCGCGTACACCGGCCCGACTCCGGACCCCGCGCGATCGTTGACATAGTAGACCTCGCGACCGTCGGCCGACCAGGACGGGCGCACACTCGACGTGTCGCCGAAGGTGATCCGGGAGAACGGGCCGTCGGGCAGCTGCTTCACCCAGATATCGCGCCGGCCATCGCGGGAGAGACCGACGGCGATCTCCTTCCCGTTGGGCGAAAGCGCGGCCGACTCGATGACCCCCTGCGGGTCCCAGTCCGCGTCCACCGGCGTCACGCCCCCTTCCATGCTGACCCACACCGCGCGCCGGGAGACCAGGGTGCCGCCCGTCGTATAGGCGAGGGTGCCGTTGGCGGCCAGCGCCAGGTCCACATTGAAGCCGCCGTTGCGCACCCCGATCCCCTCGAGCAGCGCGATCGGCGCACCGGTGAGCGCCAGCTTCTTGGTATTGAACGGGATCGCGATGAGCTTGCCATCGGCGGTGACGACCAGCAGGTGCCCGGTCGGGGCATAGAGGGCGTAGACGCCACGCACTAGCGTGTGGGCCGGAGCGTGCGGCCTGGGTGGAAGGGGCGCGGCCATGATCTCGAAGTCGCTGACGCCCTGGCCGACGTGGCGCGTCCGGAACACCACGCCGGTGTTGCCCGGGAGAACCTGCGGCCACTCGGTGGCGATCTCGTTCTTGTCCGGCTTGATGGTATAGACCGGCTCGATGTCGCCCCCGGCCGCGCGCATGCGGGCGATGCCCGAATCCACCTCGAAGTAGATGTAGCCGTCGGTCGCCCAGGTGCCGCCCGTCGTATTCAGCTTGTCGCTCAGCGTGACCGTAGGCGCGCCGGCGAGAGAGGCGATCCGGACCGCCGTACCGGACTTCACGAAGCCGATCCGGTCGCCCTCGGGAGAGAAGAACGGCGTCCCCGACCCCTCGGTGCCGGCGATGGGAGACGCGTCGAGCTGGTCGAACCGGCGGACCCAGAGCCGGTTTCCCCCCTCCGCGGGACCGCTGTAGACGAGCGACCGGCCGTCGCGTGACAGCGCGATCCGGGAGCCACCGGTCGCCAGCGGCGCCTGCAGGGTCTGGTTGATGCGGAGCCCGAGACTGAACTGCGTGAGCGGCGGCACCGGCGTCGGCCGGAGCCATCCCCAGACCGCCGCGCCCACGGCCAGGACGAGCGCCCCGGCCAGCGCATACACCACCGCGCTCCTGCGTCCCCGCGCCCCTGCGCCCACCACCCCCGCCAATCCCACCGGCCCCGTCACCACCGTCGACCGATACGTCTTGTCCTTCAACGCCTCGGCGAACTCCGCGGCGCTGGCGAACCGGTCCGCCGGCAGCTTCTCCAGCGCGGTCAACACCGCCGCTTCGACGTGTGGTGGGATCGTGTGACGCTGGGGAACCAGCGGCCGCGGGCTCTCGGTCACGACCCGGGCGACCACGGCCTGCGCGGTGGACCCGGTGAACGGCGGATCGCCCGTCAGCATCTCGTAGAGCACGGCCCCGATGGCGTAGACGTCGGAGCGGGCGGTGATCTCCCGCTCGCCCATCGCCTGCTCGGGGCTCATGTAGTGCGGCGTGCCCAGACTCATCCCGGTCTCGGTCATCCGCGCGCCGCTGGCTTTGCTGGCCGCCAGCGCGATCCCGAAGTCGGCGACCAGGGCCTGGCCGTCGTGCAGCAGGATGTTCTCCGGCTTGATGTCGCGGTGCACCACCCCGTGCCGGTGGGCGTAGTCGAGCGCCGAGGCCACCTCGGTCGTGATCCGCACCGCGTCGTTCACCGGGAGCTGCTTCTCCCGGTTCATCCGGTCGCGCAGCGTCTCTCCCTCGACGAACGGCATGACGTAGAAGAGGTACCCGTCGGCCTCGCCCGAATCGAAGAGGGGAAGAATGTGGGGATGCTGCAGGTTGGCGGTGAGCTTGATCTCGGCCAGGAAGCGCTCGGCGCCGATGACCGCCGCGAGCTCGGGCCGGAGCACCTTGAGCGCCACCCGCCGGTCGTGGCGGACGTCCTCGGCGAGGTACACGGTGGCCATCCCGCCGGCGCCGATTTCCCGGTCGAGGCGGTAACGGTCCGACAGGGCAGACTGGAGCCGGCCGAGGAGCTCGGGCATGGACCTTGGCTTGTTGTGGGGATCGGTGGAAGATACCCTGATGCGGGTCAACGGCTAGGGTGGATGCTTCCTGCTATCGTTCGTCATGCGCATCGCCACCTGGAACGTGAACTCCCTCAAGGCCCGGCTCGACAAGGTCGTGTGGTGGCTCGACCGGGCCCGCCCCGACGTGCTGCTCCTGCAGGAGACCAAGCTCGCCGACCCCGACGCGCCGCACGCCGCCTTTCGCGAGGCCGGGTACGCCCTGGCCCACCATGGCGAGGGCCGCTGGAACGGCGTCGCGATCGCCGCGCGAGGGTCCCTGACCGATGTCGTCGCCAACTTCGGCGAGCCGCTCCGGCCGGCGGCGACGCCCGACGTTGGCGATGACGAGCCGCTCGCCGAAGCGCGGATGCTCGCCGCCACGGTCGACGGCGTGCGGGTGGTTTCCATCTATGCCCCCAACGGGCGCTCCCTCGGCTCCCCCTTCTACCAGGCCAAGCTGGCCTGGTACGACCGGCTGGCCCGCTGGGTCGAGCAGGCCTGCGACCCTGGTGAGGCGCTGGTCCTCGGCGGCGACTTCAACCTCGCCCCGACCGATCGCGACGTGTGGGATCCCGAGGCGTGCCACGGCGGGACCCACGTGTCGCCGCCGGAGCGGGAAGCGTTTGCGCGCCTCTGCCGCTGGGGACTCGCGGACGCCTATCGCCTGCACCGCGAGGAGCCTGGCCGCTACAGCTGGTGGGACTACCGCGCCGGCGCCTTCCACCGGAACCTCGGCATGCGGATCGATCACCTGCTGGTCACCCGGCCCGTGGCCGACCGGACGGTCTGGTCGGAGATCGACCGGGAAGCGCGGAAGGGAAAGCCGGCACCGTCGGACCATGCGCCGGTGGTGATCGACCTCGACCGGCCGGGGCAAGTTTTCGATGCGGGATGGGCACGGGTGGACCGGAAGGCGCTGGACGGCGGCGGTCCCGCCGCACAAGTTGATGGCCGATAACTTCTACCCCGGAGCCGCTCGCCATGAACAAGATCGTGCTGGATCAGATGTGGGATCAGTTCCGCCAGAAGTACGGCGTGTTCCTTCGGCTGCTCGAGGCCCTCCCCGCCGACAAGCTGGCGACGCACCCGGTGGCCGGAATGCGGACGCCTGCCGAGCTGGCCGCGCATGTCTGCGGAACGATCGTACGGGACTTCCCTGAGGGCGTGGCCAAGGGACGGATCACCGCCGAGGAGTCGGAGGAGGCCAAGGTGGCCGCGGAGCTGAGGGATACGGCGGCGCTGCTGGCCTATGCCCGCCGGTGCTATGAGCAGGGAGACGCGGCGGTCCAGAAGATCGGCGATCTCGAGCTGAGCGCCATGGTCGGGACCCCCTGGGGCTCGAGCTGGCCGGGGGCGGTCGCGTTCCACATCATGAACGACGAGTTCATGCACCATAGGGGCCAGCTCTACGCCATGGCGAGGGCCTGCGGAGTGGCGCCGCCGTTCCTCTGGAGCTATGGGGAGAACGCGCCGGAGTTCCGCCCGCGCGAGATCGTGGCGTCCGGGGTGTAACATGGAAGGCTGAGACTCCCCCATAATTCGGAAACCCAGGATCAGGCAGGCCGGCGCGCCGTGACGCGCCGGCCTTCGTCCTTCCATGGAAGCGACCCCGCGCCCGGGCGGCGCATCAGCCTCCTGAGACGGGAGCGCGATACCGGTGTGCGAGATCACATCAGCATTTCAGGTAAATCCTTACGATCTACCCGGGCCAGTTGGCCCGAATGGTGCAACAGTCCAGGCCTCGAACCTGAACCCTGGACACCCAGGAATTCCGAAGGGAGCAGTCATATGCCGAGAGTGACCCCGATCACATGTGCCCTTGCGACTGTACTGCTGGCCGCGCCAGGGGTGGCCGCGGCCCAGCAGGACAGCTCCTGGTGGCTTCCGAAGGAGGCACGCCAGCTGCCGAACGGTCAGAGCGCGACCACGGTCGACGACACGACCGGGATCCGCATGGCCGTGCAGGGCAACTTCACCGAGGTAGCCCTGGGCCGGCTGGCCGAAGACAAGGCCTCGAGCTCCGAGGTGAAGGACTTCGGCAAGCAGATGGTGTCCGATCACGACGCCATGAACGATCAGTGGGGCAAGCTCGCCTCCAAGTACCACATGCGGATCCTCAATCCCGGGCCGGATTTCGGCACCAACGGCCGAGACGCGATCGATCGGCTGGAGAAGCTGAGCGGGACCCAGTTCGATCAGGCCTACATGATGGAGATGATCCGGGACCACGAGCAGGACCTCTCGGAGTTCCAGCAGCTCCGCTCCTCGGCCCGCGATCCCGAGATTCGCGACCTCGCCGCGAGCGGGGCCACGACCATCGAGCAGCACCTGACCCTCGCGCGGCAGGTCGGCAGCCGGGTCGGCGTGGCGACCACCGCGGGGCGCTACGGCACCACCAATCCCTATCCGTACCCCTCCTCCAGCTCCAACGGCACCGCGCGGCGGACCACGACCACCGGCGCCGTGGTGAACGAGGCGAATAACGGGAGCGGCCAGAACGTCCACAAGCTCTCGGCCGAGGACCGCAACTTCGTGGACAACCTGCTGGACGACCACCTGATGCACGTTCGCCTGGCCCAGATAGTCCGGCGTGACGCCCGCCGGGACGAGACCAAGGACCTGGCCAAGCGGGTCGAGAACGAGATGACGATGTGGGCCAAGCACTGGAACCAGTTCGCCGATCGGCACGACGCCGACGTGACGTCGCACCTGACCGAGTCGGATCGCAACAAGATCGAGCGGATCCGGGACGCCAAGGAGAAGAACGTCGACCGGGCGTATGCCGAGATCCTGAGCAACAACCTGAAGCAGATGGTGGACCGCTTCCGGCACGAGCGCTGGGACGAGCGGAAGGATGCGGCGGGCGTGACCGCGCAGAAGGAGCTGCCGGTGCTGGAAGACCTGCTGGCACGGGCACGGACGCTGGAGCGGCACACGCAGAACGACCAGAAGTAGCCTGATCGGTGTGCACGATGAAGGGGACGTGGCCTGGAGTCACGTCCCCTTTGTCGTGGACGGGCATCTTGCCGGCGCCAGCCGGTGTTTCCATTATGTGCGACTGCTCGTCGCCCATTCCTCAGCCGGAAGTCCTGCATGCCCAAGCCTCACCCGCTGACGCCGGAGCGACTCGGCTCCGTCACCGCCGATCTCGAGGCTCTGGTCCGCCGCCACGACCCCGAGTGGACCGGCGCGATCGGCGGCGATCCCGGGATCACCCTGCTGGAGCTGATGGACTGGCTCGGGGACGGGCTCACCGTCTACCGCGCCAATGCGACCCGGTTCGATCCCTACAGGAATTTCAAGTTCCGGGTGAAGTGGGACGGCTCCTACGTGTCGGGCGTCAGCCGGGTATCCGGACTGGGGCGGGTCGTCCAGGCCACCGAGTATCGCGAGGGCTCCGAGCCCAACGTGGTGCATAAGACGCCGGGCATGACCACGCACGAGCCCATCACCCTCGAGCGCGGGATCAGCCACGACACGGCCTTCGAAGACTGGGCGAAGCTGGTGAAGCCGGCCGCGGCCGGCGCGGGGGGTGCGCGCGGCAGTCACCTCAAGACGATCCGGATCGAGGTGCTGAGCCCTGCCGGCGTCCCGGTGATCGCCTACGACGTGTACCACTGCTGGCCGATGGTGTATCGGCCGCTGCCGGAGCTGGTCGAGGGCGTGCCGACGAGATTGATCGAAAGCCTCACGCTGGTCCACGACGGATGGGAGCGCGACCCCGCCGTGGTGTATCCCGTCTGAGCGGTGCCGCCGCGTAATCCGAGAGTCGGCGCGCTCGAAGCGGTCCACAACGCGGTCGTCGGCTGCGAGCGGTGTCCCCGCCTCCGCTCATGGTGCCGGCTGGTCGCGGAGCAGAAGAAGCGGGAGTTCCGCGACTGGACCTACTGGGGCCGCCCGGTGCCCGGCTTCGGCGATCCGCGCGCCCGGCTTCTCATCGCCGGGCTCGCTCCCGCGGCGCACGGCGGCAATCGCACCGGCCGGGTGTTCACCGGAGACTCCAGCGGCGACTGGCTGTTCGAGGCGCTGCACCGCTTCGGCTTCGCCAACCAGGCGCGCTCGGTCAGCCGGGACGATGGCCTCGTGCTCCGCGACTGCTACGTCACCGCCGCGGCCCGCTGCGCCCCACCCGACAACCGGCCCACCCGCGACGAGCTGGATCGCTGCCGGCCCTGGCTGGTGCAGGAGCTGCAGCTCCTCGACCGGGTCCGCGTCGTGATCGCGCTCGGCCGGATCGCGCGCGAGGCGTGGCTGCGCGCGTCGGGCTGGTGGGAGCGCCTGCCGGCACGTGAACGCCCTGGCTTTGGTCACGGCGCAACCACCACCCTGCCCGACGGCACCGTCTTCATCACCAGCTATCACCCGAGCCGGCAGAATACCAACACCGGGCGCCTCACCCGGGAGATGTGGTACGCCCCCTTCCGCGACGCGCGTAGGCTGCTCGGGGCTCCATAGCGTAACGGGTGCGGTGTTCGGGGGTCCGTGCCCCCGGGGCGGCGCGCCGGGGGCCACGCGCCCGCCGGGGCATCGGTACTTGCTGCTCTCGCCACGCGGGGGTCCCGGGTCCGGTGGCAAGTACCGAGTCGCCTGTCCGGCGGGCGCGTGACCCCCGGCGCGCCGCCCCCGACCATCGCTGCTCGCGCCGGCTCAGGACGCCATTTCAGCAAGCCGGCGCAGCACCGCGTCCCGCACCGCCGCCGGCTCCAGCACCGTCACGTCCGGCCCGTACTGCAGCACGTGCCGCACCGCCCAGTCGGTGTCGGCCAGCGGGTGGTCGAGCGTGAGCGAGCCGTCCTCGGCCAGCGGCTTCCCTTCCCGCTCCGCGATCCACCGGGCGATCCGGGCTGAGTACCGGACCTTGAGCGTCGCCGACGAGCTCGTCTGGAACGCCCTGCCGTCACCGATCACCGTATCGAGCGAGAAGCCGCGGGGCGACTCGAAGCGGGCGTCGAGCGACTCGACACCCTCCACCCGGTCCAGCCGGAAGATCCGCACTCCCTCGCTGCTCTCGCAGTGGGCCACGGCGTACCACGTGCCGCTGGCGAACACTATTCCGTACGGGCAGATGATCCGGTTCGACGAGGCCGACGCGTCGGCCTTCCGGTAGGTCAGTCGCACCTTGCGGCGCTCGCGGAAGGCCTGCCGCAGGCGGCGGAGGTGCTCGAAATCGGCCGACGGGGAGAGCTCGGCGACGCGGAGGTCGTCGGCGATCTCCTCCTTCGGCAGCCGCGCGACCGCCTGCTCCAGCCGGGCGATCGCACCGGCGATCGCCCGGTGCTCCTCAGCGGGGCGCTCGCCGCGGAGCATGGCGAGGCCGAGCTCCAGGGCGAGCAGCTCGCTCCGGGTGAGGCGCATCGGGCGGAGGAAATGGTTGGGCACGACGGAGACCTCGTCGGCCTCCACGTAGATCTGCAGTCCTTCGACGAATCCGCCCGGCACCTCGAACCGCTCCGAGATCGACAGCAGGTCCTGCAGAATCACGTCGCGATCGACCCCGGCCTGCTCGGCAAGCTCGCTCATCGAGCGCGCCTCGCCGTCGGCGAAGAGCGGGATGAGGTGGAGGATGCGGCGGAGCTGGTCGGAGGCGGTCATGGCGCGGGGACGCCAGGGCGCAGGGGCGCAGGGGTCTGGTGATGCGCCAGGGTTTCGCGGACCAGGCCACGGTACTCGTTGACCAGGTCGCCCGGGGCGAGGGGGACCAGGTCGCCGCCGAAGCTCAGCAGCCAGCGGGCGAAGGCGTCGGAGCGGCGGACCCGGAATTCGCGCCGGTCGGGATGTCCGGGGACCTCTTCGCCCAGGCGGTGCGCCGCGGCCGCGGCGCCGGTGCGGCCTCGGAACTGGACGGTGGCGACGACCGCGTCCCCGGCGCCGAGCTCCCAGGCCTGGCGGCTCCGGGCGTGGGCGCGGAGGTCGAAGCCGGGCGGGATCTCGTAGTCCGGGGTGCCCGGACGCGCCGTGTTCACCTTTGCGTCGGCGATCCGGCTGAGGCGGAAGTTCTTCACCGTGGGCTCGCCCGGGGCGTGGGCGGCGAGGTACCAGTGCTGGTTGAGATAGAAGAGGCCAAAGGGCTCGACCTCGCGCGTGCCGTCCGCGCCGCTGCCCATCGAGCGGTAGCGGAAGGTCACCCGCTTTCTCGCCTGGAGCGCGCCGTCCAGCAGCACCATCAGCTCGGAGGAGGCGCGGGCGCGGGGAGGGACGAGGCGGGTGTCGGGGTCGTCCCGCCCCGCCGCATCCACCGGCAGGTCGCACGCCAGCTTCCGCATCGCCGACTCGGCGTGCTCGGCGAGCAGGGGGTCGCCGAGCTGGCGCACCCGGGCCGCGGCGGCGGCCACCGCGGCCAGCTCGTCGGGCTCGAAGGCGAGCGAGGGGAGGGAGCGATAGCCGAGGCGGTCGATCTTCCGCGGGCGGCCGGGGGGCTCGGAGCGGACGGTGAGATACGGGAGATAGAAGTCGCGCACCCGGAGCTGGTAGGTCTTCACCTCGCCGTCGCGCGCGGGCATGGTCTCGATCGGCACGCCGAAGGCGCGGAGCTCGTCCTTGTCGCGCTCGAAGGTGCGGCGGCGGGACTCGGGCTTCTGGCCCGGGGCCGCGTAGTCGGGGACGTCGGGGATCAGCTCCTCGAAGGTGACCGGGTAGTGCCGGCGGAGGAGGGCGGCGAGGAGGTCGAGCCAGCGCTGGAGCTTGGGGGGTTTCACCGTGCCATCGCTTCCACCACCGTCCCATGCTCCTCCGAGTACTGCACCAGGTGACAGAGCAGGTTCACCAGCCGCATCTCCTCCACCGACCGGCACCGCACATCGATCAGGTCCGGAGAGCCCACCACGATCGCGAGCGCCTCCGCCCGTGAGACCGCGACGTTGAGGCGGTTCGGGCTCAGGAGGAACGACGCCCCCCTCGGCGACTCATCCAGGGTGGAGGAGCAGAGCGACACGATTACGACCGGCGCCTCCTGACCCTGGAACTTGTCCACCGAGCCGATTCGTACCCCCGGGTCGAGGCGGCCACGGAGACAGTGGACCTGGAGGTTGAACGGCGCCACGATCAGGATGTCCTCGGCCTTCAGCGGACGCTCGACGCCGTCGCGATCGACCACCCGGCGCCGGAGCAGCTCATCGACGATCGCCTCGATGGCGTCGCACTCTTCCTCGCTGCGCTGAGAGCAGTCGTCGTGCTCCACCGGGACCCAGGCAACCCCGGTCTCGGCGGTGACGAGCCGGGTGTCGGATCCGCGAAGAATGCGGTGTCTCTCAGTCTCGGGGATGTTGTGAAGACGGCCATCGTATACCGCCTCTGAGATGAACCGGCAGACATCGGGATGCATCCGCCGCGTCTTCGCCAGGAAGATGCCCCGGTCCTCCGGGACGGTCGACTGGCCGTGGAGAACGTACTCCAGACACGAGAGCCCTGTCTCCTCCGGGTGATAGCCCTGGGTCACCTGGGCGAGCTGCATCTGGTCGCCCACCAGGATCAGGTTCCGCGCTGAAAGGCCGACGGCGACCGCGTTGGCGAGGGAGAACTGGCCCGCCTCGTCGATCACGACGTGGTCGAAACGCCCGGTCAGCTCTTCCCGGGCGAAGAGCCACGCGGTGCCCCCGACCAGGCACGGCCCTTCATCGAGCGCGGCGGACACCTCGTCGTTCTCCAGCTTGCGCACCACGCCGCTCGCTACCAGCTCGTCGTCCTCATGGTCGCCGACCTTGTAGAGAGCCGCACTGCGCCCCCTGCGCTCCAGCGCCTTTGCCACCGCGCGCAGCGCGTTCATGATCACCTTGTGGCTCTGCGCAGTGACCCCCACCCGCTTGCCGCGCGCGAGCAGCTCGACGATCACCTCCGCGGCATTGTAGGTCTTCCCCGAGCCAGGCGGGCCCTGGACACTCAGCGTGCTCTGCTCCAGCCGGGCAGCCAGGTCCGGCAGTCGCTCGGCTGGGTCCTCGGTGGCGCCTACCAAGCGCCCGCCCGTGTGCCCGGCGATCCTCGGCGGCCGCCGGCGCAGCATGTCATCCACCGCCTGCGACACCACGTTCCCCTGCTCCCACCCCGAGGCGTACCGGGCGATGGCGTCCTTGATCACCTCGGCGCTCACCCACTCGTCAGGGATGAGGCAGAGCTTGTCGGGCAGCTTGCTGGTGGTCTTGATCTCGACGAGCCTCTCGACCTCGTCCAGCCGGACGATCTGGGCTCGGGACTCGGTACCGGCCGCGAAGCAGCGGTCGCCTTCCTTGCAGGTCGTCTCCTGTTCCGGGTAGTGGTACTCCAGTCCCACGGACTTCTTGATCACTCGGGCGGGGGTCTCGGTGCGGATGAGCCCGCCCAGGCAGTCGCGGTCTTCGATCCGCTCCTCGATCGTCATGTCGTGGCGCTTGAACTTCCGCCACCACATCGGCTTCTCCTCGCGGCGATGAAACCCCACCAGCCAGCCGACGAGCTGGTCGAGGTGTCCGCCCTGATCTCCAGCCTCGAGCTTGGTCCTGCCCCGCTCCACCAGCCGGTCCGCCAACGCTTCCGCCGCCGCGCGTTCCTCGCTGATCTCTGGCGGTGCCTTGTCCGCCAGCGGGTCGGGGGCGTAGGCGATCCGACTCTCGGCCTGCCGATCGCGCAGCCACCGGCATAGATCCTTGGTGGACTCGCAGTCCGTCTTGTTGTACTCCCTGATGCCGCCGAGGATAGCTGACTCTTCCCAGCGCCTCGACTCGTCGCTCTCGATCCAGCGCTGGTACTCCACCACCGAGCCGCCGGCCGACAGCACGGTCCCGGTGCGAGGTGGCAAATAGAGCCGCTCGACATACTTGAGTGAATAGCTCGAGGTACCGATCACGAAGGCCTGCCGCAGCACTTTGTACAGGTCGACGAAGACGTCGTTCCGGAGCAGCTCGTCCACCTCGGCCTCACGGGTGGCGTACTTCCCCATCAGGTGCTTGAGGGCGGTCTCCTCGTAGCTGGCGTAGTGGTAGACGTGGAGCGTCGGGTGTTGCCGCCGGCGGGCCATGAGCCAGTCGATGAACTCTTCGAAGGCCGCCCGCTCCTCCAGCGAGTCGTGGGCCCACCAGTCGTGGAAGACCGGGGTGATCTCGTCCACGGTCACCGCGCCGAAGAGATACTCCAGACCTCCCGCGGCGTAGGGGAAGCCCTCCATGTCGAAGAAGACGTCACCGTCGGAGCGTGGGGGAAGCTGCGCCAAGCCGCGTCGGCCCTCGCCCGGGACGGGCGGCCGGGGCTCGTAAAGAGGCTGAATCAGCCCTTCGGACTGGAGCTGCAGGCGGGCTTGAGTCTGGAGTCGGTCGAAGATCGCAGCCGACATCCGGGCCGGTTTGGTGCTCGCGTCGCACCCGGCCAAGGCCGTCAGGGTGACGACCCCCGAGTCCTCCAGTCGCCGGACCTGGCCGCGGGTGATGAACGCCACCCGGCTCAGGTGGTCTTTCTGTTTGAGGATCGCCTCGGCGGCACCCTCCCACTCGCCCCAGCTCCGGTCGAGCCCGGGATCGGGCACGGTGGCCACGTCCCAGGCCCTCTGAAAG
Source organism: Gemmatimonadales bacterium (assembly GCA_035278885.1). Taxonomy (GTDB): domain Bacteria; phylum Gemmatimonadota; class Gemmatimonadetes; order Gemmatimonadales; family GWC2-71-9; genus CAVVWJ01. The sequence continues at coordinate 7,985 of DATEIR010000015.1, read as the reverse complement.
GACGAAAAGGAGCGCCGGAGCTGCCGGTAATAGTGGAAGTAGTGCCGGGTGGGGAACGTCCGCTCCTCTCCATGCCCGAAGACGAAGCCGACCTGGTCGGGCCGGTAGCCACGCATCGCCTCGAGGAAGTCGGCGTAAGCGCAGAGCTGGATCAGGAATGAGGGCTTCGCCGAGCGGGCGAGCTTGGTGTCCCAGGGGGTGTAGTGGCGGCCGCCGCAGGGGCAGCCGTTGCCGGGGCATACATAGAGGAAGTCGGGGTAGCCGGCCCAACCGTCGGAGACCAGATGGGCCTGATAGATGACCGGGACCGCCGAGGCCATGGCGGCGAGGGTTCGGGCAGGGCCGTCGGGATCGTTACGGTCGAGCTCGAGGATCGTCGGGAAACGTTCCTTGATCCCGGCCAGGTAGCGCTGCTCGTGCTCGTTGCCCTTCTGGATGGCGAGGGCGGCTTCGGGATCACTCGCGTCGGGCTGGACCCATTCCAGCTCGGCCGACCCGGCGCCCCCGGCGTGGCGGCGCTCGGCCGCCATGCGATCGCACCAGGCGGCGAAGTCGCCTTCGAGGTACGCGACCAGGTCGCGCGGCGAGAACCGGAAGGTTCCGTCCGGGAGGGGGATCATCTATGTGCGGCGTTCCGTGTGGTCGAAGGGGTGGTGGCTGAAGGTGTCGCCGGGTACGCTTGCGCACAAGTATGGGGGAGGGGTGTGACAGTGGCGCAGGGATCTAGCCAGCCGGATTCGAACTCGGGCTAGCAGGTCCCTCGCTTCGCTCGGGATGACAGGGGTTAGGGACCGCGTAGCGCGATCAGCAGGCCCGCGATGCCCACCACATTGGTGATCCAGAAAACGAGCATCCAGCCCAGTAGCTCCGTGCGGAAGCGGTCTATCTCGCTGCGCAGATCGGCACGCAGCTCGGACATCCGCCGCTCCAGGTCGGCGTGGGAACGCGCAAGCTTGAGAGCGCTCCGTTCTTCGAGATACCGGCTGGTGACGCCTCGGTCCGGGACTTTCTCTGGAGACCCCACTAGGCCGGCGCGGAGCCTGGCGCGATCGGTGACCTCCTGCTCGACGGCATTGATCCAATCGACCAGTTGCTGGGTGACGTCCTCGCCGACCACGTCGTAGAAGCGGCTGGATAGTCTCGCGAACACCGGCATGCGGTCCTCCCTCAGATCGGCCGGAACAGCTCCTGGAGCGACAAGCTGAACGAGCCGGCGCCGCCACCCGGCTGCCAGGTCAACCGCTCGCGCTCGATGCGGGGGAAGAGGTCGTCCGGGGTCCACACCTCGACCTGCCGCTCGTCGCCGTCCACGATCCAGTAGAGCGGCACCCGCGCTTCCTGATAGCGGCGGCGCTTGATGAACCGGTCCTGGCGCGGGTTGGAGGGGCTCAGTACCTCGACCACAAGCAGCAAGTCCCGGATGGCGGCCCACTCCAGTGTCCGCGCCTGGTCGACACGAGCGACGAAGAGATCGGGTTGGACCAGCACGTCCTGTCCCCACGAGATGTCGGCCGGCGAAGCCAGGACCACACCGAGGGGATGGTGCTCGAGGTACGTGGCCAGCGCGAGGTGCAGACGACCGACGAGCTGCTGGTGCCAGAGCCGCGGCGCCGGGGTCACCAGCAGCTCGCCGTACACCACCTCGTACCGGTTGCCATCCTCAGGGAGGCGGCGCACCATGTCCGCGGTCCAGTAGACCGGCGTGATGGTCTCAGGCATACCCATGAAACTCGGCTCGGCGTCCGGGGTTGGCAACTCGGCGGCACGCCACCACCCTACGGGCGGCGGAGGGCCCCGCACCACGGTTACGCGGAGGGGGTCGATATCAAGCTTCGGCAGCCCCGGCCGAGTGCGACGTCTTCGCCACGCTCGGCGCGGCAGCTCAGGCCGCCTCGAACCGCGCGAATCTCTCGGCGAGGTACCCGGGATTGGGCCGGTGCTCCGGGCGCCTCGGCGCATCGATCTCCCCGCCATGCAGCTCCTGCAGCCCGTGCTTCAGCATCGGCCCGTCGTGCTCGTCCAGCACGTCCTGCCGCAGGTGGATCCGATAGGTCGGATCGACGCCGAGAATGCCGACGTCGTAGGCCCCGTGGTGGATCCTGCAGAGCGCCAGGCCGTTGGGGATCTCCGGGGCACCGCGCTCGTCCCGGTCGGGCAGAATGTGCGCCGCGTCGAGCAGCGGCGTGTGCCGGAGCCGGCACATGGCGCAGCGGCGGCGGTAGGCGCCGAGCACGAGGTAGCGAAACCGCTCCTGGTGCAGGCGCTGCTTCACGACCCGGGTGGCGTAGGCCTTCAGGGGAATGTTGAGCCGGGGATCAACGTCGGCCGGCTGCCTTGCCTGCGCGTCGGCCATCAGGTGAAAGGCTAGTTGGGCGGGCGCGTCACCCACGACGTAGCAGGGAAACACAGGGTCGTAGACTCCGGGATCCACGGCGACCAGGTAGAGGAGCGGGCGGCCCAGCTCCATCGCCCGTCGCACCGCCCGGTTGTCCGGGTGCTGCGGATCCGTCCCCCGGTAACGGTAGAGAAGTTGATCGTCACCCACATCGTAGCGATCATCGTAGGGGCCATCGAACGCGGTCTGGATGCTGAGGGCCGCACCCGGCTCCCGCAGGACCGCCGGGCGAAAGATCCCCTTCTGTTGATTCCAGATCGGGACCCTCTCACCGTGGAAGGTCAGGCCTTCGTTGAGCATCCGGCCCGTCACCAGGCCGCCCGAAGCCGCCGCCAGGCGCTGGACGTGATCGAACACCGCCAACCGCAGCTCGAGGTCGAGATCGAGGCTCATGGGACGAGTGTCTGATAGCGAAGTCGTGAGAGTGCTTGCCGCGGTGATCCGGCGTCAGGGAAGATACCTCGTGTGCCTGAGGCCGCCACACAAGCGGCACGGGGGCCTGTGGGAATTCCCGGGCGGCAAGCTCGAGCCCGACGAGACCCTGGAAGCGGCGGCGGCGCGGGAGCTTCGGGAGGAGCTGGGGGTCGATGTGATCGGGTTCGGCTCGCTCCTGTACAGCCATCAGGAACATGGCGCGCCGTTCCGGATCGAGTTCCTGGCCCTGGAGATCTCCGGCGAGCCACGGGCGCTGGAGCACACCGCGCTGAGATGGGCGACCCCCGCAGAGCTTGCCTCGATGTCGCTGGCGCCGAGTGACCGGGCGTTTGCCGCTACGCTGCCTTCATCTTGAGGGAAGCGAAGCCGGAGGTAAAGGGCGAAGGGAAATGCGGTATCCGAGCGAGCGCTTGTTGCGCCGATTCAGTCCGAGCGCACTACCCTCCCGACCCGGGGCCGGAGTTGATCCGGGAGCCGCTCCTGCTGACGGCGGACGAGGGCGGCGGAATCGAGATGCTCGACGCGGCGACGCCGGCGGCGCTGGCGGAGCTGATCGCCGGGAGGGTGGTCGCCCTGTTGCGGGCGTTCAGGCGCGAGGAGGGTGAGAAGCTGGTACGACGACGCGTCGCGCCAGTTAGCGGGCTATGCAACCCGGCGCGTCCCGGAGTGTGACAGACGGGTCTTCATTGGGTTGGGACGCCGCCCGCACGCCGGTTCCACCGCACGAGCATCCCATTCAGGGCGGTGGCCACGCTGGCATACGGGCAGGAGCGCGCCAGCTCCTGGATCAGCCCCGGGAGAAGATCCGGACGGCCGGCGGTTATCGCCAGCAGGTACCTCCCCAGCTCCTCGAGGTCGGCTCCGCCTGCCCGCCCGCGACGCCACGCCTCCGCCACGGCGTCGCGCTCAGGTCGCATCGGGCTCCTCCTCATCCTCCAGCTCCCTCCGCCGGCGCTCCAGCCACCCCTGGGCCTGCCGCTCGAAGTACTCGGCGAGTCCGGGGTAGATCTCGGATTCGACGGTGACGAAGTCGGCGGCCATCTCCGGCTGGTCCAAGTACTGTTCCTCGCGGAACCGGTCGGGCAGCGTGCCCTCCTGGAGCTCGAAATCGGGGTTGGTGGCGCTCTCGATGAGCCCGATCAGGCGGCCGAGGGTGAGCGGGCGTTTCGAGCTGGCCGGGCGGCAGATCCACTTCGGCCGGCCGGGCTCCTCGTACTCGTCCACCATGCGGTAGAGGTAGCGGGCCCGGCGCCGGCGGGCGCGCACGCTGAGCACGTCACGCGTGACGGAAGCGAGCACGATCCGCGCGATCTCCACCTCGCCGGGGAGGCAGTCGGGGAGATACTCGCCGCCCATCCAGTCGGGATGCAGGGCGCCGAGCCGGGTACGCGTGCGCTGGTCGAGACCGTGACCCAGCAGCGACGCATCGATCTCGCCCAGCTCGGCGGGGGCGAGGCCGAGGACGAAGTCGCGCGCCATCTCGCGGCGGTTCTGGCCCTTGATGCCGGCCAGGATGGCGGCGACCGGGTTGTCGAGGTCCCAGTACGAGGCGGGCCGAAAGTCGAGATCGATCCCGGGCGTGGGCATGGGCATCAGACCCCGTGCGCCCGGGCGATGAGGCCCTCGTCTCGGCGGCAGCGATAGCCCAGCCGCTCCATCGCGGCGACGATCTCGTCGAGCGCCTCGCCCCTGAGGCTGAGCCAGGGGCCGTTCAGCACGCTGGCCTGCGATCGGCCGAATCGGGTCTGGATCTCCTCGGGCACCCAGGCCAGCATGTCCTGCGCCGGCCAGGCGGGCCAGTCGCCGTCGCCGCGGCCGGGGATGTCGAACGCGTCGAAGGGCTGGTCGGGCGCTGGCTCCTCCTCCTCGTTGCTGTCCCTCCACCGGCTCAGCGCGTCCTCGTAGTGCTCCCGGGGCGCGAGGCGCTTGAACTCGCCCCAGGTTGCCGCCGTGTCCATGGCATGGTGCAGGCGGGCAAGGGACTCGGCTTCATCCTGCGGGATCATCACGACCTCGAGGCAGTCGCTCTCGACGGTGCCGATGACGATCGCGCCCGGCACCGATGGTGGGCCGGGCTGCCCTGCCTGCGGGGTCCAGGGACCCATCCCGCGGACCCGGGCGGGAACGTCTCCGGTGACGATGGCCCGGCCGCGGGCCAGGATCCTGAACTCCAGCCGATTGCCCCGGCGCCGGCGGGAGACCCAGACGGCGGGCAGGTGGCGGACGGCCTTTTCGATGCACGACCAGGAGGGCTCCCGTCCGCGGTAGCGGGCGACGTAGGGCCAGGCGGCCTGGATGAGGTCCTTCTTGGTGCGCGACCGGCCGGCGGGGCGGTCCATCAGGCCCTGGAGGAAGGCCAGTTGGTTATGGGTGAGCAGCGCGGCGCCGTCGCGGGTACGGGGCTCGGTGCGGGCTCGCGGCTGACGTCCTTGGGGTGCTCGCATGGGGTCCTCGTCGGTGCGCTATCGTCTGGTCCACTCTAGGGTGGGGGTGTGACAATGCAGGAGCCTCAAATAGCCAGAGGTCGGGCGCCCCGTTCCTCGAACTCCTCGCCCAGCACCCAGAGCTTGGCGCTGGACGGGAGTCGACCGTAGATGGCCCTTGCCGTGCCCAGCGTAGCGGATGGGGCGGACGGCCAGTGGTGGGCCGCGGCCAAGGCACCAACCGCCTGGCCCATCTTATCCTGTTCATCGCACCTGACCTGCCATCTTGCGACATGCCTCAGAGCTGGCAGGAAATCCCGCTTGGCTCCGTTACACCTCGCATGCACCGCGACGAGATTCTCCAGGTTGTTGTTGGGAACTCTGGCCCAAGGCAGAAAGTGGTCCACGGCGACCGTGCGCTCCAGGCGACGGCCACAGTAGAAGCATCGTCCCTGCTGCAGATCAACCAGAGGCGCGCGCACGCGCGAGAGCGCCGAGCGTTCCTGCCCGAACAGGAAATCATGCAGGACCGCCTCGTCCAGATGATTGAGCTGGGCCACCTTGAGCGACCACGACCGCTGGATCAGCGGACGGAGAAGGCCGTTCAGCTGAATCAGGGCCAGCGCGACACCGGGACGAAGGATGATCCGATTGTCGAAGTCGCTGCTCCGGCCCGCCAGGAACCTGCTCACGGTGCTTCGGCTGACCTCAGACGTCCAGCCGATGTAGTAGAGAAACTGGTCGTTCGAGGCGCCGATGGATTGCAGCCGCGGTAGCGGCATCTCGATCAGCACGCGCTCGACTCCGGAGAGCAAGCGCTCGTAACCGGCCGCATCGCGCAGGTGCACCTCGGAAGGCGAGGACCACTCGCGCATGGTCCGACGCTTATAGTCGTCGATCAGCCGGACGATCCGCGCATCACGGGAGCCTTGGCCATTCTGGCGTGGAATCCGGCCGTCATGCAGGGGGAGCGGACGAACCTGCGACCAGTAGGCCGCAAGTACCTTTCCTGCGAGCTGTCGCGTCGTCACCATCAACGAGCCATCGCCGACCTCGGCGCCCATTTCCAGGCTCAGATCCAGCAATCCCAGCAATACCGCGTACTTGTACGTCGCGGTGAACGATCCCTCGTCGAGGAGCGCGATGATGCGCTCGCCGACCTCGAGCGCTCCCGTCACCAGTATTTCGCCCTTGCCGGCAGAACCCAGCGGATACCGCCTCGGGGGTCTCCCACATCGCCTCGATAGCGAGGGATAACATGGACATGGGCGTGGGGAACGGTCTGCCCTCCAGCTTCGCCGACGTTGACCCCGATGTTGAAGCCGTCAGGCGAGTGAGTCCGGCGGAGGCTCTCGCACACTTGATGGGCCAGGTGCCACATCGCCTCCCGCGCGGGCGCGGCAAGGCCAAGCAGGTCGGGCTCATGGTCCCGGGACACGACAAGGGTGTGGCCCTCGGACAGGGGAAAGCCATCCTGGAATGCAACGGCAAACCTGTTGGACAGCGTGGGCTCGCTGGCAGTGATGCGGGAGCAGAACGGGCAGGTTAAGGGACTGGGTGCGGCTGTTGTCGGAGCGGCTTGGTCCATCCCAAGTGGACGGGGCAACCCGGCGACCGCACCTACGCCGGGCACCGAGACCGGCGCCGCAGGCAACCAGATTCGTCCTTCCAGCATGTGATCAGGTGTCAGGTCTGCCGGCGGCGTCGTCAGGGCATCCCGGTGCTCCCACATCACCAACGCCGACACGAGCGCGTCGAAGGCATCGTCCGAGGCCGCCGCCATTCGCATGATGTCGGAGGAGAGTTCGGGGAAGCGCGAGCGTAGATAGCTGTCCCGGGCCTTGGGCGAGGTCTTCAGGACCGCACCGGTCAGTGCCCGTGGGTAGATCTCGAGAACCAGGGGAAGGCGGGCCGGGTCAAACGGCCACACCGAAAATCCCGCGTCTCGGAGCTTTCGGAGAACCGGCATACCCCGCAACGACCCGGTCCCGACGGCCCCCGCCCCACCGACCTGAAAGACAGACTTGGGGCGTATCCCTTCTACCGCCGGGACTTCGAGATCGGTGCGCCGGAAGTGCTCCTCAAGATCGGGGCGCCTCGTTCCTGGTCGCCCCCAGAACGGCGGGGCGCAATTGTTCAGCCAGAGCTCCCCTTCGCGGTCGACCAGCTCCCACAACGCCGGGGCATTCGCCAGTCCGCGGGATCGGAGAAACCAGCCAGGAAGAGAAAAGGCGAAATCCAGTCCGACGACGAGCCCGGGATCCTTCCTGCCTTCCTCGATCAGGTGCCTGGCGATCTTCAGCCGATCTCGCCCTGCCTCGAGCCGGACAACTCGGCCATTCTGAACCTCGGCGAGCCAGATCTTCTGGTCCGCTCCACTTACCGCCCCCGACCAGTCGATCGCCACTACTCGATGGGTCATCAAGTCCCGTCCTCAATCACTTTATTCGGACCTTGGCGAGCTCGACGAATGCGCCCTGGCACCCGACTCCCATCAATGCCGAGCGCACCCGCCCGGCCGCCTCGCGAGTGATGCGCTGAGTGTGCGCGGCCGGATTTCTGACCCCGGCGACCATGCCCAGCACCTTGGGGAAGGCGTCCACGAACCAATCCCCGTGCTCCAGGCCCCGACGAAGCGCGCGATGAAGCGCGGTGCGGTCCCCCAGGAGCCTGGCCAGCTGGCCGACCGACAGCGGTTTGCCCGACTCCAGGTCGACCTTCTCGGCTCCAAG
>DATEIR010000014.1:0-25449 GCA_035278885.1 Gemmatimonadales bacterium | reverse complement strand
GACCGCGCATGCAGCCCACGGGCAGGATGGGCCCCGGGTTCCGCTCGGGTGCCAACCAGCCTGGCAACCACAAGCGTACCTTTCGGTGGCGCAGCGTGGCGCTCTACGGCGCGTTGTCTCGGGAGGGTCGGGGGCCTCGGGCGAGGCCCCGAACCCATTATGCCGGGGTCGCGGGTGCCGTTCCGGGTGACAATCCCCGGTAGCGCCGGCCAGCTTCCACCAGCGAGCTCCCTGCCCCAACGCCGAGGATCCAGCGGCGGCTGGCGACCACCGGCGCCCGGTCACCCCTCCGGAGCAAGAGGTCGCGCGTTCGAGTCGCGCCGGGCCCACTCTGGAAGCCTTGCCCCGTACCTACCCGAGTAGGTGCGGGGCTTTCTCTTCCTTCAAGCGAGAAGAAGGCAGGAGGGATGCTGGATCACAGGGGCGCGACGACCGCCGTCGGGGCCGGCCGCTGGGTTCTCGTGCCGTCGCCGAGCTGGCCGTCGGTGTTGTCGCCCCAGCAGTAGGCCCGGTGGTCGGTGGTGACGCCGCAGGTCGCGCCGCCGATGGCGATCCCGGTCCAGAGCAGATTGCCGGCCACCAGCGTCGGGCCGAGCCGATAGTTGTAGGTGCCGATGCCGAGCTGGCCGACGGAGTTGTTGCCCCAGCAGAAGCCCTTCCCTCCGAGCGTCACGCCACAGGTCGAGCCTCCCGCCGTGTTCACGTTGTCGAACAGGCGGCTGCCGGCGACCGGAACCGGCGTCAGGCGGTCGATCCTCGTGTTGTCACCGAGCCCGCCGTTGAAGTTGCTCCCCCAGCAGTACGCCCGGTTGCCGGTCGTCACGGCACAGGTGTCGTGGAACCCCGCCTCGATCTGCCGGAAGGCGAAACCGCCGGCGACCGCCCGGGGACGTAGCCGCCGGGTGGTCGTCCCATCGCCCAGCTCGCCAGAAATGTTCGCTCCCCAACAGTAGGCCTTGTTGGCGGACGTTACCCCGCACGTCTGGGTGTAGTCGGCGGTCAGCGCGCTCCAGCTGAAATCTCCCAACACCCGCACCGGGGTGGATCGTTGGATGGTGGTGCCGTCGCCCAACTGGCCGGCCCAGTTGGCGCCCCAGCAGAAGGCGACGTTCGCCAGGGTGATGCCGCAGACGTGCGCCACGCCGACGCGAATCTGCCGGAACTTGTGGCCCCCCGACACCGGGACGGGGGTGCCTTCGACGACCGCCGCGGTCGTGCCGAGCTGACCCTCGAAGTTCCGGCCCCAGCAGTAGGCCAGGTTGTCCGTGGTGAGCCCGCAGGTGAACCGGTCGCCGGCCCGCACGTGCAGCCAGCGGTGCCCGCCAACCACGGCCATCGGCCGCGTGCTGCAGGGATTACCGCAGTCCTCCGGGCCCTCGAACACACTGCCGATGCCCAGCTGGCCCGAGGTGTTGAGACCCCAGCAATACGCCCTTCCGTCCGTGGTGACGCCGCAGCTGTGGCTGCCCGAGCCGAACCCGCTGACGCTCACCTGGGCGAACGACAGCGGGGCGCCCGCCGCGGAGAGCTCGACGGATGGCGTGGGATCAGTGGGAGATTCGGCATCGCGGCACGCCAGGGCCGCGCCCAGGAGCGTCAGGACCAGCGTGGGGGTAAAACGACGAGCGAACCACATGGATCTACCCTCGCTTCCGAGGTCGAGTGGATCGGCTGCGACCGTACACTGCACCGGACCCGTCAAGCGGATTTCAAGCGGGCCCGACCTGAACCTTGGTTCAGTTGTGAGCGCGCGCCCCAGACGGTAGCTCTCTCCACACCCGCAGCCCCGCCCTTTCAGCCCTTCGGAGGAAGGCCATGCCCCGGATTCTGTCCTGCCTGCTGGTTGCCTGCCTCACGGCCGCGTCAGCGCAGGCCCATGCCCAGGCCCCGGCGAAGCAAGCCTCCGCGACCGGCGAGTCAGGGGCCAAGACCGGAGACATCATTCAGGCCATGCGCCTCGACCTGCAGAGCAGCCGGGCGGACATCATGGCCAAGAACATGACGCTCACCGCCGAGCAGGCAGCCAAGTTCTGGCCCGTGTTCGATGCCTACCAGAAGGAGCAGAACGCGATCATCGAGGGCCAGCTCAAAGACATCAAGAAGTACGTCGAGAGCTACGACACCTTGAGCGACGCCGGCGCGCTCGCGTTGATGCAGGCCCACTTCACCCGGGACGCCAAGATGAACGCGCTGCGCCAGAAGTGGCTGGGCGAGTTCCAGAAGGTGCTGCCCACCAAGCTCGCCGTGCGTGCCATGCAGATCGACCGGCGCCTCTCGCTCGCGGCCCAGACCGAGGTCACGTCCCGCATTCCACTGGTGCAGTAGCCTGAATCGTCTCGAGCTCGTCGTCCGGGTCGGACAGCGGCGCCCGCTCCACCGAGCGGGCGCCGTTCGCATCTCCTCCAGTTGCCCGGCGCCGGGGACGCTGCACCTTTAGGTCATGGATCCTCTCTCCGACGTGCTGCGGGCGGTGCGCCTCAATGGCGCGTTCTTCTACGTCTTCGAAGGCATCGCCCCGTGGTCGATTTCCGTCGCGCCGGCGCGCGAGCTGGTGCCGCGCGTCCTGCCCGAGGCCGAGCACCTGATGGCCTACCACATCGTGACCGAAGGCAGCTGCTGGATCGGGTGCGCGGGCGAGCCGCAGGAGGAGCTCCACCTGGGCGACGGCATCCTCTTCCCCCACGGCGACGCGCACCTGGCCTCGGCCGAGCGGGGAAAGGGCGACGGTCGGCGGTACAATCACGCCCCGTCCCGCCCACTGGAGCGGATCCGGCTGGGGACCGGCCCGGGCGCACGAGTCGACCTGGTCTGCGGCTTCCTCGGGTGCGACGCCCGGCCCTACAACCCGCTGCTCGCCGCGCTGCCCCGCAGCGTCGTGATCCGCGGCATCGCGAGCGGCTGGCTGGCGGAATTCCCCCGCCAAGTCGTCGCGGAGGCGTGGCAGAACCGGGCGGGCGGCGGCACCATGCTCACCCGCATGGCCGAGCTCATGTTCGTCGAGGTCGTGCGGCGCTACAGCGAGGAGCTGCCGCCGCGCCAGGCGGGATGGCTCGCCGGCCTCCGCGATCCGCTGGTGGCCGCGGCACTGGCCGAGCTCCACGCCCACCCGGCACATCCCTGGACCCTGGCCGCTCTCGCGCGGGTGGTGGCGACGTCCCGGACGGTGCTGAGCGAGCGGTTCACCCAGACCGTCGGGCTGCCGCCGATGCAGTATCTCACCGAGTGGCGGCTCCAGCTCGCGGCGGAGCAGCTCGCGGGCGGCTCGAAGAAGGTGGCCGCGGTGGCGGCGGAGGTGGGCTACGAGTCGGAGGCGGCGTTCAGCCGGGCGTTCAAGCGCCGCACCGGCCACGCGCCGGCGGGCTGGCGGCGCATGCGGCAGAACGGCGACGCCATTCCCGCCTGAGGCCGGGCGCGGCGACACCGGTCGCTTTCCTCGATCAGAAGCTGGTGACGGCGGTCATCCGGAGGGCCCTCGGCGACCCCGGGGTAATGTTGTTGTTGTTGTTCGCGGTCGGGAAGTAGCCCTGGTCGAACAGGTTCTCCAGGTTGGCCTGGAGCCGGAGCCGCCGGCTGACCGAGTAGTAGGCCGCGGCATCGACCCGGGCGAAGCTCGGGAGCGTCACCGCGTCGTCGATGGCGGCGAACATCTCATCCTGGTACAGCACGCCGAGCCCGAAGCCCAGGCTGTGGGTGACCTGATAGCGGTTCCACAACGACAAGCTGTTCCTCGGCACCATCGGCACCCTGGCGCCCCGCGGCGCCGACGCCGTCGCGCTGGTGACGGTGGCCTTCTGGTTGGTGTAGCCGCCGATGACCTGCCAGGCCGGAGTCACCGATCCGGTCACCGAGAACTCGAACCCCTGGGTGCGCTGGCTGCCGGTCTGGACCAGGCGGGTAGGATCCGCCGGGTCGGGCGCCGAGGTGTTGGTACGGTCCAGCCGGTACGCCGCGCCGGCCAGCGACAGGCCGTCCACGACATCCCACTTGGCGCCCAGCTCGTAATTGGAGAACCGCTCGGGCTCCAGCGCCTCATTGGTCGGATTGAGCGAAGCGAACTGGTCGCCCGCGACGGGCAGCGCCGACACGCTGTAGCTGCCGTAGAACGATACCGCCTCCGCCGGCTTGAACAGCAGGCCGGCCCGCGGGCTCACCATGTTGTCCACCCGGGAGAGGCGGTCGCCGGTGTTGTGGTTGTCGAGCCGCACATCGAACCGCTCGTATCGGGCACCCAGGATCGCCTGCCACTGCCGCGCCAGCACCATCTGAGTCTGGCCGTAGACCGAGACCGAGGTCGTGGCGACGTGGTTGTCGCCGTCGGTGGCGGTGTGGCGGTAGCTCACCGGGACGGTGACGGTGGGGTCGGCGACCGGCACCGCGAGCGCGGTGGCCGTGTCGGTGAAGAAGCCGGTGTGACGGAGGTTGTCGGTGGTCTGGCTGCCGAGCGAGACGCCGCCCAGGAGGGTCTGGGAGATTCCACCCACGGTCAGCGGATAGGTGATCTCGGTCTCGTTGAGCAGGTTCTGCCGACTGGTGGCGTTGTTGTACGCCGAGAGGTTCACTTCGGTGCGGGTATCGTTCACCGCGCTGCCGGGGAAGACGTTCTGATAGAATTTGTCGTAGTCGGCGAACATGCTCCGATTGCGCAGCGTCAGGCCGGACCCCGCGGTGTGCTCGATGGTCGCGGTTCCGATGTTCACCAGCGCATGCGACTCGCTCTGCGTGGGATCACCGAAGAAGGTGCGGGGATTTCCGTCGTCGAACGGGGTTCCCGCGAACGACGGGACCCCGCGGTCGGCCGTGCGCTGGTCCTTGAAGTTCTCGTAGCTCGCCAGCACCCGGGTGCTCGACCCGAGACGGAGCGTCGCCGTGGGATTGATGCCGTAGCGCTCGAGATCCACCTGGTCGCGATAGAGGTCGGAGTTCTCGTACATCCCGTTGAAGCGCAGGGCAAGCCGGTCGGACACTCCCTCGCCGATATCGAGCGCGGTCCGGCGGTTGCCGTAGGAGCCGCCCTGGAGGAGCAGCTCGCGAGTCGGGGTCCAGTCCGCCGTCTTGGTGACGCGGTTGAGCACCCCGCCCCCGACCCCGCGGCCGAAGATGAGGGCGTTCGCGCCCTTGAGGGCCTCTACCCGCTCGACGTTGTAGAGATCGCGGAAATACTGGACGTCGTCCCGGGAGCCGTCCACGAAGAACCCGGCGGTGGTGCTGTTGCCCCGGATCGTGGGCTGGTCCCGGTTTCCTTCGCCCTGCCCCATGGTGACACCGGGGACATACCGCACGACATCGGCCATGTTCTGCATCCGCTGATCGGCGATCACGTCCTTGGTAATGACGGTGACGGCCTGGGGGACGTCGCGGAGCGGGGTGTCGGTCCTGGTGGCGCTGCGAATCGAGCGCTGGCGGTAGGGAGCGTTTGATCCGCCCTCAACCTCGATGGTGGGAAGCACCTGGACCGTGCTGTCGCGGGCCGAGGTGTCCTGGGCTTGGGGCTCGACCTGGGCGGCGAGATGAGCGGGCAGCGCGATCAGGGTGACCGTGGCGAAGGCAGACCGGAGCATTGGTGGTGCGCGCCTCGATGAGAACGAGTTTCAAGTGAATTCGCGCACCAACTCTACGTACAAAATGGGACCGCGTCAATAGGAATTCCCGGCCCACCCCCTACCGCTCCTCGCTCCGCTCCCGGAACGAGCTCATCGACGTGTGGAAATGGAAGGCCGCGTTGACGAACGCGATGTGGCTGAAGGCCTGAGGGAAGTTGCCGAGCTGTCGCCGAGCCACCGGATCGTACTCCTCCGACATCAGCCCGACGTCGTTCTGGAGCCCGGTCAGGCGATCGAACAGCCGGCGGGCCTCCTCGTCCCGCCCCTGCAGGACGTACGTGTTCACCAGCCAGAACGAGCAGGGCAGGAACACCCCCTCCCCCGGCTCGAGGCCGTCGCGGGTCTGCTGGGTGTCGTACCGCAGGACCAGTCCGTCCACCAGGAGCTCGCGCTCGATCGCGGCGACCGTCCCGGCAACGCGGGGATCCTCGACCGGCAGGAATCCCACCAGCGGCAGCATCAGGAGGCTCGCATCCATGGCCTCGCCGCGGTAGACCTGGGTGAAGCTGCCCTTCTTCCGGTTGTAACCCTGGGTACACACCTCCGCGTGGATCCGCTCGCGGTGGCCGATCCATTCCGCCAACGGCGCCTCGAAACCGGCTCGGTGGGCGATCTTGACCGCGCGGTCGAACGCGACCCAGGCCATGACCTTCGAGTGGGTGAACTGCTGCCGTCCTCCCCGCATTTCCCAGATCCCTTCGTCGGGCTCCGACCAGATGGTGCCCAGGTGCGCCATCATGGTGCGGAAGACATTCCACGACGTCGCGCTGATCGGAATTCCGCTCTTGTAGGCGAGCCAGGCCGCGTCCATGAGCTCGCCGAAAATGTCCAGCTGGAGCTGATTCCATGCCGCGTTGCCGGTGCGCACCGGGCGCGATCCTTCGTACCCCGGAAGCCAGTCGAGCTCGAGCTCGGGCAGCCGGCGCTCGCCGCCGAGGCCGTACATGATGTTGACCTGGGATGGTGTGCCGGCGACCGCACGGACCAGCCAGTCGACCCACGCCCCTGCTTCCTCCCGGTAGCCGGTGAGCACCAAGGCATAGAGGGTGTACGTCGCGTCTCGCACCCAGCAGTAGCGGTAGTCCCAATTGCGACTCCCGCCGATCCGCTCCGGCAGCGATGTGGTCGGCGCCGCGACGATGCCGCCGGTCGGCTGATAGATGAGCGCTTTGAGGCAGAGCAGCGAGCGCACCAGGCGCTCCCGACCTTCGCCCGTCAGGGTGCAGCGGTTGGCCCACCGCTCCCAGGAGCGCACGGTCGCGTCCAGCGCCGTCGAGGGGTCCTCGATCCGGTCCGCGCCGTCCCGGTTGGACGGATGCCAGAGCAGCTGAAACGGCAGCCGCTCGCCGGCGCGGACCGTGAACGACGCCGCGGTGCGAAACGCCCGATTGTCGATCTCGACCGGACTCACGAACTCGGCGGCATCGGGGCCGGCGATCGCGTGGAAGGAGCGCGGCCCGGTACGGCGGACCCAGGGGATCACCGACCCGTAGTCGAACCGGATCGTCAGATCCAGCGTGAGTGGCACCTCTCCGCGCACGCCTTCGACGACTCGCACCAGCGCGGCATCCGGTCGGTCGAGGAGCATGCCGTCGACGAGACGACACACTCCGGTCGGCGTCTCGAACGTGGTTTCGAGGACCATCGAGTCGCCCCGATACCGCCGGTGCACCTGGAACCCTGCTTCGGCCGGCGCGATTCGCCAGCGGCCGTGGCCGTCGTCGCCCAGGAGTGCCGCGAAGAGCGCGCCGGAATCGAAGCGGGGGAGGCAGAGCCAGTCGATCGACCCGTCCCGACTCACCAGTGCCGCGCTGCGGCAGTCGCCGATCAGGGCGTAGTCCTCGATGCGGGATGCCATCGGCGGAGCGGTCGGCCGCGGGCGGGTTACGGGCGACCGGCCCGGGCGTGATGCAGCTCCCAGGCGGCGTTGACCAGGTCCACCGTCGCGCCCTTGTACGCGCGGGCCGACGTCCGCTGCCGCAGCGCGCGCCCGATCATCTCCTGCACCGCGCGCTGCAGGTCGGGGCCGGTGAACGGCTTCTGCAGAATCCGCAGGCTCTCCCCCTTTCGCACGATGGGATGGATGGTGCTGGTGTAGGCGGAGATGACGGCGACAGGCAGCCTGGGACAATGGCGGTGGAGCACCTCCACCACGTCGAGCCCGTGGAGGCCGGACATGATCCAGTCGGTGAGCACCACGTCGATGGGCGGATCCGCCCGCTGGATCAGTCGCAGGCCAGCCTCCGCATCTTCGGCTTCGACGACCTGACAGAGGTTTGGCTCCAACATCCGCTGGATCAACCGCCGGATGGAGGCCTCGTCGTCGATCACGAGCACCGTGGTGGGTGAAGACACGTTTCCTCCTCTCCCGCAGAAGGAGCCACTGCTGGTCCCGCCTCGAGTCATGTCTCGCTGCTCCAACAACTGGCTGAATCCGGCATTCCGTGCTGCGGTGTGTATCACCCAGCGTACCCTCGCCGTGACCGCGGGCGGCGACGGAATGGCTTAAACTGCCTAGACTTGCGCCGTTCCCCTGTCAGTCTTCCGGTGCCCGCGTCGGCACCGGCCGGCCCAAGCCGTTGCGGTGCCACGTTATCGGGATCACAGCCGGAACCGGCGAGTTGTCGTAAGCTTGTTCGATGGCCCAACCCTCCCGGTCGCAGGCCTCCCGTTGTGTCATCGTCGCCGGCTTTCCCAGGAGCGGGACGAGCTGGCTGGCTCGAGCGCTCTCGTTCGCGCCGGGCTTCACCTACTATCGCGAGCCGGACAACTACGAACGGGTGGAGGAGGCGCAGGAGCGGTTCGCCTGGCTGTACCTGACCGCGGATCAGGACGACGAGGACTATCGCGAGTTCATGACCCGCGCCTGCGCCGGCCGCATTGCCACCGCGTTCACGATGCGGGACGACCCTGGCCCGTTGCTTCGGCCGCTCGGGCTGTCGGGCCGTTGGCTGGGCGAGCGCATTCCAGCCTTGTTCCGTCGCAAGCCGGGAGTCCTGCTCAAGCTCGTGTTCGCCAATCTCAATCTGGACTGGCTGGTGGCCCGCTTTCCCCACGCGCGCCAGGTGTGCGCGCTGCGCCATCCCTGCGGACAGTTCGAGAGCTGGCGCCGCCTGGGCTGGGAGCCCACGCCCGCTCGCCTGCTGGAGAACCGTCGCCTGATGGCCGACCACCTGCACCCGTTCGCCGATCTGCTGCGGCGGGCGAGCGGGTTCTGGGAGCGGGCCGGCGCCCTGTGGGGGGCGACAGTGTACGTCATGCACCGTCAGACAGGGCCCGAGTCGCCGCGCGACATCGTGGCCTACGAATGGCTCTGCGGCGATCCGGTGGAACGCTTCCAGAAGCTGTACCGCCGGCTGGACCTGGAGTGGAGTGCGGCCGCCGAGCGCTTCCTGACCCGCTCCAACCACGAGGGAAGCGCGTGGGCGTATTCGCTGGAGCGCGTCGCCGCCGAGCAGGTAGACCGCTGGCGGCCGAGACTTACCCAGGGCGAGATCGACGCCTGCCGCCGGTTCGTCGAGCCGTTCGAGCTACCCTACTATCCCGATTTCGAGCCTGAGGTCGCGTCGGCCGCGGGCGACCTCTCGGCGCGCTGAGCCGGCGCGCGTCGGGCGAGCGCCGGCACGGAGGCCACCAGCGAGCAGCGGAGCTCCATCGCCACGAGCTTGAGCTCGGGCGTGCGCGCCCAGGGAAAGCGGGCGCGCCAGCGAGCCAAGGCGGGCTTGTCGAGCCGGCCTTGTCGCATCAGCTGCTCGGTCTCCAGCAGCCGGTAGTAGGCCAGCAGGTCGCGCAGCGCGGGGCGGTAGGCCGGATCGCACCGCTCAAGCAGCGGCCTGCTCGCCAGCAGCGCCGGCCGGACCGGATGGCGTCCCACTCGGGCCGCGCCCAGGGCCGAGTGCTCGGTGTGGAACCACACCCGGGGCTCCGGATCCACGGCCAGCAGGTGGTTCAGCACCATCTGCAGCCAGAGGTAGCTGTCCTCTCCATAGACGCAGCGGTCCGCCGCGTAAAATCCACCGTAGCGCTCGATGATCGACCGCCGAGCCAGGATGCAGCTCGAGTGGCAGAAGTCCACGTAGTACTTGAGCCGCCTGGGAGGCACATCCGGCGGCGCCCGCCACCGGCCGCCGAGCAAACCCATGCGACGATCCCGCGCGGTCCGGGGCCGCTGCCTCGGTCCTTCGACCCGGCCCGCGACCCACACCGCGCACTCCGGTTCGGCGGCGAGCGCAGCGACGCCGAGCTGCAGGAACTCGGGCGTCCACTCATCATCCGCGTCCAGAAAGGCGACCAGCGGTCCCCGCGCCTCGGCCAGCCCTCGGTTTCGTGCGGCCCCGGGCCCCTGGTTGGGCTGACACAGCAGACGAATCCTAGGATCCGTCACGTCGGCCGCGAGCGCGGGTCCCTCGTCGGTGCTGCCGTCGTCCACCACCAGGAGCTCGAAGTCCGCGAACTGCTGGCGCAGCACCGATCGGATGGCCGCCACGATGGTGCCGGCCTTCTGGTACAGTGGAATCACCACCGTCACGGCGGGGGCAGGCATCAGCGCTCCAGCTCGCGGTAGAACCGCAGCGTCTGCGCGGCGACGCGGGACCAGTCGAGCGCGTCGAGGGGAGGCGAGGCCGGTATCCGCTCCCACCGGGCCCAGCTCAGCGCCTCGGCCAGCAGCGCGGGCGCGAGCTCACCGTCGTAGGTTCGGACCCAATCGGTCCCGGCGAGCGCCTGGAGCTCGCCCATGGCGCCACGTGCCGGGACCAGCACCGGCCGATCGAAGCCGAGCGCCAGCAGCGCGCTGCCGGAGTTGGTGATGTCGCGGAAAGGCAGGACCACCAGGTCGGCGGCCCGGAGATACTCCTGCACCCGGTCATCCGGCACGTGCCCGAGCGCCAGGCGGATTCGCGGGTCGTCGCCGGCGGCGGCCCGCAGCTCGCTCGCGAGGGAGGCCGGCTGTGGCGCGCCGGCCACCAGCAGCACGACGTCGTCCGGCAACGCGCGGACGGTGCGCACCAGGTGAGACACGCCCTTGTAGACCCGGATCAGTCCGAAGAAGACGACCACCCGAGCCCGCGCCGGCAGATCCAGCGCCGCGCGCGCCTGTGCCCGAGTGATCGTATCGGGGTAGCTGCCCCGGAAGTGTCCCGGACTCATTACCGCGCTCGGCCGAGCGGCCAGCGCGGGGTAGCGGGCCTCGACCATGCGTTGGCCGGCCTGGCTGAGGTGTATCACACCGTCCACCCCGCCCACCACCGCGGTCCAGAATCGTCGCTCCAGACGCGGATGGCGGGATTCGTGCGGCTTCGCATTGTGGGCCGTCCACACCACACGCGCCCCGTGCCGCCGCGCGGCGGCGATGACGGCGAGGGCGCCGGCGGCACCGGCGGCACGAACCGGCAGCCAGCGCGCGTTCAGGGCCTTGTCGGGCCAGTGCAGGTGGAGCACATCGTAGCCGCCGCGGAGGGCGCGCGCGAACGTGAAATCCTCGGTCCGGACGCCCAGCGGGGCGAGATGGGAATAGAGCAGCCAGGTATACGGATTGGACCGGCGAGCGCCGAGTCCCGGCCAGGCGAGGACCCGGAGCGCGCGCTGGGCGACTTGCCGCGGCTCAGCGGCCGTCGCGCTGGACACCGGTGCCGGCACGCTCCAGCTCGGCGAGAAGGCGACGCGCGCTGTCGTGCCAGGAGAAGCGCGCGGCGCGCTCGACCCCGCGGCGGCGAAGGTCGCCCACCAGGGAAGGCTCGCGCACCAGTCGAAGCATCGCGGCGGCGAGCCCTGGCACGTCGTCGGGATCGACCAGCAGCGCGGCGTCGTCCACCACCTCGGGGCAGGCCGGCGCGGTGGAGGTGATCACCGGACACCCGCAGGCCATGGCCTCGACCAGGGGGATCCCGAAGCTTTCGTAGTACGAGGGAAACAGGAGACCGAGGGCCATGCTGTAGATCGCGGGCATGTCGCCGTGGTCGATCAGCCCCGGAACGACGACGGCCTCGGGCGGGAGCCCGAAGCGATCGCGCAGGACGTCGGGCCCGAGGCGGCCCTGCACGCCGGCGCCCAGAATCACCACCGGCGGCGTGCGGGGATCCTCGTTCCGGGCGCGCGCCAGCGCCAGCAGGGTGCCTTCGACATTCTTCCGGGGGCAGAGCTCCTGTCCGGCGCCCTCGATCCGCGCGTACCCCTTCACCACCATGAGGAAGAACGGCTGATCCGGCAGGGCATACCGCTCCCGCAGCCGTGCATGCACGGCGGTGTCGGTGACCGGCCGGAAGCGCTCGTCCGCCGCGGCGTAGACGGTCGCCATCTTGCTGCGGGGAATCTCGAGGAGCTGCTCGAGCTCGGACGCGAGACTGTCGGAGTTGGTGAGCACCCGGGAGGCGCGGCGGCAGAAGAGCGGAATGCTCCAGCGGTTGTACGCCGCGTTCAGCCAATCGCCCCAGGCGCGATAGTACTCGGGGAAGTTCCAGTACTCGGTGCCCCGCTGCTGCACCACGGTGGGGCACTGGGCCAGCAGCGGAATGCTGAACTTGTGATGGAAGAGGACATCGAGCCCGGCGCGGCGCGTCGCTCGGGGGATCGCCACCTGGTCCCAGGCCAGCTTCCCGGGTGCCCGGACGACGACCTCGAGCACGTTGGACCGGTCGGCATAGGTCCCGAGCTGGTCCGGGTCCGAGTAGAACAGGACGTACTCGTTTCGCCGGTCCAGCGCCAGCAGCGCGTCCATCAGCTTCCGGATGTAGACCCCTGCCCCGTCGTACTCGCCCACGGCCCGGAGCATGATGCCGATGCGCAGGGGGCGCGAGCCGGCGGCGTGGTCCGTGGGTGTCTCGGGGGAGGCAGTCTCAAGTACCGGCATGGGCCGTCCGAAAGTCCTGGTGCGGGAGAAGACATGCCATGAGCACGACCCGTCAGATTAATTCCCACCCGCCTGGCGGGGTGTGAGGACAGTCACACGGAACGTCCGTCGGCGGCCCGAATGTGAGCGCGAGCACGGTGCGCAATCGCGCATCGGACGTAGGCTTGGGCCTTTCGCACTCACATGGCCCGTTCTCTCATCTGGTATCGCGTGACAGCTACCCCAGCCCCGATTCTGGTTACCGGCGCCGGCGGATTCACCGGCCTCGCGCTGACCCGTGCCCTCACCGCCCGGGGGCACTCCGTTCGGGCCCTGGCGCGAAAGCCGGGCCAGGTCCCCGAGCTCGAGCGAACGGGGGCCGAGGTGCTCCAGGGCGACATCCGGGATCCCGAGATCATCCGCCGCTCGGTGGACGGGCGAGCCGTCGTTTTCCACCTGGCGGCGGTGTTTCGCCGCGCCGGGGTCCCGGACTCTCTCTACCGCGAGGTGCACGTCGACGCCACCCGGGACTTGATCGAGGCCGCGTCCTCGGCCGGCGTCCGGCGCTTCGTGCACTGCAGCACGGTCGGCGTGCACGGGGACATCAGCGGGGACGGGCCGGCGGACGAGAACGCGCCGATGGCGCCCGGCGACATCTACCAGCGGACCAAGCTGGAAGGTGAGGCTGCCGCGCGGGAGACGGCGGCTCGCGTCGGCCTGCCGCTCACGGTGGTGCGTCCCGGGCCGATCTACGGCCCTGAGGACCGGCGCCTGCTCAAGCTCATCGGGGGAGTCGCGCGGCGACGCTTCCTCCTGCTCGGCTCCGGAAAGCCGCACTTCCAGATGGTCTACGTGGACGATCTGGTCGAGGGCCTTCGGCTCGCCGCCGAGAGGCCCGAGGCGGTGGGGCGGACCTACATCCTCACTGGCGAGGAGGCGCCGACGCTGCGCGAGCTGGTGCAGGAGATCGCGGCAATCGCCCGGGTGCCGGCGCCGCGGGTGCGCCTGCCGGTCTGGCCGTTCTGGGTCGCCGGAGCGCTGTGCGAGGCGGTGTGCGTTCCGTTCGGCCTCGAGCCGCCGATCTACCGCCGGCGGGTCAAGTTCTTCACCAACAACCGCTGGTTCGACACCTCGCGGGCGCGCGCGGAGCTCGGCTTCATGCCTCGGATGCCGCTCAGGGAAGGTCTCCGGCGCACCCTCGACTCCTACCGCACCCTGGGGTGGGTCTAGTCCGGCCGATGCGGACGAGCACCGTCGTGATCAGCCTTCCCGAGGCCACCGAGCGGCGCGCCGTCTTCTCGGCTCGCGCGGCGAAGACGTCGCTGGCGTGGCGCTGGTTCGACGCGCGCCGGGACCTCGGCCCCGATCTGGAGCACGATCCCGACGAGGCGATCGTGGCCAAGGGCCGGCCGATGTACCCCGGCGAGCTGGGCTGCTACGCCAGCCACCACGCGGCATGGACCGACTTCCTCGAGGGTGACGCCGACCAGCTCCTGGTTCTGGAAGACGACACGATCGTCGACTGGGGGTTTCTGGAGAGCCTGGCGGGGGTGGACCTCGATGCCGCCGGCCTCGCCTACCTGCGGCTCTACGCCAAGCGTCCCTGCCCCTTCCGGGTGCTGGTGCGGAACGCCATCGCGCGCCAGCGCAGTCTGGTCGAGTTCCTCGACCGGCCGCTAGGCACCCAGGGTTACGTGCTGACGCGGGCGGGCGCGCGGCGGCTCGTCCCCCACTGCCGGCGCGTCCTCCGGCCGATCGACGACGAGCTCGATCGCGCCTGGGACCACGGGATCCGCACCCTCTGCGTCTTCCCCTTTCCGGTGATCGAGGAATCGAGCGCGTCGAGCATCGATGCCGCCCGGTGGGACCCGTACGTCATGCCCGGCCGGCTGCGGCTCCGCCGGTACCGGACCCGGCTCACCGAGCGCGCCCTCAAGCTCCGCCGGAGCTTTCGCCGCCTCGCCGACAGGAGCGGCAACCGACTGCGCACGCTCGCGGTGGCATGAGCGACCCGACAGGCGGCGGCCGAGTTTCCGGCCCGTCGAGCGAGTTCGACGACTCGCTCGACGGCCTCACGACGCAGGGGGCTCCGCCTGATCTCAAGCAGAAGACCGGGGCCTCGATCCTCTGGATGATCGCGCGCACCGGGTCCGACTTCCTGCTCTCCTTCGCCATTTTCGCGCTGCTGGCCCGGACCCTGGGTCCCGCGGCCTTCGGGGCGTTCGCGCTCGCCGTCGCCTTCGCGGAGTTCGGACGGATCCTGCCCAACACCGGCCTGGTCAGCGCCATCTCCCGTGCTCGCCAGGTCACGCCCACGATGGCCGACACCGTGTTCTGGTCTACGCTCGCGCTCGCCGGGGTGCTCGCCGTCGGCATCGCGCTGATCGCCCGCCCGCTCGCGTCGGCGTTCGGCGCGCCCGAAGTAGCACCCCTGCTCACGGCGCTCGGATGCATCCTGCCGATCTCGGCGGCGGGCGCCACCCACCTCGCCCTGCTGTTGCGCGAGTTCGGCCATCGGGTCATGGCCACGCGCTCGATCGCCTCCAACCTCGCCGGCGGCGGGGCGGCCCTGGTCGCGGCCTGGTACGGCTGGGGCGCCTGGAGCCTCGTGGTGCAGCGCGGCGTCACCGAAGCGGTGGCCGCCCTCATGGTGTGGCGAGCGTATCCGTGGCGTCCGGGCCGACGCTACTCCCGCGCGGTACTTCGGGACGTGGCGGGGTTCAGCAGCAGCATGACCGTCACCAGCGTGCTGTTCACGGTCCTGGTGCGGCTGCAGGACCTGGTCGTGGGGCGGATGATCGGAGTCGCGGCGGTAGGCGTCTATCGCACCGCCTGGCGCACCGTCGACCTGATCTCACAGACCGCGATCATGCCCTTTTCTCAGGTCTCGCTGCCGGTGCTCGCTCGACTGCAGGACGACCTCCCGGGGTTCGCCAAGGCGTACCTCCGAATCGTCCGGGTGAGCTCCGCCCTGGCTCTCCCGGCCATCATCGGCTTCGCCGTGCTGGCGCCGGACGCCATCGCCCTGGTGTTCGGCAGCCGCTGGGCCGCGAGCGCGGGAATCGCCAGGATCCTCGGCCTCATGGCCGTCCCGTTCACGCTCAACTACTTCGCCGGTCCGGCGCTCGCCGCGGTGAACCGCTCGGGCACGCTCGCCTGGATCGCGGCGCTGCAGGTGGCGCTCACCGCGATTCTGACGGTCCTGGCCGCACCCTACGGGCTCCAGGCCATCGCCAGCGCGTACGTGCTCCGGGGGTATCTGACCCTGCCGGTCCAGATGCATGCGCTCAAGCGACACACCGGGGTGCCGTACGGGCCGGTGCTGGCGGCTATCGCGCCCGCGCTGACGACCTCGATCGTCATGGGTGGAGCGCTGCTCACGCTCTACCAACCGCTGAAGGCCCGGCTGGAGTCGCCGCTCGCCTTTCTCGTGGTCATGGTTGGGATCGGAGCGGCGATCTACCTGGGCCTGCTCCTCCTCTTCGCCCGCGGCTTCGTCCGGCGCGAAGTGGGCGACCTCCGGCGGCTCGTGACCGGCCCCGCGCTCTCGCAGGCGGAAGCATGAGCGGCGAGACGGCCGATCTGCTGGAGCGACTGCAGTCCCGGGTGAGCGCGGAACTCGCCGATCTCGCCGGCCAGCCGTTCGCGCTGGTGGACTTTCCCGATCACGCCAATGTGGGCGATTCCGCCATCTGGCTCGGCACGACGGCCTACTTTCGCCGGCAGCATCGAGTCGAGCCGCGCTATGTCGCCTCCATCCGGGCGTTCTCTCCTGCGGCGCTCCGCCGGGCCCACCCCGAGGGGCCCATCGTGATCCACGGGGGCGGCAATTTCGGGGATCTGTGGCCCCGCCATCAGGCGTTCCGGGAGCGGCTGCTGGAGACATTCGGCGATCGGCTCATCGTCCAGCTCCCCCAGACGGTCTTTTATCAGGACTCCCGACTTGCGGATCGGACCGCCCGCGTCATCGCCCGGCACGGGAACGTCCGCCTCCTGGTCCGCGACCAGCCATCGCTCGATTTCGCGGCCGGTCGGTTCGACTGCCCCGTGCGGCTGTGTCCCGACATGGCCCTTTGCCTTGGCCCGATGGCTCGTCCGGCGCCTCCGACCGTGGATGTCCTCTGTCTCTTCCGCACCGATCGGGAGCGCGCGGCGAGCCACGAGCTCCCCCCTGGGCGCCTCGAGGTAGCAGTCGCCGACTGGCTCCACGAGAGCCGCGTGTCGGTCCGGCTGCGAGAGCTGGGGGCCGTGCTCGCGGGGCTTCGGTCCACCGACCGCGGCACCTCCGGACTCCGCTTGGACAGGTACGAAGCTGCCGCCTCGGCCAGGGTGGCCCGGGGGTGCCGCCTGCTCTCGTCGGGCAGGGTCGTGGTGACCGATCGTCTGCACGCGCATCTCCTTTGCCTGCTTCTGGGTATCCCCCACGCGGCGCTGGACAACACCTACGGGAAGCTGGGTCGGTTCCTGGATGCCTGGACCGGCGCCGCCCCCGAGGTTCACCGGGTCGCCACGGCCGAGGAGGCCCTGGCCTGGGCCGAGAACGCGAGGTACGTTAGCCGGGCAGTCTGGTAGCCTTGTCCGAAGCGCCCTCTTCGTGGAGAGGGCTCCAGCGACCGGTGCGCCGGTCGAGGAGCCGTCATGTCCGCGAGCATGGTCACTCCGGTCGAGCCGATCCCGTTCATCACCCGCTCCGCCCCATTCGACAGCCCCGAATGGCTGTTCGAGCCTCTGTACGATGGCCATCGAGCCTTCCTCCATCTCGACGCCGAGTGCCATGTCGTGCCGGCCGGGGAGCACTCGATCCCGGGACTGGAAGAGCTGGAGGCTCGCCTCGCGGCCGTGGCACCACGGATCGGAGGGGCGGTCCTCGAAGGGTTGGTTCTCTCGCTCGACCGTCAGGGTGCACCGTTACGCGGGGCCGCGCCGGGGGAGGGGTTTCCCGCCTTCGCCGCGTTCGATCTGCCCTGGCTCGAAACAGACCTGCGGTCGTACCCCCTGGTGCACCGCAGGGCGGCCCTGGCCGGGCTGCTCCCCACGGACACCGGTCCGCTGTTCAAGATTTTCGCGCTGCAGGAGCACGGCCGCGCCCTCTTTGCAGCGGCGCGCCGGATGGACCTCGACGGGGTCATGGCCCGGCGGCTCTCGGATCCCTACGGCCGTGAAAGCGTGTGGTATATCATCCCGAATCCGGCTGCCGGCCAACGCGAGGCTGCCCTGGACCCGTTTGCCCGCCGAGAGCCGTCCCGACGGCATCGCCGCGTACCCGCCGAGTAGCCACCCCTCAGACCGCGCCCGACATCCACCTGCGGCCCCGTCGGGGGCCGCTGGCGCTCAGGCTTGAGGGGTGTAGACTTGAGGCACCTGCGCAGCCTATCGCTCCGACCCCGACCCATGCCCGGACCCGAGTTACCCATGCTGGCGCCGCTGACGCGTGCTCGTACCCTTTTGCTGCTGGCGCTGGCCACCGGATGTGCCCACGCGACGGGCCCCGCCGCCCGTGAAACGCCCTTCGACGAGCAGGAATACGCCCAGTATGCGTATGCCGGTACCGGTACCATCTCCGGCCAGGTCGTGGTGCGCGGGCAGGACGGTCAGACCGAGCCCGCGCAGGGCAGCCAGGTCTCGCTCAACCCGGTCACTTCGTATTCCACTGAGTGGTGGAACCGCACGGTCGTCGGCGGGCTCAACCTCCGCTCGGCGGACGAGCGGGAGCAGAAGTATCTGCGGACAGAGGTAACCGACGCCGAGGGCCGCTTCGTGTTCTCCGACCTGCCGCGGGGGGAGTACTTCGTGGTCGCCGCCCTCAACACCGGCACCGCGGCAGGAGCCTCAGCCGGTCCCAGCAGCAGCATGGTCGGACAGCGAGTTCACCTGACCGAGGGCGGCAAGGTGGACCTGGTGCTGAATGACGTCCACCGGACGGTCGCCTTCGCCCGAGGGCCGGGCACCAGCGCCGGCGAGCCGGCCCAGCTGTTCCAGGCCGGGAGCGAAGGCGCCACGACGACGGCCGAAGGCGCCGATTCCACTCCCTCGGGCCGAACCGCCCCCGTTCCTCCCCCGCCCATTACGCTCCACCCCGGTGTCCGCCAGGCGCTCAACGACCTCACTCGGCTCGGCGTGGTGGCCGAATACGGTGAGTACCGGCCGGGCCTGCTGATCCTGGTCCTGGGCGACGGCTACCGGCAGAGTCAGTCGGTGGAGTACAACCTGGGTCGCCTGCTGAAAGCCTACGGCGCCTACCTGCACTACAGCGTGCCGCCGGTGCTCGAGCTCTGGCTCAACGGGGAGAAGATCGGCGAGTACACCAACCAGGGCCTGCTCCTGGGGCCCGAGTTCAACCAGCCGCGCTGAGTCCGTGGGAGAGCCCGCCGGTGTGACCGCGCCGGGGCAGGCCCAGGGTCGCGACGCCAGCATGTCGGTGGCCCGGGCCAACCTGATCGCCCTCGTCTGGCTTCCGGTTGCCGCCCTGCTGGCTCTGGGCCCGTTCGTGCTTCGCTGGGGCGTCTCGCCGCTGGCCGCGGCGATCCCGCCGCCGTCACGGCTCCCGCTCGTCCTGGTCGTCCTGCTCGCCTCCGTGCTGCTGCACGAGCTGGTTCATCTCGTAGGCTTCCTGCTGCTCGGCGGTGCGCCCCGGGGCTCGGTCCGGCTGGGGTTCAATCGCCGGAGTCTCACGCCTTTCGCCTGCTGCGGCGAGCCGGTGTCGGCCCAGGGCTACCGGGCCACCGCTCTGCTCCCGGCGCTGCTGCTGGGGCTGGCTCCCGCACTGGCGGCGACCGTCGCGGGCTGGGGCGCACTGGCGCTGTGGAGCTGGGCCATGCTCGCGGTCGCCGGGGGGGACGTGGCGGCCGTGTGGGCCATCCGGCAGGTGCCGGGGGGCGCCCTGGTTCTGGATCACCCCGCGCGGGTGGGTTGCCGGGTGCTCCCCGGCTGAACCGTCAGTCGCGAGGCGCGCGATTCTTGTCGATGATCGCGGCGAGGATCAGGAGGAAGGCGAACAGCCGCAGCAGGTAGAGTCCGGCCGCGGTCTCCGCCATGTGGCGGGTCAGGACCAGCGCCACCCGCTGGACGGCGAGGATCCAGAACGCGACCGCGAAGATCAGGAACAGGCGGTCCCGGGTGTCCCGCCAGAAGCGGAGGAAGAAGAGTCCCACCACGAGGTACCCCATGGTGATGGCCCCGGACACGACGTGACCGAAGATGGGCGCGGTCTCGCTCATCGGCTGTCCCACACCAGGCCATAGATCAGGACCAGCAGACCGGCCAGCACCGGCAGGCTTCGGCCCAGACTCAGGTCCACCTCCGGCATCATCACCGCGTCGAGCACCAGGAACACGTTTCCGGCGGCGAACCCCACGAAGCCGAGTCCGCTCCAGAGCAGCAGCCGGACACCCCGCGAGTGCCACGCGCGGAGGAGCAGCACGGCGCAGGCGATGCTGGTGAGGGCGCAGAGCACGTACACGGCCGCGGCCATCGCTCAGTCCTCCTTGGGCCGGCGGATGCGGAAGGCATCCGAGAAGGCGCGTACGTTCTCGATCGGCTTGGACGCGATCAGGGTGATCACCGCGACCCGCCGCTCCTGATAGCTCTCGCCGACGCGGAGAACCGTGGCGTGCAGCTCGCCCGTGCGCGGGGCGTACTGGTAGCAGGCGGGCTCGATCTCCCGCAGAAGGCCCTGCCCCAGCAGCATCGCGAGCCGTCGGGCGATCGAGGCGGGGTGGCTGTAGAGCTCGCGCGCCACCTCGTCGGGGGACCACCCCCGCTCCGGCCGGCGCAGCAGCAGCAGCAGCACTTCGAGCTGCTCCACCGACTCGATATTCTGATAAAGGAACTGGTGGACGTCGGCGGGAAGGCCGTTCACGCGGCGCCGGCGCTCACACCCGCGGCCGGCCGAGGGTGAAGTGGAACGTGGCGCCCTGTCCCGCGAGACCCTCAGCCCACACTCGGCCGGCGTGGCGATGGATGATGCGCTGCACCGTGGCGAGCCCGACGCCCGAGCCGGGAAACTCGGTCGCGAGGTGGAGTCGCTGGAACGGGGTGAAGAGCTTGTCCACGTAGGTCATGTCGAACCCGGCCCCGTTGTCGCGCACGAAGTAGGTCGGCTCCCCGGCGACCTGGGTCTGGCCGAACTCGATCCTCGGGCTGGACTCCCGGGCGGTGAACTTCCAGGCGTTCCCCAGCAGGTTTTCCAGCGCGATCCGGAGCAGCTGGGCATCGCCCGACACGATCAACCCGGGCCGGATCCGCACGTCGACCGTCCGGGCCGGCTCGGTCTCCCGCAGCCGCTCGATGACCGCCGAGGCGACCGCGCTCAGGTCCACCTCGTGCTGGCGGAGCTCGGCCCGGCTTACCCGCGCGAGGTAGAGCACGTCGTCGATGAGCTGGCCCATCTGCCGGCTGGCCTCGCCCACGCGCTCGAGATAGTGCCGGCCCTCGGCGTCCAGCCGCTCACCCTGGCTGTCCACCACCGCCCGAGCGAAGCCCTCGATTCGCCGCAGCGGGGCGCGCAGGTCGTGCGAAACGGCGTAGCTGAAGCTCTCCAGCTCCCGGTTCTTGTGCTCCAGATCGGCCACCAGCTCGGCCCGGGCCTCGGCCAGGTCGCGGGCCTCCTGCTCGCTCCGCCGGAGAAGATCGGTCTGCCGGCGGAGCTGATCGGTGCGTTTGGCCAGCTCCACGAAAACCGCCACCTTGGAGCGGACGATCTCGGGGACGACCGGCTTCACCAGGTAGTCCACCGCGCCGACGGCATAGCCCCGCACCGCGTCGGTGTGGCCCTGATCGCCGGCGGTGAGGAAGATGATGGGCGTGTCCCGTGACTTGTCTCGCTCCCGGATCATGGCGGCGGTCTCGAAGCCGTCCATCTCCGGCATCTTCACGTCC
Source organism: Gemmatimonadales bacterium (assembly GCA_035278885.1). Taxonomy (GTDB): domain Bacteria; phylum Gemmatimonadota; class Gemmatimonadetes; order Gemmatimonadales; family GWC2-71-9; genus CAVVWJ01. Next base: position 4,146 of record DATEIR010000014.1, on the reverse strand, counting down.
AGCAGGATCACCGCGAATTCATGGGTGAGAAGCCACTTCAGCGCCTCGCGCCCGCTCTCGGCCTTGATCAGAGTCTGCCCCAACCCCTGGAGCATCGCCTCCAGCGCGAGGAGATTGGCCGGCTGATCGTCGACCAGGAGGATGTTGACGGGGTCGGAGGACGCAGGGTCGCTGGGTCGCGGGGGCGCAGAGTCGCCGGGGCGCAGCGACGCAGGTGCGGTGGAATCCAGTGGAGCGGTAGCACCATTACCGGCGATCACCCCTGCGGTCAGCGCCTGCGCAGGGGCCTTCGCGACCGCTCCCGCGGCCCCGCGTCCCTGCGCCTCTGCGTCTCTGCGTCCCTGCGCCTCCGCGCTCACCGGTACAACCAGACCCGCAGCAGCGAAAGCAGCTGGTCCATGTCCACCGGCTTGGCGATGTAGTCGGACGCGCCCGCCTCGATGCACTTCTCCCGGTCGCCCTTCATCGCCTTGGCGGTCACCGCGATGATGGGAAGCTGGCGGAACTTGGGGTTGGCCCGGATCGCCCGCATCGTCTGGTACCCGTCCATCTCGGGCATCATGACGTCCATCAGCACCGCGTCGATCTCGGGGTTCTCCTGCAGCCGCGCGATGCCATCCCGTCCGCTCTCGGCGTAGAGCACCTGCATCTCGCTCCGCTCGAGGAACGTGGTGAGCGCGAAGATGTTCCGGACGTCGTCGTCCACGATCAGCACCTTGCGGCCGGTGAGCACCGGGTCGGTGCGGTGCAGCTGCTCCAGCATCCGCTGCTTGCCTTCCGGCAGGTGCGCGGTGACCCGGTGGAGGAAGAGCGCAGTCTCGTCCAGCAGACGCTCGGGCGAGGTCGCGTCCTTGATCACCACCGATTCGGCCAGCCGGCGGAGCTCGGCATCCTCCCGGGTCGTGAGCTGCTTTCCGGTGTAGACCACCGTCGGCAGCTTGCGGAGGCCGATCTCGCCCTTGACCCGGGTGATGAGCTGGAAGCCCGTCATGTCGGGCAGGCCGAGATCGAGCACCATGCAGTCGAACCGCTGGCGCTGCAGTGCCGCCAGCGCCTCCTCGCCGGTGCCCACGGTGGTGGTCTCCACGTCGCCCGCGCCGATCAGCTCGACGATGCTCTGCCGCGCCACCTCGTCGTCCTCCACCACGAGCAGCCGCTTCACCGGCCGGTCCACGAACTCGTGCAGCGTGGTGAGCGCGTCCGACAGGGAATCCTTGGTGGCCGGCTTGGTCATGAAGTCGATCGCGCCGAGCCGGAGGCCGCGTTGCCAGTTCTCCTCGACCGAGATGATGTGGACCGGGATGTGGCGCGTGGCCGGATCGTGCTTGAGCCGGTCGAGGATGGTCCAGCCGTCGGCGTCCGGCAGGCGGAGGTCGAGGGTGACCGCGGTGGGCCGGTACTCCTTGGCCATCGCCAGCGCCCGGTCGGCCCGGTTGGCCACCAGGCCGCGGAAGCCGCGGTCGCGCGCCAGGTCGAGCAGGATCTGGGCGAAGTTGGGATCGTCCTCCGCGATGAGGAGGATCCGGTCGCCCTCCTCGATCGTGCTGCGATCGTCCGCCACCTCGCGCTCCACCACCGGCGCGAGCACCACGCGGGACGCCGCGGTCGCCATCGGCAGCAGCTCGAGGGTGGCGGGCCCGGTCTCCTCGGTCACCGGACCGGCCTGCACCGGGGCCGGGTAGATGACCGGCAGGTACAGGGTGAACGTGCTGCCCTCGCCCGGGGCGCTCTGGATCCGGATCTCCCCGCCCAGCAGCCGGGTGATCTGCCGGCTGATCGAGAGCCCCAGCCCGGTGCCGCCGTACTTGCGGCTGGTGCCGGTGTCACCCTGCTGGAAGGCCTCGAAGATCACGCCGTGCTTCTCCTTCGGGATGCCGATGCCGGTGTCCCGGACCGAGAAGGCGACCACGGCGTTGGCCGCGTTGAGGATCTCCTGCTCCGGGTTCCAGCCCTCGGTCACCAGCTTCGCCGACAGGGACACCGAGCCGCGCTCGGTGAACTTGAAGGCGTTCGACAGCAGGTTCTTGAGCACCTGCTGCAGCCGCTTGCTGTCGGTCTGCAGCGCCGGGGGCAGCGCCGGGTCCACCTCCACCTTGAACTCGAGCGCCTTGAGATCCGCCACCTGGCGGAAGGTGCTGTCCACGAACTTGCGCACCTCGGCGAAGGGCACGGTGGTGATGTCCACCGCCATGGTGCCGGACTCGATCTTGGACAGGTCGAGGATGTCGTTGATGAGGTCGAGCAGGTCGGAGCCCGAGCTATGGATGGTCGTGGCGAAGCCGACCTGCTTGGTGGTCAGGTTCCCTTCCGCGTTCTCGCTCAGGATCTGGGAGAGGATGAGCAGGCTGTTGAGCGGGGTCCGGAGCTCGTGCGACATGTTGGCCAGGAACTCCGACTTGTACTTGGAGATCAGGGCGAGCTGCTCCGCCTTCTCCTCCAGCGCCACCTTGGCCTGCTCCACCTCCTGGTTCTTCTGCTCCACTTCGGCCTTCTGGCCCGCCAGCAGCTGGGCCTTTTCCTCCAGCTCCGCGTTGGTGCGCTGCAGCTCGTCCTGCTGCTTCTTGAGCAGCTCCTCGGATTGCTGCAGCGAGCGGGTCTGCTGCTCCAGCCGCTTGTTGGTCTCGGTCAGCGCGTCCTGCTGGCTCTGCAGGCTCTCGGTGAGCGCCTGCGACTGCCGCAGCAGCTCCTCGGTCCGCATGTTGGCCGCGATGGTGTTGAGCACGATGCCGATGCTCTCCGCCAGCTGCTCGAGGAAGGTGAGCCGGATCTCGTCGAACTCGTCGAAGGTGGCCAGCTCCAGGACCGCGCGAGTCTCGCCTTCGAAGAGCACCGGCAGCACGGCGATGCTCCGCGGCGTGGCCTCGCCCAGGCCGGACGAGATCTGGATGTAGTTCTCCGGGAGGGCATTGATCCGCAGCATCCGCCGGCTGGTGGCGCACTGCCCCACCAGCCCTTCCCCGAACTGGAACTCGCCCTTGACCTGCTTCCGGTCCTGGTAGGCGTAGCTGGACAGGAGCTTGAGGGTCGGCTGCTCGCCCGAGGAGTCCACGATGTAGAACACCCCGTGGTGCGCGGCCACCAGCGGCGCGAGGTCGGAGAGGATGAGCTGCGACACGGCCGCCAGGTCGCGCTGGCCCTGCAGCATCCGGCTGAACTTGGCCAGGTTGGTCTTGAGCCAGTCCTGCTCCATGTTCTTCCGCGTGGTGTCGCGGAGGTTCCGGATCATCTCGTTGATGTTGTCCTTGAGCTCGGCCACCTCGCCCAGCGCCTCCACCGCCACCGAGCGGGTCAGGTCGCCCTTGGTCACCGCGGTCGCCACGTCGGCGATGGCGCGGACCTGGGTGGTGAGGTTGGCGGCGAGCTGGTTGACGTTGGCCGTGAGGTCGCGCCAGATGCCCGCCGCGCCCGGCACCCGGGCCTGGCCGCCCAGCTTGCCCTCGACGCCGACTTCGCGGGCCACGTTGGTGACCTGGTCGGCGAAGGTGGCCAGCGTGTTGGTCATGCCGTTGATGGTGTCGGCCAGGGTGGCGATCTCGCCCTTCACCTCCACCCGGAGCTGCTGCTTCAGGTCGCCGTTGGCGACCGCCGTCACCACCTTGGCGATGCCGCGCACCTGGCTGGTGAGGTTGTTGGCCATCCAGTTCACGTTGTCGGTCAGGTCCTTCCACACCCCCGCCACGCCGACCACCTGCGCCTGGCCGCCCAGCTTGCCCTCGGTGCCGACCTCGCGGGCCACGCGGGTCACTTCCGAGGCGAACGAGTTGAGCTGGTCCACCATCGTGTTCACGGTGTTCTTGAGCTCCAGGATCTCGCCCTGGACGTCCACCGTGATCTTCTTGTTCAGCTCGCCGCGGGCGACGGCGGTGGTCACGTCCGCGATGTTGCGGACCTGTGCCGTCAGGTTGCCCGCCATGTAGTTCACGTTGTCGGTCAGGTCCTTCCAGGTGCCCGCGACGCCCTGCACCTGGGCTTGACCGCCCAGTTTCCCGAGCGTGCCCACCTCGTGCGCGACCCGCGACACCTCGCCCGCGAACGCATTGAGCTGATCCACCATCGTGTTGATCGTGGACTTGAGCGTCAGGATCTCGCCCTTGACGTCCACCGTGATTTTCTTGGAGAGGTCGCCCTTTGCGACCGCGGTCGTCA
>DATEIR010000013.1:0-3074 GCA_035278885.1 Gemmatimonadales bacterium | reverse complement strand
CCACGGCGGGCCGCCGACCTGGTGGTGCTGTTCGGCACGACCTACGCCGTCGAGCGCGCGCTGGCCGAGATCTACAAGACCTTCCTGCGGGAAGAGGACCAGTCCAAGTACTTCATCCCGATGCAGTTCTCCGTGTTCGGCCAGGTGGTGCGTAGCCGGAGCGCGCGGCTCCTCGCCGGGGCCGGCTACGTGGCGGTCTGCCTCGGCATCCTGATTCTGGCGATCGCGCTCGAGCGCGCCTCGCCCAACCCGACCCCCATGGCCACGGTGCTCGCGATCGGCGGCCTGGGCGGCTGGATCAGCGCCTTCGGCGGCGCCTGGAAGGACGCGCCCAAGGAGGGATTCCAGACCCTCAAGTTCTTCCGCAGCCCGTTCATCGCCACCGTGTACGCGGTCCTCCTCTCCCGCCTCACCGACGACCTGGTGCTGAACGCGCTGGCGGCGCTGGGCTACACCATCGCCACCACCGAGACGTACAAGACCTTCTTCTTCCCCAGCAAGCCGCGGGGCAAGTTCGCCGGGATGCCGGTGCTCTTCCCCGACATGCTGCGCAAGCGGCAGCCGTTCATCGCCCTCTACGCCGCGATCTGGCTGGTGGTCATCGTCGCCTGGGTCGCGGCCGCCCGGTGAACACCCTGGAGGTGACGGTCCTGATCGGCGCGGGCGCGTTCCTCGCCGGACTGCTCGGCGCGCTCACCGGCCTCGGCGGGGGCGTGGTGATCGTCCCGCTGCTGACCCTCGTCTTCGGGATCGATTTCCGCTACGCGGTGGGGGCGTCGCTGGTCTCGGTCATCGCCACGTCCTCGGGCGCCGCGGTGGCGTACGTGCGCGAAGGGTTTACCAACGTCCGCCTGGGCATGCTGCTCGAGGTGGCGACCACGGTCGGCGCGCTGTTCGGCGCGGGGCTGGCCGGCTGGATCGCGCCCTCGGCGCTGGCGGTGGTGTTCGGCGTCGTGCTGCTCGGCTCCGCCTGGTTCTCGGCCCAGCCCAGGCCGGAACACGTGGTCGAGACCCCCGACCCGCTCGCGGCCAGGCTCCATCTCGACGGCACCTACCCCAGCCTGCAGGGCGAGAAGCACTACCACGTGCAGCGGGTGCCGCTCGGCTTCGGCATCATGGCCGGCGCCGGGGCGCTGAGCGGGATGCTCGGCATCGGCTCCGGCGCGCTCAAGGTGCTGGCGATGGACCAGGCGATGTGCCTGCCGTTCAAGGTCAGCACGACCACCAGCAACTTCATGATCGGGGTGACCGCCGCGGCCAGCGCGGGGATCTACCTCGCCCGCGGATACGTGGACCCGGGGCTCGCGATGCCGGTGGTCCTCGGCGTCCTGGCCGGCGCCACGATCGGGGCCCGGCTGCTCACCACCACCCGCAGCGCGATGCTGCGGATGATCTTCGCCGTCGTGGTCGCCGCGCTCGGCGTGGAGATGATCCTCAATGGCCTCCACGGCCGGATCTGAGCCCACCCCGCCGCCCGCGCGGCCCGGGTGGGACGACGACCGGATCGAGCGCCTCCTCGCCCGCCTGCTCCAGGCCGGCGTGCTCCTCTCCACCCTGCTGGTCCTCGCCGGCGGGATCGTCTTCCTGAGCCGCCACGGGGGGACGATTCCGCACTACAGCCGCTTCGAGGGCGAGCCCGCCGAGCTGAGCAGCGTCGCCGGCATCATCCGCTCCGCCCTCGGCGGCGACGGCCGAGGCCTGATCCAGCTCGGCCTCCTCGTCCTGGTCGCGACACCCGTCCTCCGCGTCGCCGGCTCGCTGGTCGCATTCCTGGCCCTCCGCGACCGTACCTACGTCATCCTGACCAGCGTCGTCCTCCTCCTCCTGGCCTCGAGCCTGGCCGCCGTAGTTTTCTGAAGCCGCAGCACCCACAAGACTCCCCGTTCATCTGTGTTCATCTGCGTTCTCTGCGTTCATCTGCGTGCCAGCTTTTTGGGGCCGCAGATGAACGCAGAGGACGCAGATGGTGTTGGTGCGCCAGGTGAGCGTGTAGTGCGAGGTCGTGGTGAGGATTGGAGGATGTGGCTGGCGCACCCGGGCCGCCGTAGTCTTCTGAAGCCGCAGACCCACAACGTCCTCCCAGTTCATCTGTGTTCATCTGCGGCCCAAAAAACAGCAGGCACGCAGATGAACGCAGAGGACGCAGATGGGGTTGGTGCGCTAGGTGAGCGCGTAATGTGGGGTCGTGGTGGGGAGTGGGCCGTGTGACTGGCGCAGCCGGCGCAGGGCGACCAGGTGCAGGAGAATGGCCACCGGCACGTCCCCCACACAACCTTTTCATCTGCGTTTTCTGCGTTCATCTGCGGCCCATTCTTTTTTCGGGGACACGCAGATGAACGCAGAAAACGCAGATGAAAAGGGATTGGAATTGAGGGCGCTGGAAGGGAGCTTGGGCTAAGAAAGAGGCCCCGGAATGATCCGGGGCCGCACTCTCGAGAACCGTGCGCCTGTGCGCCCGTGCGTCCGTGCGCCTACCCCCCCATCGCCTCCATCAAAAACGCGTACTTGAACGCGACCTCCCGCAGGAAGTCGTACCTGCCCGACGCGCCGCCGTGCCCCGCGCCCATGTTGGTCTTGAGCAGGAGGCGATTGTTGTCGGTCTTCCGGGCTCTCAGCCGGGCGGTCCACTTGGCGGGCTCCCAATAGGCTACCCGGGGGTCGTTCAGGCCGGCGGTGACGAGGATATGGGGATAGTCGCGGCTCTGGACGTTGTCGTACGGGCTGTACGACCGGATGTACTCGTAGTACTCGGCGTCGTTCGGGTTGCCCCACTCGTCGTACTCGATCACCGTCAGCGGGAGCGAGGCGTCGAGCATGGTGTTGACCACGTCCACGAAGGGCACTTCCGCCAGCACCGCGCGGAAGAGGTCGGGGCGGAGGTTGGTGACGGCGCCCATCAGGAGGCCGCCGGCGCTGCCGCCGCCGATGGCCAGGCGGTCGGGCGCGGCGTAGCCCTCCCGCACCAGGTGCTCGGCGGCCGCGATGAAGTCGGTGAAGCTGTTCCGCTTGTTGAGCAGCTTGCCGCCCTCGTACCAGGGCCGCCCCAGCTCCTCGCCGCCGCGCACGTGGGCGAT
>DATEIR010000012.1:0-4190 GCA_035278885.1 Gemmatimonadales bacterium | reverse complement strand
CTGCGCCACCACCGGCTGGGGCGCGTTGCTGAGCTGCGAATGCGGACGCGACACCGGCTGCTCGCCGGTCACCGCGCGGTCGAATCCGGTCGCGATGACCGTGACCCGTACTTCGCCTTCCATGGCCGGGTCGGTCGCGGCACCGAAGATGATCTCGGCCTCGTCGCCCACGGCGTCGTGGATGATGTCGTTGATCTGGGTGGTCTCGCCCAGGGTCAGGTCGTCGCCGCCGATGATGTTGATCAGCACCCCGGTGGCGCCGGCGATGGACACGCTGTCCAGCAGCGGACTGGAGATGGCCTGCTGGGCCGCCTCGAGCGCGCGGTTGTCGCCCCGGCCGATTCCGGTGCCCATGAGCGCCGCCCCGCCGTTCTGCATCACCGTGCGGACATCGGCGAAGTCCACGTTGATGATGCCGGTGCTGGTGATCAGGCTGGCGATGCCCTGGGTGGCGTGGAGGAGCACCTCGTCGGCCTTCTTCAGGGCGTCCTGGAAGGGAATTCCCTTCCCGACCACCGCGAGCAGCCGCTCATTGGGCACCACGATCATGGTGTCCACGTTCTTGCGCAGCTCGGTGATGCCGATCTCGGCCTGCTTCATCCGCCGGCGGCCTTCGAAGAGGAAGGGCTTGGTCACGATGCCCACGGTGAGGGCGCCCGACTCGCGGGCCATCTGGGCCACGACCGGCGCCGCGCCGGTACCGGTGCCTCCGCCCATGCCGCAGGTCACGAAGACCATGTCCGCGCCCTGCACCGCCGCGGCGACCTCGTCGCGGTTCTCCTCGATGGCCTGCCGCCCGATCTCGGGCCGCGCCCCCGCCCCGAGCCCGCGGGTCAGCTTGCGCCCGATCTGGATCTTGACGTCCGACTTGGACATCGCGAGCGCCTGGGCGTCGGTGTTCACCGAGATGAACTCGACCCCGCCGAGCTGGTCCTCGATCATCCGGTTCACGGCGTTGCCGCCGCCCCCGCCGACGCCGACGACCTTCATCCGAGCGGTCTGAACGCCGCTCTCTTCCAGCTCAAAGATCATGGTTGGTTCCCCCGGCCCGACTCAGAAGAAGTCCTGGAGCCATCGCTTCACTGGAGCGAGCACCTTCTCGACCGCCGGAGACTTGCGGGCTCCGGTCCCGAAGCTTCCGCTCATCGCCACCTGCCGGGCCCCGTAGAGGACCAGGCCCGACGGGACGGCCATCCGCGGCGACTCGACGCTGTCGGCCAGCCCGCGCAGACGCTGTCCCGGCACCCCGATCCGGGCGGGCATCGCGAACACCTCGCGCGCCAGCTCCACGATTCCGGGAGTCTGCGCGCCGCCGCCCGTGAGGACGACTCCAGCGGGTAAGCGCTGATGATAGCCTGCACGCGTCACTTCGTCGAGCGCATACTCCAGTACTTCCTGGAGCCGCATGTGCATGATGTGCGCCAGCACGCGCCGCTGCGCGTTGCGCGCGCCCTGCCCCGGCGTGCTGGGAAGCTCGATCACGTCGCTCTCCGGCACCAGCGGCTCGAAGCCCGCGCCGTAGCGCTCCTTGAGCCGCTCCGCGTCGTGCTGCGTCACCTGGAGGCCGTGCACGATGTCCGCGGTGACGTGCCCGCCGGCGCAGAGCAGCGACGCCGTGTGCCGGATCTTCCCGTTGTGGAAGATCGACACGTTGGTGGATCCGCCCCCCAGCTCGACGATGGCGCAGCCCAGCTCGATCTCGTCCGGCGTGAGCACCGCCAGCGATGCCGCGAGCGGCTCCAGCACGAATTCGGCCACGTGGTAGCCGGCCCGCTCGACGCATTTCTTGAGATTCTGCAGCACGCTCGACAGGACGGTGACCAGGTACACCTCGGCCTCCAGCCGCGACCCGGTCATGCCGATGGGCTCGTTGATGCCGCCCTGCTGGTCGATGAGGTAGTCCTGTGGAATGGCGTGCAGCAGCTCGTGGTCCCGCCCGAAGCTGATGTTGCTCGCCATGTCGTTCACCCGGGCCACGTCGCTGGTGCGGATCTCGTCCCCGGTGACGGACACCATGCCGTGCGAGCTCCGCCCGGCGACGTGCTCCCCCGCGATGCCGCAGTAGACCGAGCCCACTTCGACCCCGGCCATGCGCTGCGCGCCCTTCATCGCCTTGTCGATGGCGCGGGTGGTCTCCTCGATGTCCCGGACCACGCCTCGGCGGATACCCGGGCTGCGCTCGACTCCGAGCCCCAGGATCCGCACGCCGACGTCCCGCGCGTCGCCGGTCACCTCTGCGATCAGCGCGACCACCTTGGTAGAGCCGAGGTCGAGCGCGGAGACCAGCCGCTGCGGCTGCGCGCTCACGCCCGGACCCGGCGAACGACGACCTGGCCGGCATATCGGCCGTCCAGCTCCGCGAACTGCCGCCCCTGCCGGGCGAGCGTCTGCTCCACCGCCGTCACCGCTCGAATGTCCTCCGCCGTGAGCTGGGGATCGAACCAGAGCCACCTGCCCGCCACCTCGAACACCACGTCCGGGCCGACCCGCCAGGCGGCGTCGATCCGGGCGAACAACCCCGGATCGTAGTCGCGGGTGCGTGCCAGCGCACCGGCCACCAGCGCGCCCCCGCCGATCAGCACCGGCAGATTCGGCGCGGAGGCCAGCGGATCGAATGGCAGCACCGCGCCGCGGGCATCCACCATCGCGAGACGATCGCCCTTGGGAGTCAGCGCGACCGGCTCGGCCTCTTTCAACCGGATACGCAGCGTCCCGGGCAACCGGCGGCTGACGGAGACGTCCTGCACACCCGGCAGCGCGCGGACCCGCCGAGCAATGGCTTCGGGGTCGTCGAAGACGCTGGCCGTGCGCGACAGCTGCGCGGCCGCGATCACTTTCGCCGCATCAAGATACTGCGATCCCTGCAGCTCCACCCGCCGCACCCGGAAAAACTCGACCTGTCGCAGCGCGGCCGGCGCTCCGAACCAGAGCGCCGCGGCCACGACGGCCCCGCCGACCGCCTTCCAACCCGGCTTCAGGCGGCGCTCAGCCACCGCACCAGCTCGGGCGCCACCCTGGTGATGTCCCCCGCCCCGAGGGTCAGCACCACGTCGCCCGGGCGAAGCGATTCGTACACGTGCCGCCCTACCTCGGCGCGCGCCGCCTCGAACCGCACGTCCGCGCCCGCGCGAGCGGCGGCGTCGGCCACCCGCCGGCCGGTGACGCCCTCCATCGGCTGCTCCCGGGCCGCGTAAATCTCGGTCACGAACACCAGGTCGGCCGCCGCGAGCGCCTGGCCCATGGCCTCGCCGTGCGCCGCCGTCCGGGAGTAGAGGTGCGGCTGGAACACCGCCACGACCCGCCGCCCGGGAAAGGCTTGCCGCGCCGCCGACAGCGTGGCCTCGAGCTCGGAGGGATGGTGAGCGTAGTCGTCCACCACCGCCACACCGCGGTGCTCGCCGAGTCGCTCGAAGCGGCGGCCGACGCCGCGGAACTCCGCCAGCGCGGCGGCGGCGGGCTCGAGCGCACCGCCCATCGCTTCGACCGCGGCCAGCGCGGCCACCGCGTTCCGCAGGTTGTGCACCCCCGGCACCGCGAGCCGCAGCGCGACCTCGTGGCCCTGGCGCCAGCGCACCCGGGCCTTCGTTCCGTCGGCCTGCTGAACCACCCGGTCGATCCGCACCTCGGCATCCTCGGCGAAGCCGAACCGGAGGGCCGTCGTCCCGATCTTGTCCGCGACGCGCCGCGCGCCCGGGTCATCGGCGCCGAAGAAGGCCACCCGTGCGCGGCCGGCGAACTCGGCGAACGCATGCTCCAGCGCCGCCTCCGAGCCGTAGCACTCCAGGTGGTCGGGCTCGACGTTGTTCACCACCGCGACCGTGGGATGCAGCGTGAGGAACGCCTGGTCGTACTCGTCGGCCTCGACCACGAAGAGGTCGTCGCCGTCGATGCGGGCGTTTCCGCCCCAGGCCGCGACCCGCCCGTCGGCCAATCCCGTGGGATGGAGGCCGACCGCGGCCAGGGCTTCGGTGGTCATGACCGTGGTGGTGGTCTTTCCGTGGGTGCCTGAGACACCGACCGACCTGGCCTCACCCACGAGTGCGGCCAGGGCGACCTTTCTCGGTACGATCGGCAGGTCCAGCTCGCGTGCGCGCCGCAGCTCCGGGTGGTCTGCCGGGACGGCCGCCGTCACGACGACCGCGCGCGCCCCATCGAGGTGCGCGGGATCGTGACCCGCATGGACCCGAACC
>DATEIR010000011.1:0-8037 GCA_035278885.1 Gemmatimonadales bacterium | reverse complement strand
CCATGGCGTCGCGCTGCTGCAGGCCGAGTGCGCGGCCATCTCGGCGCTGGCCTGGCGGGCGCTGGCGGATCCGCGGGCCGAGCCCCGGCGAGCCGAGGCGGCGGCGGGGTTCACCGCGCTGGGGGCGACCCGCCTGCTGTCGGCGTTCGAGGAGCAGTGGAGCGACGACGCCTGAAGACTGCGGCATAGATCCCCAGGTTCAGGACCAGCACCAGCGCCGCCAGCCCGAGCTGGGCACCCCGGGTGAGCCCACGAGGGTAGAGCACCGGGAGCAGGTAGTGGCTCACGAAGTCACCCTGGTAGGCGGACTCGCCGGCCCGGCGTCGGAGCGCCTGCTCCAGCGGCGTAAGCGGGCAGATCCTCCCGGTCAGCTCGATGACCACACCCCACAGCGCCGCCGGCAGGTGGATCCACGCCACCCGCGGCCAGCGCAGCACCAGCAGCCCGCCGAGGCCGACGAAGGCGACGAACAGGAGATGGAAGACGACGAGGAGGTCGGCGAGGAAGCGGGACATGGGAGAAACTGAAGGGCGAGAGGCGAAAGGTGAAAGGCGAAGGGGGCGCACGAGATCCTCGCGTGCCCCCTTCGTCTTTCGCCTTCTGCCGCCGTTCAACTCGCCACCGCATGCTCCTTCTGATTCTCTGCCGCCACCTTCGCCGCCACGTCGGGGGGGGCTTCGGCGTAGCCCCGGAAGCTCTGCCGGTGCGTGCCCCGACCATGGGTGATCGAGTGCAGCGTGGTCGAGTACTTGTACAGCTCGGCTTCGGGAATCACCGCCCGCACCTTGGTGAGCCGGCCGTCCTGCTCGGTTCCAAGGATGTGGCCCCGTCGGCCGCTGAGATCGCCCATGACATCGCCGAGCACGTCCTCCGGCGCCCACACCTCCAGGTCCACCAGCGGCTCGAGCAGGATCGGCTTGCACTTGGGCGCCACGTTCCTGAAGGCGAGAATGCCGGCCATCTTGAACGACATCTCGTTGCTGTCCACGTCATGGTAGGAGCCGTCGTAGCATTCGGCCTGGAAATCCACCATCGGATAGCCCGCCACCACACCCCGCTCGGCCGCCTCCTGAACTCCCTTGTCCACCGCCGGGATGTACTTGTTGGGAATGACCCCGCCGACGATGCTGTCCACGAACTCGTAGCCGGCCCCCCGGGTGCGTGGGGCAATCCGCACCCAGCAGTCGCCGTACTGGCCCCGGCCGCCGGTCTGCTTCTTGTGCTTGCCCTGGCCCTCGGCCTTGCCCTTGATGGTCTCGCGGTAGGCCACCTTGGGCCGGGTGAGCTCGGCGTGCACCCCGAACTTCCGCTCCAGCCGGTGGAGGATGGTATCGAAGTGGCGCTCGCCCATCCCGTGGATCAGCGTCTGCCCCAGCTCCGAGTTGTACTCGAAGTGGAAGGTCGGATCCTCCTCGTGCAGCTTGTGCAGCCCCGCGGCGAGCTTGTCCTCCTCGCCCCGCTGCTTGACCAGCACGGCGGCGCTCGCGACCGAGTCGGGGAGCGGCAGCGGCGGCAGCCGCACCGGGTGATCGCGCTGGCAGAAGGTGTCGCCGGTGTGGGTGTCGCGCAGCTTGGCCACCGACCCGATGTCGCCGGCGTGCAGCCGCTCCACCTCGATCCGCTCCTTGCCCTGCTGGATGGAGAGGTGGTTGAGCTTCTCGGGCGTCTCGTGCTCGGCGTTCCAGACCTCCGCCCCGTTGGTGAGCTCACCGGTGAAGAGGCGGAACAGGGTCACGTCGCCCACGTGCGCCTCGGAGATGGTCTTGAAGACCCGCCCCAGCAGCGGCGCGTCGCGGTGCGCGGCGGCGTCGGCCGCCACCACCTCGCTGGGCGCCGGGAGGAGCTCCACCATCTTCTTGAGCAGGGTGCGAAGGCCGTAGGTGAGCGTCGAGCTGCCGCAGAACAGCGGCACGATCTGGCCCGCCAGCATCGCCTTCTTCACCGAGCCGATGAACTGCTCGCGCGGGATCTCCTCGCCGGCCAGGTAGCGCTCGATCAGCTCGTCGTCGGTGGAGGCCACCGCTTCGGTGAGCTGCTCGGTGTATTCCTGATAGCGCTGCTGGTACTCCGGCGGAATCGGGATCACCTCGTACTCGCCCTTGGCCGCGCCCTTCTTGTAGCTGTGGCAGTGCCCGGAGAAGAGGTTGATGATCCCGTGGAAGTCCGGGCCGTCGCCGATCGGCACCTCGACCGGGACCACCTTGGGGGTCAGGTGCGCCTTGACGTCCTGGAACACCCGCTCGAAGTCGGCGTGCTCCTTGTCCATGAGGGAGACGAACAGCATCCGGGGAAGGTGAAGCTGATCGCAGACCTCCCAGACTTTCTCGGTGCCGACCTCGACGCCGCCGGTGCCGCTCAGCACGACCACGGCCGCGTCGGCCGCGTGTAACGCGGTGACGACCTCGCCGAAGTAGTCGAGGTAGCCCGGAGTGTCGATGAGGTTGATTTTGGTGTCGAGCCACTCGGCGTAGCCGAGGGCGAGGTTGATCGAGTGTTTACGCTCGATCTCGTCGGGGGAGTAGTCGGTGAGGGTGCTGCCGTCCTTGATGCTGCCATGGCGCCGGCTGCTTCCGGATATCCAGGCGAGCGCGTCGACCAGCGATGTCTTGCCACTCGCGCCATGGCCGACAAAAGCCACGTTTCTGATGGCGTTGGAGCCATAGACCTTCATGGTCTCCACCTCCGTGCATGAGTTGGATTCCCAAGGTGGAGGCGATGCGGTTGGATGTCAAATCGGGCGGACCGACGGAGGGCCGGAGAGTCGGAGGGTCGGACAGGCGGATGGAATCAGAGAGGGCGCACAGCGGGGGATAGATGAGACGCCTGCCTGGATAACTCGTCTGCCCTCCGACCCTCCGACCCTCCGTCCGTCCGCCCCTGCGACCCTCCGCCCCTACCGATACCCCGCCGCCTGCAGCTGAAAGAGCTCCGCATACAGTCCCCCCTCCGCCAGCAGCGCTTCGTGCGTGCCCTGCTCCACCAGCTCGCCGCCTTGCAGCACCAGGATCCGGTCGGCCATGCGCACGGTGGAGAACCGGTGGGAGATCAGCACCGCCATCCGCCCGCGGGTCAGCTCGGAAAACCGGAGAAACACCTCGTACTCCGCCCGCGCGTCGAGCGCCGCGGTGGGCTCGTCCAGGATCAGCAGCTGGGCCTCGCGCATGTAGGCCCGCGCCAGGGCGACCTTCTGCCACTCGCCGCCCGAGAGATCGACGCCGCCTTCGAACCGCCGGCCCAGCATCTGCGCGTAGCCGGCGCCCAGCCGGCCCGCCACCGTATCGGCCAGGCTCCGCTGCGCCGCGTTCTCGATCGCGGGCTCGTCCTCCAGCCGCTCGATGTTGCCCACCGCGATGTTCTCCCGCAGCAGGAAGTCGTAGCGCACGAAGTCCTGGAAGATGACGCCCACGTTCCGGCGGAGGCTCTCGATGTCGTACTCGCGCAGGTCCACCCCGTCGAGCAGGATCCGCCCCTCGCTCGGGTCGTAGAGCCGGGCCAGCAGCTTGACCAGCGTGGTCTTCCCCGCGCCGTTCTCGCCCACCAGCGCGAGCCGCTCGCCCGGGGCGAGCGTGAAGTCGAGGCCGCGAACCGCCCAGGTCTCCGACCCCGGATACCGGAAGCCCACGTTCTCGAAGACGAAGCCGGTCCGGATCGGCGCCGGCACGGGCCGGGCGCCCGGCCGGCGCACGATGTGCGGCTCGAGTCCCAGAAAGCTGAAGAGGTCGTCCAGGTAGAGCGCCTGCTCGTACACCTGGCTCAGCGACAGCAGGATCCGCTGGATCACGTCCCGGCTCTGGCGGAACGAGCCGGCGAGAAAGGTCAGCACGCCGATGGTGAAGAGTCCCGCCGGCGAGCGGTGTCCGACCACGGTCAGATAGATGATCACGGCGTACGCCGCGTAGTAGCCCAGGGTCCCCACCCCGGCGAGCAGGCTCGAGATCAGGCTCCGCCGGACCGCCAGCGCCTTGTTGGCCTCGTAGAACTCCTGCGAAAGCCGGTCGTAGCGCCCTACCAGGAAGTCCGACAAGCCGAAGAGCTTGAGCTCCTTGGCGGAGATGTCGCTCGCGCCGATGTAGCGCAGGTAGTCGAGCTGGCGCCGCTCCGGGGTCCAGGAGTAGAGCAGCGAGTAGCCCAGCGACGCGAAGTGGGTCTCGCCCAGCAGCGACGGGAGCACCGCGATCACCAGCAGCAGCAGCAGCCAGGGGACGTAGACGGCCAGCGCCGCGCCCAGCGTGGCCAGGGTGATCGCGTCCTGGATCGAGGCCAGCAGCAGGGTGAACAGGCCGATCCGACCCACGGTCTGTCGGCGGGCGCGCTCCAGCTTGTCGTAGACCTCGGCGTTCTCGAACTGCTCCAGGTCGAGCGTGGCGGCGTGTCGCATCAACTCCACGCTGGTGCGGTTGGCGAAGAGATCGCCGAGCAGGCTCTCCAGCAGCGCGCTGATTCGGGACAGCCCTTCGCCCACCAGCGCGATCGCGAGCTCCAGCAGGAGCAGCTGGCCCAGCCTGGTCCAGGGAATCGCGCCCCCGCCGTGGACCAGGCCGACCGCGCTCACCACCTCGTCCACGATGAGCTTGCCGATCCAGAGCACGGCGAGCGGCACCAGCGACCGCAGCACCCGGAGGATCAGGATCCCGACGACGTACCGCGGCTCGGTCTCCCACACCAGCCGCAGCAGTCGGGGCAGGTGCTTCAGCGCCTGCAGCCGCTCGCGCCAGGAGACCTCGCGGTCCTCCGGCCGTCGCCGGCCGCTGGCGTTGGGACGGACCACGGGATGCTGCAGCGGGAGCGCCATGAGCGGAAGGTAATGCTGCTATCTTCCCGCCCATGTCAGGCACCGCGCTCGTCACCGGCGCGACCGAGGGGATCGGTCGGGCTACCGCCCTCGCCCTCGGCCAGGCCGGCTACCGGGTGGGGGTCTGCTCCCGGTCGACGGACAAAGTGGCGGCGACGCTGGCCGACCTGCGGGACAAGGGCGTCACCGCCGCGGGCGCCGCGGCCGATGTAGCGGACCCCGAGCAGGTTCGTCATCTGGTCGAGCTGGTCCGCGCCGAGCTGGGCGAGATCGACGTGCTGGTGAACAACGCCGGCGTGCTCATCGCCCGGCCGCTCGACGAGCTCACCCTGGAGGATTGGGACGCCACCATGGCGACCAACCTCCGCTCGCTCTACCTCACCACCCGGCTGGTCCTTCCCGGCATGCGCGCGCGCCGCCGCGGCACCGTCGTCAACGTCGCCAGCCTGGCCGGACGCAACGGCTTCGTCGGCGGAAGCGCCTACTGCGCATCCAAGCACGCCGTGCTCGGGTTCAGCCGGGCCCTGATGCTCGAGGTGCGGAAGGACAACGTGCGGGTGGTCGCGATCTGTCCGGGCAGCGTGGCCACGGGCATGCTGCGCGACCAGGCGATGCTCAAGCCCGATCACGAGCGCATTCTGCGGCCGGAGGACGTGGCCGCCAGCATCCTCCACGTCCTGACCCTGCCCGCGGGCGCGCTGGTGAGCGAGCTCGACATCCGCCCCACGAACCCCTAGGCCGCCGCATGCCCGGCGTGCTCGTCACCATGTGCGTCTGCCGGCGCCGGCCGTTCGCCGATCTCCTCCCCCAGGCCCGGGCCGCCGGGTGGACCCTGGACGATCTCGTCCGGGAGACCGGGTGCGGCGCCGCCTGCGGCCTCTGTCGCCCCTACCTGCGCCGCATGCTCGCCACTGGAGAGACCGAGTTCCGCGAGCTGCTCACGGAGGAGGTCGACTGAGCCGCGCGCCCGGCCCGACGTCCCGCCAGCTGGTCTGGCTCGCCGTCGCCGTCGGCTGGCTCGCGGTCTACTTCGCCTGGCGGCAGTCGTGGGCCGGAGTGCTGTTCGGCCTGGCGGCCACCCTGCTCGTCCTGCTGGCCATCCGGCGACGGGACCTGCAGACCCGGCGGGAGCAGGCGGCGCTGAGCCAGGCGCTCGCCGCGGCCGCGGCCCGGAGCCGGGAGCTGGAGCGGCTCCGTCACCTGGCGGCGACGCTGCTCGGCGGGACCGACCTGAGCGGCCTGGTGCGGGAAGTCGCGTCGGTGGCGGCCGACCTGCTCGACGCCGAATCGGCGGGCGTCACCCTGGTGGTGGAGGAAGGACGATTCCTCCGCATGGCCGCCGCCGTCGGCGACCTGGCACCGGCGCAGGACAGGCTGATTCCGGTAGACGGCTCTCTGCTCGGGTGGGCCGTGACCCACGACGAACCAGTGGTGTCGGGAGATATGGCGTCGGACCCGCGCAGCTTCCGCCTGCCCGAGCTGGCGGCGCCGCTCCGCACCGTGGCCATCGTCCCGCTCCGCTCCGCCGGCGTCGTGATCGGTACCGTGAGCGTCTACAACCGGCGCGACGGGGCGCCGTTCAACGACGCCGACGTGCAGCTGCTCCAGACCCTGGGCGATCAGGTGGTCGTGGGACTCGATCGCACGGCGGTTCTGGAAGAGAGCCGGCGCAACGAGCGCGCGCTCGCCGCCAAGAACGCGGAGCTGCTCCGGGCCACCCGGCTCAAGAGCGAGTTCCTGGCCAATATGAGCCACGAGCTCAGGACCCCGCTCAACGCGATCATCGGCTTTTCCGACCTGATCCTCTCGGGTCAGGTGGGCGAGCTCGAGGCGCAGCACCGCGAGTTCCTCGAGGCCGTGCTCCGGAACGGCCGCCACCTGCTGTCGCTCATCAACAGCATTCTCGATCTCTCGAAGATCGAGGCGGGCCGGATGACGCTGGAGCTGACCCACGCCGATCTGCGCTCGGCGATCACCGGCGCGGTCGCCGACACGGCCAGCCTGCGAAGCGCCAAGCGACAGGAGTGCCATCTGGACCTGGGCACTCCGCTGGAGGTCGTGGCGGACGGCGTGCGGGTGCGCCAGGTGCTGTTCAACCTCCTCGCCAACGCCTCCAAGTTCACGCCCGAGGGTGGCAGCATCACCCTCCGCGCTCTGCAGACGCAGGCACCGCTGCCGCTCCCGGCCGAGCGCGCGGGGGAGGAGCCCCGGATGATGACCCGGGACGTGGTATGGGTGTCCGTGGCCGACACGGGCGTGGGCATCCAGCCGGAGGATATGCCCAAGCTGTTCCTGGAGTTCAGTCAGGTGGACAGCTCGGCCAGTCGGCAGGCGCAGGGCACCGGCCTGGGACTCGCGCTCTGCCGCAAGTTCGTGGAGATGCACGGTGGAACGATCGGGGCCGAGTCGGTGCCCGGACGGGGCACCACCTTCTGGTTCATCCTCCCGACCGACGGGCCCACCCGCCGGCGGCCCCCGGCTTGAACTGCGGGGCCGAGGCGCTAAGCTTCCCTTCGATGCGCCCGAGCCGCCTGCCGTGCCTGCTGCTCAGCTTCCTGCTCCTGATTCACGGGATGGGGCTGGGCACGGCCATCGCCCGGCAGGCCGCCACGGGCTCCCGCACCGGCGTCGTCGCCACGCAGAGCCAACCCGGCGCCCCGCTTCCCGAGCACGACGAGACCACCTGCGCCGTCTGCCACGCCTCGGTCACCCTCTCGACCCTGACCCTGGCGCGGGTCGTCCTGCCCGACGCACCGACGATCGCATCGCGCGCCCCGGCCCTCTCCGACGAGCGGCTGCCGCGCGCCCCCGCCTCCCGACCCACCAGCTCCCGAGCCCCACCCGCGCTCCGTTCCGCCTGATTTCCGCCGCCACCTGAGGCGGCGTCACTCATGCAACGGAGTCGCTCATGTCTGCCCGTGCTCGCACGGTCATTCTCCTCGCCGCGTGGTGGCTGGGAGGCGCGTCGCTCGCGGCGGCCCAGGTCCCCTCAGGGGGCCAGGCCGATTCGCTCGCGGCGGTGCTCCACCGACTGACCGCACGCATCGATTCACTGGAGTCGGGCCAATGCCCCGACACCGCGCGGCTCGCGCTTCCCGCCCCCAGCGGGAACGCCCGCGCCGATAGTCTTCTCGCCGTAACGGCGGAGCTCGATCGCCGGCTGCGCACGCTGCGCGACCAGCGCTGTACCGGCGGCGCCGCGCCCGCGGCCCCGGCGGCGCCCGCCGACACCACCGACGAGCTCG
>DATEIR010000010.1:0-2929 GCA_035278885.1 Gemmatimonadales bacterium | reverse complement strand
CCGCCGCCGAGCGCAGCAGCGACGCGGACCTGCGGGCCGCGGCCCGGCGGAGCGCATGAGCGAGCCGGCACGCTTTCTCACCGCGCTCTCCCAGGCGCTCGCGTCCACCGGGCTCTACGGACCGGCGCACCCGGCCACGGTCCGCGCCGTGGATGGGGCGCATCAGCGCCTGCTGGTGATGCAGGCCGATCACCCCGCGGCGGCGTTCACCTTCCTGCGAGACGAGATCCTCTGCGGGCCGGAGGTGGTCGAGGAGCTCCACGGGTGGGACTGGAACCGGCGGCTGGCCGACGCCGGCGTCGAGCGCCTGGAGTTCACCGGTCCGGTCGGGGCGGAGGAGTTCGCCCGCTTCATCGACCAGATCTCGGCGCGGCTGGGGCTCCGCCCGGGCGACCCGCCGGAGGTGTGGCAGATGGGATCCTCGGCCATCCGCTTCGGCCAGGTGGCGGTGCGCGGCAGCATCCTCACCGGGGAGCCCGAGCCCAGCGTCCTCTGGGCGCCCGCCCCGCAGCGGATCGACATCGAGGTCGAGCGGGACACGATGGACTGGATCAACCGCGAGGTCGGTTCCGGCCGCCGTCTGCCGCTCACCGAGGTGGACGCGGTGGTCCGCTCGCTCGCGGTGGTGATGCATGCCGAGCGCGCGCTCACCCTGCCGCTGCTCGAGCTCAAGGAGTTCGACCAGTACACCACCACCCACGCGATGAACGTCTCGGTGCTCTCGATGGCGGTGGGTGAATATCTCGGCGTGGGACCGACCATGACGCGCGCCCTCGGCTTCGCCGGGCTGCTGCACGATCTGGGGAAGGTGAAGATCCCGCTGGACATCCTGAACAAGCCGGGGCGGCTCACGCCGGAGGAGCGCCAGGTGGTGGAGGCGCACCCGGTGGAAGGCGCCCGCATGCTGCTGGCCGGGCGGGAGCCGATGGAGCACGCCGCGGTGGTGGCCTACGAGCATCACCTGCTGCTGGACGGCGGGGGCTACCCCCGGCTGCACTACCCTCGGGCGGCCCAGTATCCCAGCCGGATCGTGCACGTGTGCGACGTGTACGACGCGCTCCGTACCCGGCGGCCGTATCGCGACGCGTGGGAGTCGGCCCGGGTCCTCGACTACATCGGGGAGCGCGCGGGCAGCGAGTTCGACCCGACTATCGCCGCGGGATTCGTAACGATGATGCGGGAGTACGACGGCCGGGTGCGGCCGGCCGAGCCGTAGCGCTCAGTCCGGGCGGAACGCGGCGATGCCGGCAACCGCCACCTGGCTGTCCTGCGACGATTGCATGCCGCTCACGCCGACCGCCCCCACCACCCGTCCGCCTACCTCGATCGGCACGCCGCCTTCCACCGCGGTGACCCCCGGCAGGCTGAGCAGCGCCTGACGGCCGCCCGCCACCGCGTCCTCCAGCGCCTTGGTGGGACGCTTGAATCGGGCAGCGGTGCGGGCCTTGTGCAGGGCGACGTCCTGGCTGCCGGGCTGGGTGTCGTCCAGGAGCTGGAAGTACATGAGCCCGCCCGCGGCATCCACCACGGCGATCGCGACGGGCCATCCCCGCTCCACCGCGAAGGCTTCGGCCGCGGCGGCGATCGCCTTCGCGGCGGCGAGAGTGAGCGTAGGCAGCTGGCGCAGGTGCGGCATGAGGGAGCGCTCTCCGGACGAGGGTTGGCGAACGGGTCCAAAGGTGCGCAATCCCGGGCGGCGGAGCTAGCCTTCGGTATGCACTCCGACGAGCTTCGCGCCGTGCAGGCGCCCCTCAAGCAGCGTTATCGCGATGATCCCGCCAGCGCATTGGTGACCCTCTCCGCCAGCGGAACGCTCGACGCGGCCGCCCTGAGCTGCCGGGTCGAGACCGGGCAGGCCCTGGTCGAGGCCGGGCTGCATCCCGCCAGCGGGGGAACCGGCCTGCTGGCCTGCTCCGGCGACATGCTGCTCCAGGCGCTGGTCGCCTGCGCGGGCGTCACGCTGCGCGCGGTGGCCACCGCCCTGGGGCTGCCGCTGGAAGGGGGGACGGTGTCGGCCGAAGGCGACCTCGACTTCCGGGGAACCCTCGGCGTGAGCCGGGAAACTCCGGTGGGATTCCAGGCCATCCGGCTCCGGTTCGACCTCGTCCTGGCGGCCGAGCCGGAGAGGGTCGCCGATCTGCTTCGGCTCACCGAGCGCTACTGCGTCGTGCTCCAGACGCTGCGGGTGCCGCCCAGCATCACCGTCTCGGTCGCCGCCTAGCCGAGCCCCGGGCGAGCGTCGGCCGCCGCGGCGAGGGCAGCGAGCTCGTCGTGCCGCGGGCACAGCGCCCCCTGGCGCAGGTCGTGCTCGATCGCCCGGCAGATGCCTCGGGCGCGCCGGAGCCGGAACTGCTCCTGGAAGCCGCGGTAGTCGTTGGCGCTCCCCGCGCCGAGGATGGCCCAGAGCCGGAGCCGCAGCTCGTCCACCGCACCCTTGAACTCCGCCAGTGATTGATCGGGCACCGCGCCGTGGGCCACCCGCGTCTCGACGTCCCCCAGCATCCGATGGAGCGCCTCGACCTGCTCGGTTGAAGCTGGGCTGCGTCATCGCTGCCTCCTCCAACCCATCCGCTCGGGGTGAGACACTCAGGGCCCGCCGATCCGGAGATGACGGGTGGCGACGAAGATCTCCCCAGACGTCGACGCAACAAGCATCGGCCGGAGTAGCCGAGCAAGGAACGGCGCGGGTGACCGGCGGCGTCACCACCCTGCGCAGTATTCGGTGAGGAACCGCTGGACCCGATCCCCGGACCGGAGGAATCGCATGGCGATCGACACGCCGGACCTGCTGCCGGCCGGACGCGGCCTGATCGAGGGATGGCGGACGGACACGATCTGCCCGGCGTGCGGCGGGCGGGCGGTCTACTACCTGGCGTACGACGCGTCCTGCTGCCTGCGCTGCAATCAGTGGCTGGGCCTGCACTGCCCC
>DATEIR010000009.1:0-24762 GCA_035278885.1 Gemmatimonadales bacterium | reverse complement strand
CGAGCAGCTCGCGGGCGGCGGCGGGCCAGTCCGTGGGATCGCCGGCGAGCTGCTCCGGCGTGAGCGCGCAGGCCTCGCCGCCGACCGCCGCGGCAGCATGGCGCTCGAGCGTCGCCAGCACGTCCTCCGGCCGCTCCGTCTCCATGAGCTCGGTGTTGAGCGCCGCCACGGCCGCGGCCCGTCGCGCGCGCTCGTCCGCCTCGGCGGCGTGCTCGAGGATCTGACCGGTCAGCCGGGTCATGGTGAGCGCCACGGCCAGCATCACCGCGAAGGTGAGCAGGTAGGCGCCGTCGTGCACGTCGAAGGTGTAGTACGGCGGCACGAACAGGAAATCGAACGCCGCGATGCTGAGCAGCGAGGCCAGGAGGGCGGGACCGCGCGGATACCGCGCCGAGACCACCACCACGCCCAGCAGGAGGACCATGGCGACGTCGACGGTGGCGAGCCGGGAGCGCCCGAGGAGACACGGCGCCGTCACGGCGGCCATGATGGCGACGGTACCGACCCAGACCCGGCGGGAAGTCATGCTCGAAGTCTACGTCCGGACGGCATCAAGAAACCATCAGGGTTCCCCGCTCGGGGGTACCCCGGCGTCAGGGGCATGGCAGACTTCGCCAGGCAGGGATATCGACCTCCATTCAGGAAAGGACCCAGGCGTGTCGTTCGACCGAGGCTCCGAGTCCACCGAAGAAGGTATCGCGTATCCACCGAGCCTCGGACATCGCCTCCGGCGCGTGCTGTTCGGCCGGCCGAAGGACCTGGCGGACCGGCGGCTCTTTCATCGGCTTGCCCTGGTGCCGTTCCTGGCCTGGGTCGGCCTGGGTGCGGACGGCTTGTCCTCCTCCTCTTACGGCCCCGAGGAGGCGTTCAAGGCGCTGGGCGAGCACCGATTCCTGGCCGTAGGGCTCGCCCTGGTCACCGCGACGACGGTGCTGCTCATCTCGGCGGCCTACCGGCGGATCATCGAGGAGTTTCCCAGCGGCGGCGGCGGCTACCTGGTCGCGTCCAAGCTGCTCGGGCCCTCGGCGGGGGTGGTGTCGGGCTCGGCGCTGCTGGTGGACTACGTGCTGACGATCACCACGTCGCTGGCCGCCGCCGGCGACGCCCTCTTCAGCTTCCTCCCCGCTCCCTGGGCCGGCGCCAAGCTGCCGGTCGAGGTGGCGCTGACGCTTGCCCTGACCGGGCTCAACATCCGCGGCGTGCGCGAGTCGGTGCTGGCGCTGCTGCCGGTCTTTCTTCTCTTCCTCGTCACCCACGCGCTCGTGATCGGCGGCGGCCTGTGGTCGCACGCGGCGGAGCTTCCGGCCACCATCGGCCACGTTCGCGACGGGTACCAGCATGGCCTCTCAACGGTGGGCGCGGGCGGCCTGCTGCTGCTCTTCGTCCGGGCTTACTCGCTGGGAGGAGGTACGTACACCGGCATCGAGGCGGTGTCGAATGGAGTGCCGGTGATGCGGGAGCCGAAGGTGGCCACGGCCAAGCGCACCATGGTCTACATGGCCACGTCGCTCGCCGTCACCGCGTCCGGACTGCTGCTCTGCTATCTCCTCTTCCGGATCGAGCCGGTTCCCGGCCGAACGATGAACGCCGGCCTGGTCGAAGCCCTGGTGGCCGGAGTGCCGTTCGGATCCACCTTCCTCGTGCTCACCCTCTTCTCCGAGGCGGCGCTGCTGGTGGTGGCCGCCCAGGCCGGGTTCCTCGACGGGCCGCGAGTCCTGGCCAATATGGCGGTAGACTCGTGGGTGCCTCACGGTCTGTCCGCGCTCAGCGAGCGGCTCACCACGCGGAACGGCATCGTGCTGATGGGGGGTGCGGCCCTGGCGGCGCTGCTGTACACCCGGGGCGACGTCGGGCACCTGATCGTCATGTACTCCATCAACGTGTTCCTCACATTTTCACTCTCGATGGCCGCCATGCTGCGCTTCTGGGTGCGGCACCGTGACCGCGCCGAGTGGCGGAGCCGCGCCCTGCTCTTCGGCACGGCGCTCACTCTCTGCGCGACCATCCTGGCCATCACGGTGCTCGAGAAGTTCAGCGCCGGTGGCTGGGTCACCGTGGTGGTGACGAGTCTCGTGATCGCGCTGTGTTTCCGGGTGCGGGCGCACTACCGGCGCTCCAGCGCGAGGTCCGACGCGCTGTACCAGGAGCTGGGCGAGCTGGCGGAGGTCACCGCGAGCGCGGCTCCGCCCCCGGCGCTCGACCGATCGCTCCCGACCGCGGCGCTGCTCGTGGCCTCGTATGGAGGGCTGGGCATCCATACGCTCCTCGGCATCTTCCGGGCGTTCCCGGGACACTATCGTCAGGTCGTGTTCATCTCGGTCGGCGTGGTGGACTCGGGCGAGTTCAAGGGAGAGGACGCCCTCGAGGAATTGCGAAGGCGGACGCAGGAGACGCTGGACCGCTACGTCGCCCTGGCGTCGAAGCTCGGGGTGGCGGCGACGACGCGGATGGCGCTGGGCACCGACGTGGTGGAGACCGCGGAGGAGCTGTGTCGAGAAGTGTCGCGGGAGTTTCCCAGGGCGACCTTCTTCAGCGGCCGGCTCATCTTCCAGCGCGAGAGGTGGTACCAGCGGCTGCTCCACAACGAGACCGCGCTGGCGATCCAGCAGCGGCTGCAGTGGGCCGGGCGGACGATGGTGCTGATGCCGATCCGGGTGCGGACCTGACCGGCGGGCGTCACGCATGCTCGATGGGCGGAGCGCGCAGCCGGGCTGGATGATCGGCGGCGAGCGGCTTGCTGCACGGGGACGGTGCGATCGGCTTCAACATGAAGGGTACGAAGGTCCCGAAGGGCACGAAGAACGACAGCAATCGTGGGGTGCGCATCCACACATCCCTGCCGTTCTTCGTGTCCTTCGTGTCCTTCAGCCCTTCGTGATGAACAGGCGCTGGAGTGCCGCCCCACGACCCGGGCTGCCACTTGTCAACTCCTCTCCCGAACGATCAGACCAGTCGCGGCGCGCGCACGCATGTCCGCCGGGCGGGCGAAAGTGCGCACTCTCAAGCGGCCGCAGGATGGCGACCTGGGCGACACCCGGCCAGATTCCGCCACGTCCCATCCAACCCGGAGCACACTCGTGACGACCAGGCCCGCCTGGCTTCTCGCCGCCGCGCTGCTCGCGCTCGCGCCGCTCCCTCTCGGCGCCCAGACCACCTCCAACGCCACGCTCTCCCCCGGCCAGCAGCTCGCCCGCGGCATCTACGAGCAGCTGATCCAGGTCAACACCGCCGACTCGGCCACCGGCACGGCGCCGGCGGTGGAGGCGGTGGCTCGGCGATTCCTCTCGGTCGGCTTCGCGCCGAGCGACGTGCAGATCCTTACTCCGCCGGGGAAGCCGACCCAGGCGAACCTCGTGGTGCGCTATCGCGGTCGCCAGCCGGCCGCCGGCAAGCCGCTGCTCCTGGTGGCCCATATGGACGTGGTCCCCGCGTTGACCTCGGACTGGACCGTGCCCCCGTTCACCCTGACCGAGAAGGACGGCTGGTTCTACGGACGAGGCAGCATCGACGACAAGGCGATGGCCGCGATCTTCGTGGCCAATCTGATCCGGGCACGGCAGGGCGGCTGGGTCCCCAGCCGCGACATCGTCCTGGCCCTCACCGCCGATGAGGAGACGGGGAGCGAGGACGGGATGCAGTGGCTGGTGAACAACCACCGCCAGCGGATCGACGCGGCCTACGCGATCAATGAGGGCGCCAATGGGGACCTCCGGAATGGTCGGCCGATCAGTATGGGCGTACAGGCCGCGGAGAAGGTACCGGTCACCTTCACCCTCACCGTGACCAACAAGGGTGGCTTCGCGGGACTCCCCCGCCCGGATAACGCGATCTACCAGCTGGCCAACGGGCTCGTGCGCCTCTCCCGCTACACCTTTCCGGCCCAGCTCAACGACGTCACCCGCGCCTATTTCGAGCGCAAGGCCGCGGTCGAGAGCACCACGGTCGCCGCGGCGATGCGGACCATCGTGCGGAACCCCAGCGATCCCGCCGCGCTCAAGATCCTCTCCGCCCGACCGAGCTACAACGCGATGCTCCGCACCACCTGCGCGGCCACCCAGCTCTCGGCGGGGCACGCCAGCAACGCGCTGCCGCAGACCGCAACGGCCACGGTGAACTGCCGGATGCTGCCGGGGACAACGGTCGGGGCGGTGGAGCGTGCGCTGGTCGGAGCCTTGTCCGACACGGCGATTCATTTGAGCGCCGCCCCCCGCCCGAGCGCGGGCCCCAGCCCGGTCCCGCCGGAGCTCCTGGCCACCATCGAGCGGGTGACGGCGCAGGTCTTCGGCGAGGGTGTGCCCGTCCTTCCGATGATGAACGTGGGCGCTACGGACGCGGTGTTCCTTCGCGCCGTCGGTATCCCGACCTATGGGATGAGCGGTCTCTTCACCGACCCCGACGACGTCCGGATCCATGGCAAGGACGAGCGGGTGTCGGTCAAGTCGTTCTTCCAGGCCCAGGAGTTCCATCGCCGGCTGATGGGAGCCCTGGCCGGGAGCATCCCGCCGACGTGAGCGGGGAAGGAACGGACCGGGACCGCGTGCTAGATTCTGGCGTGGTCACCGACCTCCGGAACCAGCTGCAGCAGTCCCTGGGCGAGACGTACCGGCTCGATCGCGAGCTGGGCGGCGGGGGCATGAGCCGCGTCTTCCTCGCGCTCGAGACCGCGCTCGGCCGCCAGGTCGTAGTGAAGGTGCTCCTCCCCGAGCTGGCGGCGAGCGTGAGCGTGGACCGGTTCCGCCGGGAGATCCAGCTGGCCGCCCAGCTCAGCCATCCGCACATCGTGCCGCTCCTCGCGGCCGGCGACGCCGCCGGGCTGCCCTGGTTCACCATGCCGTACGTCACCGGGGAGTCGCTCCGAAGCCGGCTGCTTCGGGACGGCGAGCTGCCGGTGGTGGACACCATCCGGATCCTGCGCGACGTGGCGAACGCGCTGGCCTACGCCCACGCGCAGGGTGTGGTGCACCGGGACATCAAGCCCGACAACGTGCTCCTCTCGCACGGTGTCGCGGTCGTGACGGACTTCGGGGTAGCCAAGGCGCTCACCGCGAGCGCGGACCAGGTCCTCCACACCGGCATCACGTCCATGGGCGTGACGCTGGGCACCCCGGCCTACATGGCGCCGGAGCAGGCCAGCGCGGATCCCGGGCTCGATCATCGGGTGGACATCTACGCCTTCGGCATCACGGCGTACGAGATGCTCACGGGCCAGACGCCGTTTCACGGCCGCTCCCCGCACGCCCTGCTTGGCGCGCAGCTGGCGGCGATCCCCGAGCCGGTGACCTCCCGGCGCCCGGGCATCCCGCCAGTGCTGGCGCACCTGGTGATGAAGTGCCTGGAAAAGCGCCCGGCCGACCGTCCGCAAACCGCCACGGAGCTGATCACCACGATCGACATGCTGACGACGCCGAGCGGGGGCACGGTGCCGCTCCGCGCGGTGACGTCGGGGACGGAAACGGTGATCACGGCCGGACGGCCGGACGGGCGGACAGTCGGAGGGACCCACGGGAGGACGGCTGGTGCGTGGGTACGGGTCGGGCTCCCGGTGGCGGCCCTGGTCGTGACCGCGGGTGTGGTGGTGTGGGCGCTCCGGAATGGGAGGCCGCACCAGGACAACCCACCCGAGCCGCCTCCGGCGAGGACCGCCCCTGCACCCGAGCCGGCCACAACGCCGGCACCCGTCTCCGAGACCGCGACGGTGCCCGACGGGCACGACACCACGGGAGGAGCCAAGTCTCCCAGCCCCGCACCCGAGCGGCCGTCCGGCCGTCCGGCCGTCCGACAGTCCTTGCCCGCAAACCCCGACGAATCCGCTATGCTCGCGCGGCTGCGCGGCGAAGCGTTGGTTGCGCGCTCGCGCGCGGTGGCCGTGGGCGCGAGCCAGGAGGCGCTGGCGCGGGGCGACTCGTCACTCGCGGCAGGGGACTCACTCCACGCCGCGCGCAAGACGGTGGGCGCCGCCGCGCGATTCTCCAGCGCGACCACGCTCTGGAACGACGCGGCGGACGTGGCGGGTCGAGCGGTGGCGGCCGTGGAGAGCGCGCCGACCGCCGCCGCGCCGACGGTCACTCCCCCCGCCCCCCCATCCACTCCTCCGGCACCAGCCGATCCCGCACCCGCCATCCGCGCCGTCTTCGCCGAGTACGCCCAGGCGATCGAGTCGCGCAGCATCCCGGCGATCCGGCGGGTGTATCCCGGCCTCTCGCCGGCGCAGAGCAAGGAGTGGGAGGATTTCTTCGGGGCTGTCGACCAGATCGACGTGGATCTCGCGGTGTCCGACCTGGCGGTGAGCGGCGACAGCGCCGACGCTCGGCTCAGTGGGGTCTATGTCTTTCAGAATCCCGGCAACCGGCGCACCCAGCGGGAGCCGGTGAGCTTCCAGGCCCGGCTGCGGCGCATGGGCGGGGAGTGGCGTATCGAGCTGCTGCGCTAGGAGCTAGAAGGCGTACTCCGCGCCCACCGTCCAGAGCACGTCGGACCGCATCCCGCCCCGGTTGAGCGGGAAGATTCCGTTGACCAGCATGGTCGCGGCGTGCGGGATGGTGAGCTTCACGCCCATCGAGGCGCTGACCATATCGTCCCGCCGGTCCGGGATGGTGGTGGTCTGCACGGTGCGGCGGAACGGCGCCTGGAGGACCACCGGCTGCGGCAGCGGGATCTCCTGGTTGCCGACCGGGAACTCGCTGAGCAGGTCGGTCGCGAGCGTCGCCCACGGCGCCAGGAGCTGATCGAAGCCGGCGGTGATCAGGAAGACGTCGGGATCGCGCTCGCTCCCGCGGTACTGGTAGCCGATATTGGCGTGGGGCGAGAAGTCTCCGAGCCGGGCGGAGACGATCCCCAGACCTCGGAGCGCCACCGCTCCGGTCCCCCGCAGGTCCTCCTCGCTTCCGGTCGGAAAGCGCCCCTCCGCCAGCACCGCCACCGACACCGGAGTGGACTCCCGCAGGTTCATCTTGACCCGGGCCGAGACGTCCCCGAGGCCCGAGGAGCTGCCCTCGACGAAACGGGTCGCGGTGAGCACCGGGCTCTCCTCGGTGCCGGAGAAGAAGTGCGGCGGCGGGCCGGTCTCGCCGAAGGGGATGATCGTGGCGGTGCTGGTGCCGGTGATCGAGTTCTTCACCAGCGGGATCACCACGCCGAAGTCGATCCGGTCGCTCACCCCGTACGTCAGCAGGAACTCGGTGATGTCCACCGACATGTCGAGGTCGAGGTTGAAGTCGATCACCTCGTTCTCGAAGACCGGAACTCCGTAAAGCGAGCAGTCCCCATGGAAGATCGCGTCGCAGCCGGGGAAGTCCACGTTCTGATGGGTGAACACCAGCGGCAGCTGGTCGAGCGGGACGCCGCGCAGGGTGCTGTAGTTGAGCCCGGTGTAGGTGAGGCTCACGAAGAGCCGCCCCTTCCCCAGCGTCTGAGCCCGCTCGCCGTAGATGGGGCCGGCGGAGATCGGGGTGCGCACCGGCGTCGCGCCCTCGAACCGGAAGGTCTCCCCACCGCTGGAGGAGCTCACCGGCAGGTTGGCGACACTGCTGCTGATCGAGCCGGTGATGAAAGAGATGATGGTGGCGTTCCCGCCCACGGCGGAGGGGATGAAATGGTCGCCGTGGACCGAGATCCCCGGATTCTCCGACGCAGCCGAGCCGCCG
Source organism: Gemmatimonadales bacterium (assembly GCA_035278885.1). GTDB lineage: Bacteria > Gemmatimonadota > Gemmatimonadetes > Gemmatimonadales > GWC2-71-9 > CAVVWJ01. Next base: position 17,119 of record DATEIR010000009.1, on the reverse strand, counting down.
AGGTGGAGCGCCTCGTCCCCCTCACCGAAGATGAAGAGTTGATTGAGGTCGTCCTCGAGGCTCTGCGCCCGGACGGGCGCGGCCCCGAGCGCCAGGAGGAGGAGCGTCCAGAAGCCGAAACGGCTGTGCATCGGCATGCCCCAACTTAGGATGGCCGCCCGCAGGCGCAACGGTAGCCTGCCGCCGGTCGCCGGCCGGTGTGGCCCGTCACACCAGATTTGGCCCGCCGAACCCATAGTCAGGGACGTCTCTGACCGGTCCGGAGGGGTCGATGGCCGTCCTTCGTCTTGCCGCGCTGCTGGCGCTCATCTGCGGCTGCTCCCCGCGGGGAGATGCGCAGGCGCCGCCGCAGACGGGGCTGCCGACCGCGCTGGCCCACGCCTCGGGAACCAAGCCCGGCCCGGTCGAAGCCGAGATGCGGCACGTGCTGTACCACGTGGACGACCGCGTGGTGCTGCAGATCGACTACCTGCGCGGCGCGCTCCTCCCCACGACCAAGGCACCGCCCTGGTTCGATGACCCCACCTCGTTCCGAATCGCGATCGACACCGGCGACGTGGCCATCTCGCCGGCAAGCCTGACCGCGCTGCTCAACCGATACGTCTTCAACTACGACGGGACGCCGCTCAAGGACCTCACGGTCAGCATCGAGGACGGCGAGCTCAAGCAGCACGGCACGCTGCACAAGGGCGTGGACCTCCCGTTCACCATCCGCGCGACGCTCGCGGTGACGCCCGACGGCCGGCTGCGCCTCCATCCGACCTCGGTGAAGGTGCTGGGCATCGGGGTGAAGGGACTCATGCACACCTTCGGCATCGAGCTGGAGAGCCTGGTGAAGGTGCAGCAGGGGCGCGGGGTGGAGATCGACGGCGATGACTTCATCCTGGCGCCCTCGGGACTGCTGCCGCCGCCGCGGATCGCGGGCCGGCTCACCGCCGTGCGCCTGCTGCCGGACGCGGTCGCGCAGACCTTCGGGGGATCGACCCGCGAGGGCCACACCGAGAAGCTCCACCCGTCCGACCCCTCGGCGCGGAACTTCATGTTCTTCCGGGGACGGGTGCTACGCTTCGGCAAGCTCACGATGGAAGACGCCGACCTCCAGATCGTGGACGGCGACCCCGACGACCCCTTCGACTTCTCCCTGGCGCACATCAACCAGCAGTTGGTGGCGGGCAGCAGCCACAACCAGACCGATTTCGGGCTGGTGACCACCATGCCGGATTACGGCGACGTGCTGAAGAAGGAGAAGGACCGGGTGGCGATGGGGAAGAAGAGTGGAGGTGGCACCAGTCGCTAGTGACCGGTGCGCTCCCCGCGCACCAGGTCCACGGCGTGGGCCACGATGGGCTCGAGCACACCGAGCCCGTCCTTCACTCCACTCGTGCTGCCGGGCAGGTTGACGATCAGCGTCCGGCCCCTCACTCCCGCCACCCCTCGGGAGAGTGCGGCACGGGGAAAGCGCGGATAGACGCTCATCCGGAGCGCCTCCGCGATCCCGGGGGCCTCCTTGTCGAGGACGGCGCGGGTCCCCTCCGGCGTCACGTCGCGCGGGGTGAGCCCGGTACCACCCGTCGTGATAATGAGATCGGCCTGGTCTCCATCCGCCCACCCGATCAACGCCCGCACGATGGCGCCGGTCTCATCGGGCACGAGAGCACGAGCGGCGAGGGTCCAGCCGCGCTCCGTCACCCACCTGGCAATCGTCTCCCCCGAGGTGTCGTCCCGCTCACCACGGTAACCGGCATCCGAGATCGTAAGTATCGCGATTCTCATCGAATGACGACCACTATATCCGCGTCATCTGCGTTCCTCTGCGGCCCGTCTGTTTCTTTAGCCGCAGATGAACGCAGAAAACGCAGAAGGTGTGTGGAAGTACACCCACGCTCACTCTCGTGCTTTACCTGTTCTTCTGTGTTATCTGTGTTCATCTGTGGCTTCGTATGAATAGCCACGGATGAACACAGATGAACGCGATTGGGGTGTTGCTAGCGGCTTTTCCTGGCGCTGCCCTTGGTCCAGAAGGGCATCTTTTGAACTTCGGCGGGCAGCTTCTCGCCCCGGCAGTCGACCTCGAACCTGGTTCCGGCCTTGGCCACGCCGACCGGGAGATAGGTGGTGCCGATGCCGGCGCCGAGGCTCGGGCTCATGGTGCCACTGCGGACGATGTCCACTTCCCTGCCCTCGGCGTGTACCGGATAGCCGTGTCGGGGGAAACCCCGGCCCTCGAGACGGAAACCCACCAGGCGGCGGGTAATACCATGCCGCTTTTGCGCGCGAAGGGCGTCGGCGCCGGTGAAGGGTGCACCCTTGTCCAGCTTCACGATCCAGCCCAGCCCGGCCTCGAGCGGCGTGGTGGTGTCGTCGATCTCGTTGCCGTAGAGCGCGTAGCCCATCTCCAGCCGGAGCGAGTCGCGGGCGCCCAGGCCGATCGGCTTGGCGCCGGCTCCGGTGATGGCCTGCCAGAGCGGCACGGTGTCTCGCTCGCGGCAATAGAGCTCGAACCCGTCTTCGCCGGTGTAGCCGGTGCGGGAGATGAAGCACTGCGCCCCCGCGATCCTGCCCACCGTGAAGCGATAGTAGCCGATGTCGTCCAGCCGGGTCTCGGCGAGTGGCTGCAGCAGGTCCTGCGTGCCCGGCCCCTGCACGGCGAGCAGCCCGACCTCGTCGGAGATGTCCTTGAGCCGCACGTTGGCCCCGCCCTTGTGGGCGACGATGTGCTCCCATGCGCGCGCGATGTTCGAGGCGTTCACCACGATCATCAGCTTGTCCTCGAACCGGTACACCGTGCAGTCGTCCACGAAGGTGCCCTGGTCCGTCAGAATCCCGGAGTACTGCACGTGCCCCGCCTCCAGCGCGCCGACGTCGTTGCAGGTGACCCGGTTGACGAAGGCGTTCCGGTCCGGACCGGTGATCTCGAACTCACCCATGTGGGACACGTCGAAGATCCCCACCCCGGTGCGCACCGCATGGTGCTCGGCCAGGATGCCGGCCGGGTACTGCACCGGCATCTCCCACCCGGCGAAGGGAACGAGCTTGGCGCCTAGACTGCGATGGACGTCGTACAGCGGAGTTCGGCGAAGGGCCGGGGTCGTGGTCATGAGACGGGTTCCTTTCAGTGGCGAAAGGCGAAGAGCGAAGGGCGAAGGGGCGCGAGACCGGGCTCCGGTCAGGCCCCCTTCGCCGTTCGCCCGTCGCCTTTCCCCTCCATCAGCATCGCCATCAGCGCCTTCTGCACGTGCAGCCGGTTCTCGGCCTGCTGCCAGACGCGCGACTGCCGGCCCTCGAACACCTCCTCGGCCACCTCCTCGCCGCGGTGGGCGGGGAGACAGTGGAGGAAGATCGCCTTGGGGTCGGCGGAGGCCATGAGGTTCCGGTCCACGATGTAGCCCTGGAAGGCACGGGCGCGGATTTCCTGCTCTTCCTCCTGGCCCATCGACGCCCAGACGTCGGTGTTGATCACGTGGGCGCCGCGGGCGGCTTCGCGCGGATCGGCGGTGACGGTGATGCCGGTGAGCTTCTGGTTGCGGGCCAGGATCTCGGGGTCGGGACGATACTTGTCGGGACAGGCGAGCCGGAGGGCGAAGCCGAGCGACCCGGCCGCGTTGATCCAGCTGTTGGCCATGTTGTTGCCGTCGCCGATCCAGGCGACGGTCTTCCCCTCCCAGCCGCCCAGCGTCTCCTTGACGGTGAGCAGGTCGGCGAGCACCTGGCAGGGATGCAGCAGGTCGGTGAGGCCGTTGATCACCGGGATCGAGCCGTAGCGGGCCAGCTCCTCGACGTCGGCGTGATCGTAGGTGCGGATCATGATGCCGTCGAGGTAGCGGCTCAGCACCCGCGCCGTGTCACGGATCGGCTCGCCCCGGCCGAGCTGGATGTCGCGGCTGGAGAGGAAGAGCGCGTGGCCGCCGAGCTGGAAGGCGCCGACCTCGAAGCTCACCCGGGTGCGGGTGGAGCTCTTGGCGAAGATCATCCCCAGCGTCTTGCCGGCCAGCGGCCGCTCCCGGTACGCCCCCGACTTCATCCGCGCGGCCAGATCGAAGAGCTGGTGCAGCTCGTCGCGGCTCAGGTCGGGGATGGCGAGGAAGTGGCGAGGGCTCATGGGCGATCCGCAGCGGCTGGGGGAGTCGAGTCGGCAGCAACGTAGTCACCCCTTTCCGTCGGCGGTAGCCCGACGGCGCGCGCGATCCGGACGAAACGGCGGTCGCCCCGGAGCGCCTCGAATCGGGGGTCGAGCGCGAGGTCCACCAGCTCGGGTGCGTGCTCCGCGGCCGACGCATCGAGCCAGGCGAATGCTCGGCGACGGTCACCGAGCGCGGCGGCTACGGTCGCGAGGTCGTAGGGCGACACCCGCCGGACGCCGGCGAGCGAATCGAGCCGTTGGAGCGTCGCATGGGCCTCGTCGCGCCTTCCGGTCAGCGCCGCGATGCGCGCCAGTGCCGCGAGCGCGGATGGCTCCGTGCTGTCGCGCGAGAGCGCCTGGCGGTCGCGTGCCTCGGCGAGCGCGGTGTCACCCTGGCGCTCGGCCAGGAGACCGTAGGCGAGCGCGGCGGCCGGCGCGCTGGAATCGGCGCGCCAGGCGCGGCGCAAGGCGGCCTCGGCCTCGGCAAGGCGCCCGGCGTAGAGATAGAGCCGACCCGCGTCGGCCTGGGTAGCCGGATCGAGGGGCTCGAGCGCGGCCGCGGCGCGCATCCGCACCAGCGCCGAGTCGGTCCGCCGGGTGGTGAGCATCAGGTGAGCCTGCCAGCGCAGCGCCCGGGCCAGATTGGGATCGACCTCGAGGGCGCGGTGCAGGGCCGAATCGGCCGGGCTCCAGCTCCAGCCGAGATAGCGGACGGCCCCCAGGACCGCGTAGGCCTGGGCGAGATCCGGCCGGAGGACGAGCGCGCGTCGAGCCCCCGAGTCTGCGGCGACCAGACCGGCGGATGGGCGGCCGGCCGTTCCATCGACGACGCCGCGAAGGGCGAGCTCGGCGAGGCCGGCCCAGGGAGCGGCGAAGGTGGAGTCCAGGGCGATCGCCGCGGTGTACCCCTCGGCCGCCTGCAGGGCGGAGGCCGAGTCGCTCCGGCGGGCGGCGTAGCGCGCCTGGAGGTACCGCACGTGCGCGGCGAGGTTTCGGGTCGGAGGCGGTTCGTCGGGGGGCGGCGCGCGGCGCAACGCACCGGCCACCCCCCGGACGATCTCCTCTTCCACCCGGCTCAGCTCCGACGCGTCGCGGTCGTAGCTCTCGGACCAGAGGTCGAAGCCCTCGCGCACGCTCACCAGATGAACCGTGAGGCGGAGCCGGCCCCCCGCCACGCGCACGCTTCCCTCCAGCACCGCGCCGGCGCCGAGCCGTAGCCCGGCGCGCTGCGCATCGTCCAGGCGGTCGGCCAGGGCCAGGGTGGAGGCGGTGCCGACGACGCGGAGGCCAGGCACGCGGCCGAGCGCGGCGATCAGCTCTTCGGTCAGTCCTTCGCTCAAGTACTCGTCGGCGGAATCGGGGCCGGCGTTCACCAACGGAAGCAGGGCGACCGAGGTGGGCGGCGGAGGGACGACCCGTGGAGCCGGATGCGGCGCGGTATAGCGCAGCCAGAGCGTCAACGCGAACACCGCGAGGACGGCGGCCGTGAAGAAGCCCCACCGAGGTGCGAGGCGGCGGCGCGCCACCTGACGCTCGCCGCTGGTGAGTCCCGGCTCCGGCGCGATCCGTCCCGCCGTGTCCGCGGCGGCGCGGAGCGCCGGCGCGAGCGCCGCCGCGCTCTCCCGCTCGCCCTCGAGGACCCTGGCGACCAGCAGCTCGACGTCCTCCGAGACGTTCCGGCGGGCGGACCGGAGTGGCACCGGATGGTCGCCGGCGGGAGGGTCGCCGGCCAGCATTTCGTAGAGCACCCGGCCGAGGCCGCGGAGGTCGCCGGTGGCGTCGGTGGCGGGGCGGACCGCACTGACGGCCCGGGCCACGCCGAGGTCGGTGAGGCGGGCACCCTCCGCGCCGAGCAGGACGTTCTCGGGACGCACGTCGCCGTGCACCAGCCCCTGGGCGTGGGCCGCGGCGAGCGCCTCCGCCAGCTCGGCCGCGTAGCGGAGCGCCTCGGCCACCGGCAGGAGACCTTCGCGCTCGAGCCGGGTGCGGAGGCTCTCGCCGTCGGCCCAGGGGACCACATAGTAGAGGGCGGCGGTGCCGGTGCCCAGCTCCAGTGCGGCGGCGTCGAGGATGGGCAGCGCGGAAGGGTGGCGAAAGCGGCTGGCGGCGAACATCTCGCTCACGAACCGCTCGGCGCCGGTCCGGGCCGCGAGCTCGGGAAGGAGCACCTTCACCACGACCGGGTTGCCGCCGTCGACGTTCTGGGCCAGCCAGGCGGTGGTAGTGCCGCCGGGGGCGAGGGGGCGCTCGAGCCGGAAGCGCGGCGCGAGCGCCGCGCGCAGCTCGAGGACGGGGTCGGCGCCGCGGGTGGGGTCGAGGTGGGTGGACACGACTCTACTATAGCACCCGGCGGTGCTTACGGTTTGCGAAACGGCCAGTAGGTTATCTCTATCCGGCCCGGAGGGCATCGTCGCCATGCGCGCGGATGACCGGTTGTCGGGGGCGGTGGGGGAGCGATACCGCATCGAGCGCGAGCTCGGTCGCGGGGGGATGGCGACTGTCTACCTGGCGGAGGACCTGCGCGACGGCGGCCGGGTCGCCGTCAAGGTGCTGCGCCGGGAGATCACCGGAATCTTCGGCTCGGGGCGCTTCGGGCGAGAGATCCGGATCCTGCAGCGGCTCAGGCATCCGGGCATCGTGCCGGTGCTCGACTCGCACGAATCACCCACCCTGCATTACTACGTGATGCCATACGTCGAGGGCGAGTCCTTGCGTGAGCGGCTCGCTCGCGAGGGACCGCTGCCGATCAACAATGTGCTCTCCATCGCGAACGCGTTGGCCGGTGCGCTGGACTATGCCCACTCCCAGGGCGTGCTGCACCGGGACATCAAGCCGGCGAACATCCTCCTGACGAAGGATCGGGTGGTGGTCTGCGATTTCGGGTTCGCCCGCGCGGTCGAGGTCGCGGCGGGAGATACGCTCTCGTCCAGCGGGCTGGTGCTGGGCACGCCGGCGTACATGAGCCCGGAGCAGGCGGCGGGGGGCGTAGTCGACGAGCGCACCGATGTGTACGCCATGGGGTGCGTCGTTTACGAGATGCTGGCCGGCGAGCCCGCGTTCATCGGCGCGACTTCGCAGGCAGTGGTGGCGCGGGTGATGAGCGAGGAGCCTCGAGGGTTGCGGTCAGTGCGACCGGACGTGCCGCAAAGGTTGGAGCGCGCGCTCCGGGCCGCCCTGGCGAAGGAACCGGAAGGGCGGCCGGAGAGCGGGGCGAAGCTGATGGAGCTGCTGGCGTGATCGCATCGCAGAGAGGATCTCGCCGGCTTCCTACTCCTTGGGTGGATAGGTAGGGATGAACACGTCCTTCGGGTTCCCGGTAGGACAGATGCGCTTCGTCGAGTCGAGCCCCTTGGTGCGTGTCTCCAGCCGACAGAGGGAAGCCACGAGGGACGAATCATAGACCTTCGTTCTACCGGTGTCGCTCAGGAACCCCTCTACCGTGTGTCTGCGGACGGTGGTAGCCGAGGAGTCGCTGGTCGTACCAGTGTCAAAATTTGGCTTCGGCTTATTATCCTGGCCGCCGCACCCACCCACCGCCAGACCTGTTGCGCCGATGACCACGAGCCATTGGTTTCGGTTCATGGTGCCTCCGCATGAGAGATTGAACAGACTCGCAGCCGGTGCTACTTCGGTGGGTAGGTGGGCTTACCAACGGTTTCCGGATCCCCGTTCTTGCAGAGGCGCTCGTCCTCGGGGACCTTGTTCTTCTCCTCCAGCTGACAGATCGATTTAATAACCTTGTCGTTGAACTGATCGACCGGCCCATCCTTGCCGAGGTACTTCGCAACCCCCGACGTATCCTGCTGCGAGACGAGTCCCGCGTCGGCAGGCGGCGTCTCCCCGTCGGCGGTCTTGGGCGCGCAGCCACCCGCACCCATCGCCACACCCATTGCTCCGATGACGGCGAGCCATTGTTTCAGTTTCATGGTGCCTCCGATTGAGTTGAGGGTGATGGAACCCACACCAAGTCGTCCAACTGACCCAGGGCGGCGAGGCGTGAATGGTAGCGTTGGGCTTCCTCATTCCGTCCCGTGGCGAGGGCCGCCTGGGCGCGGATGGCGAGGCTGGCTGGCAGGAAAGGCAGGAAGGTGATGGGCGCTGGATGATCGAAGACACCAGCCGCCGCAAGCGCCTCGGTTGGCTGGTGTCGCGCGAGGAGCAGCTGAGCCAGCAGCAGGCGATCGGGGGCGAGAGCCTCTCCCAGCTCCCACGCAATCGCCTCCCGCCTGCCCCAACCGAGCTCCGCGCGCAAGCGATCGGTCGCTTCTACCGAGTCCCCGTCGAGCAGCGCGAGGCGGGCGTCGAGGACACCCAGGAATCGGGGAATCCGTGGGTCGGAGTCGGCCACGCGACGCCGGGCCAGAGCTTCCCGGACGATCTCGGTGCCCGCGCGGTCCCCTTGCGCCGCCCGCCATTCTCCCAGCAGCCACAAGCTGAACAGGCGGACCTGTTTGGGGTCATCGCGCGCAAGCCTGGCGGCGAGGCCGCCAGCCTCCCTCTCCACTTTCATGCCGGCTAAGGCGTCGAGCAAATAGACGTGCGGCGCCAGGTCGAACCCTGCGGCGACCGCGGAGTCGACCAGGGCGTGCAGTTCCGTGGCTCGGCCCTCGGCGGCAAGAACGCCTTGCAAGCCCAGGAAGGCGCCCCAGCGCTCACCCATCTCCACCTCGCGGTCCGCAAACGTTGCACGGAAGCCGTCCTCCGCGCAGCCGGGAAAGCTCGCGGCACCGGAGAGCATCTTGGCCGCACTGAGCGCCTTAAGCGTGTTGGTCCGGACGATTCGACCCCAGTCCACCGCCTTCCTTCCCTGACCTGCACACGCCAGCATAGGAAGCAGCTCGGAGCGAGCCCCCGAGTCCTCGGTCCGGCGGAGGAAGCCCTCGACCAGCTGCCGGGCGGAGTCGACGCTGTGACGGCGGATCGCGATCTCCGCCAAGTGGTAGTGCGGCAGAGAGAAGCCGGTGTCCACGGCAGCGAGGGTGAACTCCCGCTCCGCCAGAGAATCGGGATCGCCGACGACCGAGGGGAGCGAATGGTAGTACACCTCGCCCAGCGCCATGTGCGCCTCGGTCCATTGAGGGCTTCTGTTCAGCGCCAGGTTTAGCCAATGGACAGACGAATCGGCCTCTCCTCGGAAATAGGCGGCGAGCCCGCGAGTGAAGTCGGCCAGGCGCGGCGGCAGGAGCCTGACGTCCCTGAGCGCTATCTGCGACAGGATGGTGGCCTCCGACAACTCCTCGTCCCAGCTGGCGGCCTGCGCCCCCCGCAGCGCAGCCACCGCCAGCGAGGAGTCGGCCGCGAGGGCCCGGCGCTGAAACTCGAGGGCACCGGCAAAGTTGAAGCGCCGGTACTCCCGCTCACCCTGCAGCCAGCTGGCTACGGCGGCCGGGTTCCGATCTGCCAACGCGGACAGGTCGGCGATCCGCTGGCCCGGGGCCAGCATCTTCGGGAGCAGCTGGGTGATTGCGGCCAGGCCGGCCTGCGCGGCCTCGGGCGCGATGCGCGTCGCGCTGCTCCGCCCGACCACCGAGTCGCCGCGAGCATCGTTGAGCCGAACCACCACGGTCACCGAGTCACGGCGCCGGAGCACCGTCCCATCCACGTACCACCGCGCCCCCGCCTTGCGGGTGGTGTGCCGGGCAGTGACCGCGGTCAGTCCGCCCGGCGCACGGAGAGCCGTCTGATCGAGCAGCGGCAGCCCGTCGATCCACTCCAGTGGCTCGGTGTACTCCAGTGCGCTGCCGATCATCAGCGCCACCTCGACGCCGGTCCCTTCCTGGGTGGCGCCGGGCGGACTCTCGCCCAGCGGGAAGACCACGACCTTGTTCGGGCTCAGCGAGGGGGCAGGATGCAGGAGCCGGCCGACTACGACAGCGAGGACGGCAGCCATGGCGAGCAGCGCCGGAACGACCCACCTCGGGCGGTTCACAGGTCCCTGCGCTTCCCTCGCCGCCGCCGCGAGCTTCGCCGGATCCGAGAGCGCGCTCGCAAAGTCTCCGGCCCGCTGGTAGCGGTCTGCCGGTGACTTGGCGAGCGCCTTCCGAATGACGGCGTCCACGCCCGCGGGCAGCTCGGGCCGCACCACCCTTGCCGAGGGCGCGGGTGTCGCCCGGTGACGCGCGAGAACCGCCTGCGGTGTCGGCCCCACGAACGGCGGCTCCCCGGCCACCATCTGGTACGCGACGCACCCCAGCGAATACACGTCCGCCCGTCGGTCGGCGAGATGGTTCCCCTCGGCCTGCTCGGGACTCATGTACAGCGTGGTTCCGACGACCAGTCCGGTGCTGGTGGCGCTCTCTTCCTCCTGGGGCGCGAGATCCTTGGCGATCCCGAAGTCCGCCACCAGGACCTGGCTGCCGGACAGGAAGAGGTTGCTCGGCTTGATATCGCGGTGGATGATCCCGGCATCGTGGGCGTAGTCGAGCGCCTCGGCCACCTGCGTGATGACCTGGCGGAGCAGCTCGACGGTGAGCTGAGGCTCGCGCTGGAGGCGCGCCTGCAGGGTCTCGCCCTCGACCAGCGGCATCACGTAGTAGTAGAGCGACTCGGTGTGACCGCTATCGAGCAGGGGAAGGATGCCGGGATGACGCAGCTGTGACTGCAGCCGGATCTCGCGCAGGAAGCGGCTGGACCCCAGGACGGCTCCGTACTGGCGCTTGAGAACCTTGAAGGCCACCGGCCGAGCGGCGACGGTGTCCCACCCCTGGAAGACGAAGGCCATCCCGCCATGACCGATCTCGTGATCGACCCGGTACCGGGGATGCACCGCGCGCTGCAGCTCCTCCCGGAGGTCCCGGGAGTCGTCGCTCACCCCGGCGAGCGGCGGAACGTCAGGCGAGCCCGGCGCTCGCGTGCCCGGGGATCGCGGCGCGGTCACAAGGCCTGCCGATGCGGTGGTGGGGAACGGCGGGACGGGACATGCGGGCCGCCCGGACGCCCGATCGGGAGATCGGGTGTGGTGGGAACCGCACGGGCGGCCCCCGGGCGAATGACCTGGTCCAGCAAGATGGCACCCACAAGAGCCTCAGTGGGAAACCGGACTACGCTAGGACCTCGGACGTGAAATTCGCGTGATTGTGCCTCTGGCAAGCATACGGCGCGAACCGGAGGGGCGCTAGAGGATATACCTCCGCAAGTCGTCGTCGTTCACGATCTTCGCCAACCGGTCCCGGACCTGCGCCGCATCGAAGACGATGCGCCGCTCGGGGTACTCGGGGAGCTCGAACAGCACGTCCTCCAGCAGCGCCGCCATGACGGTGTGCAGCCGGCGGGCGCCGATGTTCTCCATCCGGTCATTGGCCTGGAAGGCCACCCGGGCCACCTCCGCCACCCCCTCCGGGGTGAAGACCAGCTCCGCCTGCTCCGCCGCCACCAGCGCCTGGTACTGCTTGGTCAGCGCGTTCTCCGGCTCGGTCATGATCCGAACGAAGTCCTGCTCGGTGAGCGGCTGGAGCTCCACCCGGATGGGAAAACGGCCCTGCAGCTCGGGGATCAGGTCGCTCGGCTTGGAGACGTGAAAGGCGCCCGCCGCGATGAAGAGGATGTGGTCGCTCCGAACGTAGCCGTAGCGGGTCTGGATGGTGCTTCCCTCGACGATGGGAAGCAGGTCGCGCTGGACCCCCTCGCGGGAGACGTCGGGCCCCCCGCCCTGCCCCCGCTCGCCGGCGATCTTGTCCAGCTCGTCGATGAAGATGATCCCGTGGTTCTCGACCCGGTCGAGCGACTCGTTCACCACGTCGTCCATGTCCACCAGCTTCTTGAGCTCCTCGTCCACCAGGACGCGCCGGGCCTCGGGCACCTTGACCGTGCGCCGCTTCTTCCGCTTCGGCATCATCTCCTGCAGCATCTCGGTGAAGTTGATGTCCGCCCCCTCCATGCCCTGAGGCGGCTGGATCAGCTCCATCATGGGGAAGCTCTGCGGGGTGACCTCGATCTCCACCTCGCGGTCGTCCAGGGCGCCTTCGGCCAGCATCTGGCGCAGCTTCTCCCGCGAGCGACTCCGACGCTCCTCCTCGGCCGTGGCGGCGGCCTCGGGCTTGGCCTGGCCACTCGCGCTCACGACGAAGACGGATGCTCCGTCGGTGCTCGACCCTGCGCCCCCGCGCCCCTGTGCCCCTGCGACCGGCGGTGGGGCCGGGAGGAGAAGGTCCAGCAGCCGCTCGTCCGCCCGCTGCTCGGCCTGGGGATAGACCTCATCCTCGCGCTCGGTGCGGACCATGTTGATGGCCGCATCCACCAGGTCGCGCACCATGGACTCGGCGTCCCGTCCGACGTAGCCCACCTCGGTGAACTTGCTGGCCTCGACCTTGATGAACGGGGCGCCGGCGAGCCGGGCCAGCCGCCGGGCGACCTCGGTTTTGCCGACACCCGTGGGCCCGATCATGATGATGTTGTACGGGGTGATCTCGTCGCGGATGTCGTCCGGCGCCTGGGCCCGCCGCCAGCGATTCCGGACCGCGATGGCCACGGCCTTCTTGGCGGCGTCCTGCCCCACGATGTAGCGGTCGAGCTCGGCGACGATCTGGCGCGGAGGCATCTCCTCCAGCCAGGGCGCGGGAGCGGGGGACTCGGGAGCTTCGGTATGGGCGATGGTGTCGGTCATGGCTTGGGGCGAAAGGCGAAAGGCGAACGGCGAAGGGGTGCGCGAGGAGCCTATCGCGTGCCCCCTTCGCCCTTCACTTTTCGCCCTTCGCTTCTCCTGGCAGTTCCAGCACTGTGATATGCCGATTGGTGTAGACGCAGATATCCGCCGCGATCTCGAGCGACCGCTGGACGATGGTCCGGGCATCCTGCCCCGGCAGGGGGAGCAGCGCGCGCGCGGCGGCCAGGGCATAGTTGCCGCCGGAGCCGACCGCGACGACCCCGTCGTCGGGCTCGATCAGCTCACCCGAGCCGCTCACCAGGAAGCTGTGCTCCATGTCGGCCACCACCAGCAGCGCTTCCAGGCGGCGGAGGATCCGATCGCTCCGCCAATCCTTGGCCAGCTCCACCGCCGCGCGGGGAAGGTTGGCGGGATAGCGGTCGAGCTTCTCCTCGAACTTTTCGTACAGCGTGAGCGCGTCGGCCACGGACCCGGCGAACCCCGCCAGCACCTTGCCGCCCTTGAGGGTGCGGACCTTGGTGGCGCTCGCCTTCACCACGCTGTCGCCGATGCTGACCTGCCCGTCGCCCCCGAGGGCGACGCGGCCGTCTCTGCGAACCGTGAGGATGGTGGTTCCGTGGAACACTGGAGCTCCTCTAGCGGGCGGTGAGGCGGTAAGGCGGTAAGGCGGTAGGCGGGCTCGAACCGAGCGCAGGTCCGAGTGCCCTGGGCCGCATGTCATCGTTGTCGGTCCACGTGTACATCGCTCCACCTTTCGCCTTACCGCCTCACGCCCTAGGATGCGCCTGCTGATACACCTTCTTCAGCCGTTCCACGCTCGTGTGGGTGTAGACCTGCGTCGTGCTCAGCGACGCGTGGCCCAGGAGCTCCTGCACCGCGCGGAGATCGGCCCCCGCGTCGAGCATGTGGGTAGCGAAGGTGTGCCGCAGCGAATGAACCCGGAGATCGTCGCCGCCTACCGCGTCGAACATGCGGTGCACCGCGCGCTGGACCTCCCTCGGCGCCAGCCGGCGCCCTCGCGTACTCAGAAATACCGCCCGTCGATCCGCCGCCGTGCGCGGGCGTACCCCCTCCCGGAGGTTAAGATAGCGGCGCAGGGCCAGCACCGCGCGCGACCCCACCGGAACGATCCGCTCCTTCCTTCCCTTTCCCCGCACCTTGGCCTGATCCGACAAAAGGTCCAGGTCGTCGAGATTCATCCCGCTCAGCTCGCTGAGCCGGATGCCGGTGGAGTAGAAGAGCTCGAGGATCGCGAGATCGCGGGTGGGCTTGTACTCGTCGCCTGCCGCGCGTGACTCGGCCCAGGCGAAGAGCCGCCCGGTCTGCTCCCGGTCGAGGTAGGTGGGCAGCCGCTTCTCGACGCGCGGCACCTTGGCCGCGCGGGCCACGGCGTTGGGCACGTCGTGGTGCACCTGGAGATACCGGTAGAAGCTCCGCACGGCCGACAGACTCCTCGCGGCGGTACGCTTGGCCAGCCCGCGGCGCTGCAGCTCGCCCAGGAATCCGCGGAGGCCGAGCCGATCCACCGTTCCCCAGTCCCAGGTGCCCCCATAGTGCCGGACGCAGAACTCGACGAATGCCTCGAGGTCCCGGCGGTAGGCCTTCACCGTATGCGGGCTGGAGCCCTTCTCCTTCTCGAGATGGAGGAGGTAATCGGCTACTTCGGGTGGCTGCTCAATGGGCATCGCGCGCTCAGCGGACCTCGTGCGGCCTTTCATTACGAAGGCACGAAGGCCACGAAGGCCACGAAGGACAGCAGTGATATGTGGGTGTGCACCCCACCATCTTGCGGTTCCTTCGTGTCCTTCGTGACCTTCGTGTCTTCGTGGTGAATCATCACCGAAGCTCCCCAAGAAACGTCTGGAAGTCGCGCTGCGCCCGCTCGGCCAGCAAGCTCCTCTTCGCGTCTTTCTTGATCTTACCCTGCAACGGCTCGAGCAACCCGAAGTTGGCGTTCATCGGCTGAAAGTGTCGCGGATCGGCGTCGCGCAGATACCGGTACAGCCCGCCGAGCATCGTGGTTGGCGGCGGGACGGCCGCTGGACGGCCCTCCAGACGTCGCGCGAGGTTGATGCCGGCCAGCAGGCCCGTGCCCAGCGACTCGGTGTAGCCCTCGACCCCGGTGAGCTGGCCGGCGAAGAAGAGCCGGTCGTCGTCCTTGGCCGTAAGCGCGGGGCCGAGACTCGCCGGGCTGTTGAGGTAGGCGTTCCGGTGAATGCTCCCGAACCGGAGAAACTCGGCGGCCTCGAGGCCGGGAATCATCCGGAAGACCCGCTGCTGCTCCGGGATCCTGAGACGGGTCTGGAAGCCCACCAGATTCCACATCTGCCCCGCCTTGTCCTCCCGACGAAGCTGGACCACGGCCCAGGGCTCGCGCCCCGTACGAGGGTCGGGCAAGCCCACCGGCTTCATCGGGCCGAAGCGGAGCGTCTCGCGCCCCCGGCGCGCCATCTCCTCGACCGGGAGGCACCCCTCGAAGTAGGGGACCTGGTCGAAGTCATGCCCCTGGTGCTGGTCGGCCGCCGCGATCGCGTCCAGGAACGCGTCGTAGCCCGGACGGTCGAGTGGGGCGTTGAGGTAGTCGTCGCCGTCGCCCTTGCCGTAGCGGGAGAGGGGGTACAGCCGGTCGTGGTCGAGCGACTCGTCCGCCACCACCGGCGCGATCGCGTCGTAGAAGGCGAGCGCCTCGGCGCCGAGCCGGGCGCCGATCGCCTCGGCCAGCCGGTCGGAGGTGAGCGGCCCCGTCGCGATCACCCCGGGCGACGGCAGCTCGGCCACCTCGCCCCGCACGATGGTGATATTGGGATGGGCGCTCACCTTCTCGTGTGCCAGCCGGGAAAACACCTCCCGGTCCACCGCGAGCGCCGCGCCGCCGGGCACCCTCGCCTCGTCGGCGCACGGCAGCAGCACGCTGCCGAGCGCGCGGAGCTCGGCCTTGAGCAGGCCGTGCGCGTTGGCGGTGTCGACGGACTTGAAGGAGTTGCTGCAGACCAGCTCGGCCAGCCGGTCGGTGCGGTGCGCCGGCGTGGAAACCACCGGCCGCATCTCGTGAAGGGTCACCCGCACGCCGCGCTCCGCCAGGGCCCAGGCTGCCTCCGTCCCGGCCAGGCCGCCGCCCACCACGGTCGCGGTGGCGGTCACGCCAGCGCCACCTCCTCGGGCTCGGCGAGGACGATCTTGTGCTTGCACTTGAGGCAGGTCCGGGTCTCGCCCTCGGCCTTGCTGACCTTCTTCTCCATGCCGACAAAGCCGCACTCCGGGCAGGTGTCCGGCACCGGCTTGTTCCAGGTGGAGAAGTCGCAGGCGGGGTAGCGCACGCAACCCCAGAACGACTTGCCGCGCTTGGTGCGCCGCTCGGCGAGATCGCCCACGTCGCACTTGGGGCACTTGATCCCCATCGGGATCGCGCGGGTGCCCTTGCACGCCGGATAGGTGGTGCAGGCCAGGAACTCGCCGAACCGCCCGGTCTTGATCACCATCGGCGATCCACAGAGATGGCACTTCTCGTCGGTGGGACGATCCGGCGTCTTGGCCTTCTTGAGCGACTTCACGTAGTCGCAGGTGTCCTTGTACTTGATGCAGGCCAGGTAGGGCCCGAACCGGCCGGTGCGGAGCTCGACCGGTGAGCCGCACTTGGGACACTGCTCCTTGGCGATGTCCTCCGCGCTCAGGCCGTAGGCCGCCGTCACCAGCGCGTTCATGTCCACCGCGCCGAGCGCCTTGTTGAACGGGCCGTAGAAGTCCGCCAGCACGCCCTGCCAGCTCAGCTCCCCTTCTTCCACCCGGTCGAGCTCCGTCTCCATGCCGGAGGTGAACTCGACGTTGAAGATCTCGGGGAACTTCCCGATCATGATCTTCTCCACCGTCTCGCCCAGCTCGGTGGGGAAGAACCGGCGCTGATCGACCTTGACGTACTCGCGGGCCGAGAGGGTCGAGATGATGGCGCTGTAGGTGGACGGACGGCCGATGCCGAGGCGCTCCAGCTCCTTCACCAGGCTCGCCTCGCTGAAGCGCGGCGGCGGCTCGGTGAAGTGCTGCGACGGCGTGATCTCGCGGACCTCGACCGTGTCGCCCTGGTTGAGCGGCGGGATGGGCGGAAGGTCCTCTACCTGGCGACCCTCTTCCTTCTCCCGGCCCTCGGTGTAGAGGACGTGGTAGCCGTCGAAGATCATGACCGAGCCGGTGGCCCGGAAGAGATACTTGCCCAGGTCGAACTCGACCACCGTCATGTCGTACTGCGCCGGCGTCATCTGCGACGCCATGAAGCGCTGCCAGATCAGCTGGTACAGCCGGAACTGGTCGGGCTCGAGAAATTTCTGCATCTCCTCGGGCCGCCGGCGAACGTCGGTGGGCCGGATCGCCTCGTGGGCGCCCTGCACCCGGGCGTTCTTCCGGTC